>JAJYTO010000016.1 GCA_021793015.1 Bacillota bacterium
ACATGGGTTTCGCGAAATCGGAGACGGAGCAGTTGTATGCAACGCTCAGCGGGTGCATTCCTTTTTATGGGCTGTGTCGCTTTCGGGCAGTAGAACACATTATGACTTCCAGTCCCTGTGGGGGTGAACTGGTGATGGTCTTGTTCAACAATGGCTATCCAGCCAGAATACACATCATTGGGTCTGTGGGAAGCGGAAAAACAACACTGGCCAAGACCCTTTCGGTTAAATTAAATGTGCCGCACTACGAATTGGACAATGTTGTGCGGAAGCGGTCTAAGTCTGGCGACATAAGAAGAAGTGATGAAGAGAGAGACGAATATCTTGCGGAAATAGTCAACTCCGATACCTGGATTATTGAAGGCGCTCATCATAAATGGGTCCTCGAAGGCTTTCAGAAAGCTGACTTGATCATATTTTTGGATGTGGGCTATCATAAACGGGTAGTGAGAATTGTAAAACGGTTCATCCTACAGAAATTAGGAATGGAAAAGTCAAACTACAGGCCAACCATTCGGATGTTCAAGATGATGTTTGTCTGGAATGCCAGTTTTGAGCGAGAAAGCAAACCAGAAATCCTTAGCATCCTGCGCCAATATCAAGACAAACTATTGGTTTTGAAGGACAATACCCAGGTGGAGCTTGTCGGACATTTTGATTAACGGACAGAAGCGTTTAACAATGAGCAAAACGCGGGGGCAACGAGATGCAGGGATACAATGTTCTTATGGTTTACAACAGGAGCATGGAACAACTGCTCATGTGCAAACGGTTAAAAGACCCGTACAAAGGGTTGAGCAATTTGGTTGGGGGAAAGATTGAGAACGGAGAAACAGGTATAGAAGCCGCCTACAGAGAGTTACTTGAGGAAACCAGCATTTCCAACGACGATATCGTTTTGCATCATCTCATGGATTTCAAATATTACCAGCAGAATTGTTATGTTGAAGTCTACGTTGGAAAATTAAAGCGTGATGTAGTCGTATCAGGCGATGAAAACAAGCTGTATTGGTCTGAATTGAATCATGACTTCTTTGATCTGTCCTTGTACGCAGGTGAAGGCAATATCGGGCACATGATCGAACAGGTGAATATGTGCAAAGACAAGATTTTGTCCGATTAAACGATTGTGACAGAAGAATTATGGCGTTTGCAGAGTCTTCAATTCAGGGAATGATTGGAACCGAGAGACGGCGATATGGGTTCATCCACCCAATTTGCAAGATGGCGTGCAACGACGTTGAGCTGATCTACGATGGGCTATTTGGTCACGACGTCAGCAAATCTCGTGATTGTGTGGAGAGATGCTGGCGAGAAAACAGGAGCGCAGAACGGGCGACTTTTTTGGCTCTGTGGAACGGCAAATTCATCGGATGACGGCAAGGTGCACCACGCCGCGGTCAATGCCAACCTCGGATCGGAACGGGTGAACGACCGGATCGGGAACCTCGATTTCAGTTTGAAATGAGATGGACCAGCGACCCGCACGCCAGGTTACCGTCGCATTCTTGATGGTTCCGTCAACATCACGCGACTGACGAAACTTGACCCGGCCAACCTTGGGCACAAACACCTTCGGGAAGACGTTTCGACCGTCTTGGTCTTTCGTCGTCAGATCGAGTTTGATCTGCTTCGCGTCCGGGTAGCGAAGGCCAGCCTCGTCCCGATTCTTTTTCTTGAAGCGGTGTATTTACCAAAGCCATTCTGGAGGACATGCGCCCGGTCATGGCTTCCGTCTGCCGCGATTTTGAAGCTGAACTGGTGGAGTTCGACGGAGAAGATGACCATGTGCATCTGCTGGTCAATGATCCGCCCAAGGTGGCGATTTCCACTTTGGTCAACAGCCTGAAAGGCGTCTCCAGCCGCCTCATTCGGCAGAAGAACTATCCGGAGATCCGTCAGAAACTATGGGGCGGGCATCTCTGGTCTCCCAGCTACTTTGCCGGAAGTTGCGGCGGTGCGCCACTGTCGATGATTCGGCAGTATATTGAAAACCAAAGAACACCGCAGTGACGCGCCTAACCTCTCCCTGAAGGAAGAGGTTAGGCGCTAAAGCGTGATCAAAGGGCGGTCAGAGACGCTGGTGAACCGGATGCGCGCATTTCGCACCGGAGAACTCGGTGTTTCCGTAATCACTGTCGCAGAGTTGCAATACGGCGTCGCGAAAAGCGTTCAAAAGGAACGAAATCAGGTCGCGCTGGAAGCGTTCCTCTTGCCATTCGACATTGCGGATTCATGGTGGATGCGACAGTTGTGTACGGGCGCATATGGGCGGAATCAGAGGCTCAGGTACGGCCTCTCGGTCCGCTTGACACACTTATCGCCGCACATGCGCTGTCGCTCGATGTGGTGTTGGTGACGAACAACACACGGGAGTTTGAGCGGGTTCGAGGGTTGCGGATCAATGCTTGGACACAGTGACGCTTGATATAGGGTGGATTGGCGGGAACAGAAGAACAGGAGAGAACAGAGGGTGCAGATGTGCAGGATTGCAGGGTTGCAGGGTTGCAGGGTTGCAGGGTTGCAGGGTTGCAGGGTTGCAGGGTTGCAGGGTTGCAGGGTTGCGGGGTTGCGGGGTTGCGGGGTTGCGGGGTTGCAGGGTTGCGGGAGAGGCGCGCATGCTGTATCATGGTGGAAACCGATGACCGAGAGAGTACCTTGGCTTGCCCTTGTACAAGGGATGGCGCGCCGTGACTGAAAGCGCGCCGCATGCGGCGCCAGGGGAAGTTCACTCGCGAGGCGATGTGCTGAACGGGCAGTAGGCAGATCCGTAGATCCCGCGTTACAGGGATGCATGAGGGAAGCGCCCATGGCGGCGGCCCATATAGCGTACGCGCATTTGGCGTGGGCGATGATGATGGCAGAGCTTCCGAATAAGGGTGGTACCACGAAGTTTTCGTCCCTTGGCGAAGGCTTTTTTTGTGCTTTCTGACGCAAATGGCTGAATAGCTGAATACGGCGAAAGACACACGATGCGGGATCGGACTCCAGAGTTCAGAGGCTTACTGACACACGAAACGGAATGGAGCAGCTTGAAAGGCATACGAAACGGCGTTGCCCATACGGGTTGAAGGACACACAGAACGGAGTGGAGAAGGCTTGAAGGACAAACTGTTGGCCCTGCGCGACGAAGCGTTGTCGCGTCTCGAACATTCGGATCTCGAAGCGTGGCGTGTTGAATATCTGGGCAAAAAAGGCGAGTTGGCGACTGTGTTGAGAGGGATGGCGACGCTGTCTGCGGAGGAGCGGCCTGTCGTTGGACAGTACGCCAACCAGGTTCGGGCCGTTCTCGAAGAAGCGTTCGCCGCGCGCAAGGCGGAATTGGACAGTCATCAGGCGACGCTGCGAGAGCAGGCTGAGACCATCGACGTGACACTTGCGGGGCGCATTTCTTATCTTGGCGCTGAACATCCGCTCCGCAAGGTCATCCGGCGGATTGAAGATATCTTTGTCGGCTTCGGGTTTACGGTGGAGGACGGTCCCGAAGTGGAACTTGACCGCTACAACTTCGAAGCGCTCAATCTGCCCAAGGATCATCCGGCCAGGGACATGCAGGACACATTTTACTTGACAGACGAGATTCTTTTGCGGACGCATACATCGCCTGTGCAGGCACGCACGCTGGAACGCAGGTGTCCTGAGACGCCGATTCGGATCGTGGTGCCGGGCCGTGTGTACAGACGGGATGATGACGACGCGACGCATTCCCACGCCTTCATGCAGATTGAGGCGCTGGTCGTGGACCACGGGATCCGGATGAGCGACCTGAAAGGAATACTGGTGCAGTTTGCCCGCGAGTTGTTTGGCGCCGATCAGGAGATCCGTTTGCGCCCGAGTTTCTTTCCCTTCACCGAACCGAGCGCCGAAATGGACATCCGCTGTATCTACTGCCACGGCGATGGCTGTTCGACGTGCAAGCAGACGGGCTGGATCGAAATACTTGGTTGCGGCATGGTTCATCCGCATGTGCTGGAAGCGGGTGGATACGATGCAGGCTCACTCACGGGATTCGCCATCGGCATGGGCGTCGAACGCATCGCCATGCTCTCCTATCAAGTGGAGGATATCCGGCAATTTTACCTGAACGATGTACGTCTGCTTGAACAGTTCGCAACGCTGACGCGCTAGGGGTGACGACATGAAAATTACGTGGAACTGGCTCTCCCAATACGTGGATTTGCAGGGGTTGACTCCGAAACAAGTAGCGGAGGATTTGACAAACGCGGGGATTCCAGTTGAATATCTGGCGCCTGTGGCAACGGGCATAGAGAATGTTGTCGTCGGGCATGTCAAGTCTGCGGATCAGCACCCAAACGCGGATCGGCTGCGTGTTTGCACGGTCGCCGTCGGCGCGGCGGCGGATCTGACCATTGTCTGCGGGGCGGCCAATGTTGCCGCAGGTCAGCGGGTGCCTGTCGCTCTGGTCGGGGCGCGGCTGCCGCAGGGCCCCATTGGAAAATCCACGCTGCGCGGGGTAGCCTCGGAAGGCATGATCTGTTCCGCGTCTGAACTGGGTCTTGATGTGCGGCTGCTGCCCAGGGATCAGACAACGGGCATCTTCGTCCTGCCCGCCGACGCGCCGGTGGGCGAGAGCATCGTCGAATACCTGGAACTCAGCGACATGGTCATGGAACTGGAACTGACTCCGAACCGCAGCGATTGCCTGTCCCTGCGCGGAGTGGCCTATGAGGTTGCGGCGCTGTACAGCCGCAAAGTCAGCATGCAGGCGCCTGAACTGCGGACGCCGCCGCAGGAGAAGCTGCCGTTAACCGTGGAGGTCGCGACGGACAGGTGTATGGCATACTCAGCTCAGGTGGTCTCCGGCTTGTCTTTGCGCCCTTCGCCCCTATGGATGCAAACGCGGCTGCTCGCGGTCGGCGTTCGGCCCATCAACAACATCGTCGATATTACCAATTATGTCATGTTTGAATGGGGGCAGCCGCTGCATGCGTTTGACTATGACGCGATAGCGGGCGGGCGCATCATAGTCCGCGACGCGCAGAGAGAGGAAGCGCTCATGACGCTTGACGGCCAGGCGCGCGCTCTCGAACCCGCCATGACCGTGATCGCCGATCCTGAAAAGGCGCTTGGCCTGGCGGGTGTGATGGGCGGGGAGAGCAGTGAAGTGACCGCTAACACGCGCGCGGTCGTGATCGAATCGGCGCTGTTTGATCCGCTGCAAACGCGGCGCACCGGCAAGCGGCTGCAACTGCGCTCCGAGGCCGGAACAAGGTTTGAAAAAGGGATCGATCCCGCGGCGACGTTGCCGGCGCTTGCTCGCGCTGTGGAACTCCTGTGCGCGTATGGAGGCGGCGCGATCGCCAGTGGACCGCGGCTTGCGGGAGCGGCGCTGGCGGATGTGGAACCGGGGCAGGATGCTGTTCGGCAAGTCGGTGTGAGGGCTGCCCGGGCGGCCGCTGTGCTCGGTTTTGCCGTCGACGCCGGACAGATTCTGTCCGTGTGTGAACGTCTCCAGTTTGCGGCTCGCGAAGAGAATGGAACTGTTCTGGTGGATGTGCCGTCGCGCAGGCCGGATATCCGCATCGAAGAGGATCTGATTGAGGAGATTGCGCGTCTGGTCGGGTATGACCATATTCCGGCCACCATGATCGTCGGCCCGCTCACAGGCGGGGAGTTGTCCAGGGCGCAATACCTGACGCGCCTGGCCACAGACCATCTGATCGCACTCGGTATGCAGCAGGTGGTCACCTATTCGTTTGTGTCTCCGACAGTGGCGGAACGCATGCGGCTGCAACCCGACGACGAATTGCTGCGCATGATTCCTCTGTTGCACCCCCTGTCGGAAGAGCGCAGCGTGCTGCGCACGACGATGCTGCCCTCTTTGCTGGAGGTGGCCGAATACAACGTCAACAGACGTCGGGTTGATCTGCGTTTGTTTGAAATCGGCACAGTGTATCTTCCTGAATCGCTGCCGTTGCAAAAACAACCGACGGAACGAAGAGTGATCGCGGGTTTGCTGATTGGGCAGGTCCAGGCGCCGTCGCCTCACGGCGAATCGCGCACGATCGATTTCTTTGACGTAAAGGGTATGGTCGAGAGTCTGCTCCTGCGCATGGGATTGGAGGATAAAGCGCAGTACACGCGTTCACAGGCTCCCTTTTTGCATGGGGGGCAGGCGGCGGATATCGAGACGGCAGGGTCTGCCATCGGTTTGATCGGGAAAATACATCGGGATGTCTGCGCGAATTTTGGCATGGACCTGACGGACGCCTTCTATTTCGAGTTGTCCCTGGAGGCGTTGTTGCCTCTGGTCCGCGATCGGCTCCGGGTGGAGGACTTGCCGCGTTATCCGGGCGTTTCGCGCGATCTGGCACTGGTTGTCAGCCGCACCCTGCCTGTCGCTGAACTGCTCTCTTCCGTTCGCTCTGCGGCCGGGTTGTTCCTTGAAGATGTACGGGTGTTCGACGTGTATACGGGGGAGCATGTGGGCGATGCGGAGAAGAGTGTCGCCTTGCGGCTCTCTTTTCGGTCGCGTGAACGGACGCTGGCAGATGATGACCTGCAGGAGCCCATGGCGGCGATTCTCCGGGCCGCAAAATCTGCTTACGGCGCCGTGCTCCGCGAATAGAGGCGGGTCAACGGCGGTCGACTGCAGCCGCTTCATCGTGATCTGCGTCGCCGCGCTTCGTGAATAAAGACCGCAAGACTGTTCTCCGCAGGGCGGAAGAAGCAGGATTTTGCACACCAATCACGAATAGACAAGCGTGCGGAGGTGGCTTATGTGACTGAGGGGCAGAATCGCGTGAAAGTCGATATATTCGGACAGGTGTACACATTGCGGGGACCCGCCTCGCCCGAACGCCTGATTCGCCTCGCTGCACTGGTCGATGAGAAGATGAATACGCTGTTTGCGCAGAATCCGCGCCTGGATTTGCAGACTCTGGCAGTCCTGACCGCGCTGAACATGGCGCAGGAGTATGATGAGATCGCGAGGGAATACGAGACACTGCTTGAAGCTTTGGAAGAGGAAGCGAGGTCGTGAAGATTGCCCCGCGAAAGGGGTATGCGATATGGATATTGCCGATTGGGTTATCGTCGCCATCCTGGTGTTCAGCGCCTGGGATGGCTATAGAACAGGACTAGTTGCGCAGTTGGTGCGGTTTCTCGGCACTGTGCTCGCCTATGTGTCCGCCTGGCAGTTCCACGGACTGCTCACGCCGACCCTGGATCATTGGTTGCGCGCGACCGTCTTGAAGCACATGCATTCGTCGTCATTGATGCCGGCGCTGAGTCTGTTCAATACGGGCAACACCGTGGGCACGCTCGCCCAAGCGATCGCCAGCGCCCTGTCGTTTGGCATCGTATTTTATGTTTCTCTCATCATCATTCGCTATGCCGGCCATTTGTTAGGAGCGGTGTTCAGTCTTCCGGTGCTGTCCTTTGTCAATCGTGTGGCGGGACTCGCCACTGGTGTGGTGATCGCCTTTTTGTTGATCGCCGTCCTGCTCAGCGTGGCCTCCTATCTGCCGATGTCGCCGGTCAAGACGCAGATCAGCCACTCCGCGTTGGCGCCGATGTTTCGCCAGCCCATTCGCGCGCTCATCAAAATCGAAGGCGGTCTCTAGGGGAGCAGCGCTGGACTCTCGCCAGGACGGATCATGCATGCCGCTGCAGCGAGTATTAGCGGCCTTTAGGCCGCGGCTGTCTGAGCGGCAGTGGCATGCATGAGTTTTGCGAAGCAAAATCTCGTCGTCCTGGCAGGTACGGGCCACCGTATTTTCGGGATAGACCGCCATGGCGCTTCGCGTCACCAACAACCGGGAAAAATGTACGCCTGCGGCGATATTTCGGGATAGACAAGAGGCGGGAGTTCGGTTCCGCTCCCGCTCTCCCGTCCTCCCGCCTGTGTCGCTGAAGATCCTTTTGCGGTTGCATCATCATCGCCGACGCGCGCAGGGTGCTCGCCATGCGCGCCAGTCCTTGACGCCGATTGTGCGGGCTAGTCCTTGGCGCTGCGCATGGCGGTCGGAACGAAAATGTCCACGATCCCGATGATGAGTGACGCGAGCAGCGCGCCGAGCACCGTGACATGCATCCCTGGCACGATGGCCTGTGCCAAGAAGATAACGACGGCGCCGACAAGGAATCCGATCACTCCCCTGCCGTATGGCGAGATATTTTGGCCGAAGAGACGTTCAAAGACCCATCCGATGGCTGCGATTACCACGGCTGCAAGCAGCGCAGTCCAAAATCCCGAGACGTGAAATCCGGGGTCAATCAGGTCAATGAACATCAGGACAAGAGCGGAAACAACAAATCGGACGATTGTTCCGAGCATCTATGATCCACCTCCATGTATGTCAACTTGCTGTAGTGTTTCCCGAACGGCGGGGAATCATGAACTCATATGACGATCGCGTGCCGATCCACACGGGAAGTGAGCAAACGTTGAATGAACGCGTGTTGGACCTTCTTGAATACAACAGAATCCGCACCCCGGTGGTTGATTTATGCTCAACTGTGTATGGAAGGGGACTGGCGAAACAGATGGAACCGCTGCCGGATCTGCCCGCAGTGGAACTTGCGCTTGCCATGACCGGGGAAGGGGAAACATTGTATCGCCGCAAGGGCGTTCCGCCTTTTGCGGACACGATCGACATCCGTCCGTCGGTCGCAAGGGCGCGGCTCGGCGGCGTTGTCGGCGCCGCGGAACTGGTTGCCATAGGGCTTACCGCGAATCGGTTCCGCCGAGTGCAGCGAATGATTGCCGATCTGGCGGAAGATGCGGCCATGGGTCACTTTGCGCAGGCGGCGATCGACCTGGCCGTTGCGAAGGACATCGAAGACGAAATCCTGTTTTGCATTGACGAGGATGCGGTCGTTCTGGATCGCGCCAGTGAAGGATTGCGCCGTACAAGGCAAGATATGCGGTCCACACAGGCGCGCATGAAGCGTACTCTTGATGAGATGGTCCGTTCGCCCGCTGTGCAGAAACATCTCCAGGAAAACATTGTGACCATGCGCGGCGAACGCTACTGCCTGGCGGTTCGCGCTGAAAGCCAGAGCCAGATTCGGGGCGTCGTCCACGATGTGTCGGCGTCGGGGTCAACGGTATTTGTCGAACCCGAGAGGGTTCTCGTGCTGGGTAATGAGTTGCGCAGGCAGGAACTTGAGGAGAGCAAAGAGGTGGAACGGATCCTCATTCGCCTGTCGGGTACTGTGGCGACCCACGCAGAAGCGCTCGAAACGGCTGTGCGAGCGGCGGCGACGATCGACTTCGCGGTTGCGCGAGCCCGCTTTGCGCATGCTTTGCGGGCTGTGCGGCCAATCATGACAGATCGGCCGCAGTTGCGCATTCGGGCAGGGCGTCACCCGCTGCTCGACCAGCAGCACGTGACGCCGCTGGATGTCCGCCTTGGCGACGATTTTCAGGCGTTGGTGATCACCGGACCCAATACGGGCGGCAAGACGGTGACCTTGAAAACGGTGGGCGTATTTGTATTGATGGCGTCGTCCGGCCTGTTCCTGCCTGCGCTTGAGGGTACGGAAATCGGCCTGTTCACCGAGGTGTTCGCCGACATAGGCGACGAGCAGAGCATAGAACAGAGCCTCTCGACATTTTCCAGCCATATGAAAAATATCGTCCATATTCTGGAGGCCGCCGACGAGCGTTCATTGCTCCTGTTCGATGAACTCGGAGCGGGTACGGATCCGACAGAGGGAGCCGCCCTGGCCATGGCGATTCTTGACTATCTGCATACAAAAGGCATTTGCGTTGCGGCGACGACTCACTACAGTGAATTGAAGGCGTACGCGTATACCACGTCGCGCACCATGAACGCCAGTATGGAATTTGACGCGGCGACCCTGGCGCCGACGTATCGCCTGCTGATGGGCATTCCCGGGCGTTCCAACGCATTTGCGATTGCGCGTCGCCTTGGTTTGCCAGCGGCGATCATCGAGACTGCGGCCAATAAACTCTCCACCCACGATGTCCGGGTGGAGGACCTGATCACAAGGTTGCAGGCCAGCGTGGGCAGCGCCGCCAGAGAGGAACAACTGCTGAGCGAGGCGCGTGTTCACGCACAGGCGCTCGAACAGGAGTTGTTGGACGAAAGGCTGCGCGAACAGGAGGAACGTGAGCGCCGCAAGCGGCAAGCGCAGGAGGAAGCGCGCGCGCAGGTCCGCAAGACCAGGGCGGAAGCGGAGACGATCCTGCGGGAACTGCGGGAATTGCGGGAGGCGGGGGCGCCGGTGAAAGACCATCAACTCACCGAAGCGCGCAAGCGTTTGGACGGGTTGGCTCCTGCCGCCACACTGCCGACCGCCGTGCGCTCAAAACGGCCGCAGCAGGTTCGAGTGGGCGACGAAGTGAGGGTATTGTCTCTCGGAGGACAAAAAGGGACGGTGCTCGACATGGCGGCGGACAACCAGGAGATTCTGGTGGCCGTCGGCGTGATGAAGCTCAAGGTGGAACATTCCCAGGTGGAACTCCTGCGACGGGCGGATAAAGTGGAAAATCCGGCAACGCTCGTCGTTCGCAGTTCAGAGAGCGTGAAGCCGTCGCTGGATATTCGCGGAACCACGGTCGAGGAGGCGCTGCGCGAAATCGATCGCTATCTGGACCGCGCCATTCTGGCCGGGTATCACCAGGTGTCCCTGATTCACGGGAAAGGCACGGGAGCCCTGCGCAGCGGACTGCAGCCGTACCTGCGGTCGCATCCGCGCGTGCAGACGGCTCGCTTGGGCGGTCAGGGGGAAGGCGGAGGCGGAGTGACCGTCGTAGAATTGCGCTGAATGTCGGTGAGCGGCGCGCCGCCGCGCGGGTCGCTCTGTGTCGGCAGCGATTCGGACAGGTCTGTCGGCGCAGCGTGCGTACGCCGCGGATCGATTGCGACGGGTGGACGGTTGAACAGGATCTCCGTCCTGATGTCTTCCGGCGGCGTCAACTCCGTGGCCAGGTACCGCTTGCCCGCGACACGGACCGTCATCACCAACTGATGGTCGCGGCAAACGTCGGTGGGCGCCGATGACACAGGGAAGTAGTCTGTTTCTGTCTCGTTGACGGCCTTGCATAGAGGGCTGGCCAACTGACCTGACTTGGTGCAGATCCGGTAGGGTCTGATCGCGGCGGGGAAAGCAAACTGATCGCGACGGCGGGCGATCAGCGGCTCCATGATCTGTCCAAACAGTTTCGTTGCCCGCATACTCTCATGATACGGCGGCGTTGTCAGCAGCGCGTGGGGGATATCATAGCCAACCCATGCGCTCATCGTGTACTGCGGCGTGTAGCCGACAAACCAGGCATCTCTGTTGTCGTCTGTCGTGCCGGTTTTGCCGGCCACATCGCCGAGATTCTGCAAGGCGTGCAGATTGTGGGCGGTGCCATAGGGGCTTTTGATGACCTGTTCGAGCATCGTGGTCAGCAGCGCGGCGGTATTGGTTGAAAATACCCGCCGCGGTCTCGCGCGGCGTTCGTAAATGGGGTTGCCAAAAGCGTCGTCGATCCGGTCGATCAGAGACGGCTCAGTATATACGCCCCCGGCCGGCAATGTCGCGTAGGCCGAGGCAAGTTCCAGGGGACTGACTCCGCCATGCGTACCCCCAATGGCGAGGCCGAGGCTGTTCGCGTCTTCCCGCTCAATTCCGGAGAGGCCCAGTTGCCACGCGAACCGCGCGCCTGTTTGCGGTCCCATGTCGCTCAACAGTTCGATGGCGGGCAGATTGTAGGACTGCATCAACGCGTCGCGAACCGTCATCAGCCCGTGGTATTTCCGGTCCCAGTTCTGGGGTGTCCATACGCCGTTTGTGGCGTATGGATCAGGGTATTCGCGAAAGATGTCGTCGACAATGGATCCCGGCGTGATGATTCCCTGCTCAAGCGCCGGTCCGTAGACAACAAGCGGTTTGAGGGACGATCCGGCCTGTCGTCGCGTCAAGGTGTGGTTCACCTGGTTTCTCGCATAATTGCGTCCACCCGCCAGCGCCAGAATGCGCGCGGACCGATTCTGAAGGAGCACCAGGCCGGCCTCTTCCTCCGCGCGCCGCACGATGTGCGCCCCGAAACGCCCGCGAACCGTGTACGTGATGGGCGGCGGGAAACCGGAACTGTGCAGGACGTTTGCCACGCGGGCTTGCAGTTCTCTGTCAATGGACGTGTAAATGCGGCAGCCGCCAGATTCCAGCTGATCGCGCGCCTGTTCGAGCGGGATCCTTTCACTCTCGGCGATCATTTGGGGAGCGAGCCGGCTGACCTGCGCGAGTATGAACGGTGTCTTGCTCTCATAAGGCGCAAGCAAGGCCGCATCGTGACGCACTTCGGACAGGACTGGAGCGCTTATGGCCGCAGCGTATTCGCGGCTGGAGAGGAATTTGAGCTCTCTCATTTTCGACAGAATCCTGATTTGCCTTTTCCGTACTTGATCAGGGTGGAAACGCAGGGAGAAAAACGAGGGGTTATTTGGAATGGCCGCAAGCAAAGCGGCCTGAGCGGCGGTCACGTCTTGGGCGCGCCGTCCGAATACGTGCAGGGCCGCACTCTCTATGCCGTAGACTGGAACCCCGTTCATGCGGCCAAAGTATATCGCGTTGAGGTATTCCAACAGGATCTGGGGTTTGGTCTGCCGTTGTTCGAGTTCCAGCGCCAGCGCCATCTCCTGCAATTTCCGCCGCAGCGTCCGCTCCTGCCGCGGGAACATGGCCAGTTTGACCGTCTGCTGGGTGATGGTCGAGCCGCCGCTGCGGATGGCGCCGTGGCGTATGTCGTCGATCGCCGAGCGAACGATGGCCGCCGGGTCGATGCCGACATGACGATAGAAATCCTTGTCCTCTGCGGCGATGAACGCAAGCGGGATGTTTTTTCCTGCCGCCTGCAGCGAATGCAGCGGCCTGCGGTCGCCATGCCCCGCAAAACGGCCGATCAGTGTGCCGTCACTGGCGTAGACGAGCGATGCGGCCGACAGATCGACGAAGTCTGACATCCGAAGCGTTGGGATGTCCCGTAACAGGTACGCGCCGAATCCAAGGACGCATCCGGCGGCGACGCTGACGGCAGAAAGTCCGAGAGCCAGCGCTGTGCGGCGGCGGCGCATGCGTTGTTTGCGCCGGCGGTTTCGCCGCCGCGACAACGATCCCGGGTCCGAAGGAGACGTTCGCGACATGGATGATCACCCCATGCGGGGTAGTGTATTCCTCACTGGAGGTTTTCATCCGGTTCACCAAACAAAGAGAGAGGACGCTCTGGACCATCATGAAATAGAGCTGTCCGGGTTGGATCGATACGGCGTCCTTTGTTGGGTTCAGGCGTGTTATGATAGATAAAAATAGTTCTGTAAACGGGGATGTCCATGACCATTCTTAATCGGTTCCGCTCAGCGCTGTCCGGCAGACACGCATGCCCACCCGACTATCTGGAAGTTTATCGACGGATTGGCGAATCTCTTTATGCCGCAGAAGCGGAATTGTCGGAGACCGCGCGTCCGCGAACGCGCGCCACTCTGGCGGCCCGCAAAGAGGGTGGCGTGCCTCAGTGAGACGCAATTGATCGTGACGGGGGCCGCAGATTTGTTGGAGTCAATCAGCCTGTATGCGTCAATAGGTTTCGTTTCCGGATTCGTCGTCGGTGCGGTGTTTGTGAGCGGGAGCATCGTTTTGACCGTCCTGCTTCTGAATGTTCCGTCTGTTGCCCTTGGCGGTTCGCTGTCCGTCTCCTCTGTGTCTGAAATAGTGGGGCTGCAAACCATCGCAGCCGCACTCGCGGCGCTCCGTCATTATCGGGATGTGGTTCAGTTCAGTGTGCTCTGGCCGTTTCTGGCGCCCACGCTGCTCATGGGTTTTATCGGGGGATATCTCTCAAAATTGCTGCCTCAGCATGCGATGCTTGGCGTTTTTGTGATTGTGGCGTTTGCCTCTATTTTATTGATGTTGTTGCCTGTTCGTGTCGATCTGCAACGATCTGGACGCGCAGCAAAATGGGCTGTGATCCTGTCCAGCGGAACCCTGATCGGACTGCTTGGCGGATTGTACGGAATTGGCGGCGGATTTGTCTTGGTGCCCGCGTTCACGGTGTTGGGTGTCAGGCTCAGAGCTGCGGTGGCCAACGCGCTCATTCTTGGAGCAGGCATGTCGCTTTTTGGGTTGGTCGCAAAAATGGGCTTCTCGACCATGCCGTGGGGAGTGGCCGTTCCTGTCATTGGCGCGTCAATCATTGGTTCTGCGCTCGGTGGACTTCTTGCCAAGAGGTTGCCCCAACGGCTGCTGAAGATGGCTGTTCTGACGGCCTTACTGGCCGTTTCCGTGAAATTGGGCGTGCAATGGATTCATTCCGCCTAGACCATTTGCGTAAGTATGGTATGTCAGGCTGTTCGCTGTCCAGGAAACAGCGGTTTTTTTCTATCACGGACCCGAAGAAAGAGCCTTCATCGGATCGAACGAAGGCGAGTACAGACGAAGTATATCGGAGTCGAAGCTTACGATGGATTCTTCGCCCCCAGCTTCGGCTCGCGCCATCAGATATGCGTCGGCAAAATCGAGACGATGCTTTTCAAAAAGATCCAGTGCGTTTAGAAGAATCGGAAGTTCATCCGATTCGATTCCATCCACCAATAAAAAGTCTTTCAAAACGGATGCGATGTCGCTGTGGTTGAAAGAATATATCTTTCCTTTCAGGACATAACAACATTCAGCGAGGACAACTGCGGCCACCTTGAATCGAATACTCCCCGCCTGCTGGATCAAGGTCGCAGCCGCAGGCGACATCTCCGGGTGATCGTTGAGAAGGAAACGCAAAAGGACATTCGTATCGAGCCAATGGGTCGAACTCATAACCGCTCCGCTAATTCGTCCTGGATAGCCTTGCGCGCTTCGGTCAGTGAAATGTATCGCAGTCCTTCGCGATGCAAAGCGCCAAACAGTTCTTGCGGCGACCTTTGTTTCGCCAATTGAACCCGGATGGATCCTTTATCGTCCATATGGAAAAGAACATGATCGCCCACTTCTGCGCCTAATGCGCGACGGATCTCGGCAGGCAATGTCAGTTGATGTTTGCTTGTGAGTTTCGCGATCGCTGTCACACTGCTCATCTCCTTGATGTTCATGATACATGTGTCCTTTCGTTTTGTAAATGCCTTACGAGATAGGATATGCAAGGATCATTATTGCGATTCGAAGTGCGGAATTTTGGAGTAACAAAAATGATGCTTTTTGGACCTGTTATACAATCCAAACCACGCAGTATTGCTTTGTTGAGTAATCGGTTCCTGCGTGCCCTTTGCCCCTGTTTGACAACGGCTGCGTCAATGGCATAGAATGAATCAAAATTCAGATTGCGATTGGCGTTGACGGCTTTGCAACTCTTGTGTTGCGCAGTCGCAGGAGAAGCGTTCCCAGAGAACTGGCGGTCGGTGCGAGCCAGTCGCGGCCTGCGGTGAATTACGAAGTCCGAGTCACGTGTTTGCGCACCGGTGCACGGCGCCGTTATCGACTGCAGAGTGGATGCGGAAACAGGCATCAACGAGGGTGGTACCGCGAGTGATCTCGTCCCTTATGGGACGGGTTTTTTGCGTTTTTTGACATCAACATTATTGACAGGGGGAGAGACGGATGGGCGACAAGGATCTGGATACAGAAGCGGAAGTCGCGCGGCAACTGGCGATCATTCGCAGGGGCGCCGTGGACATCGTGCCTGAGGAGGAATTGGAGCATAAAATACGCCGAAGCGTAATCAGCGGTGAACCCTTGCGCGTCAAGCTGGGGCTGGATCCGTCAGCGCCCGATATCCACGTCGGACATGCGGTCGTCCTTTATAAGCTGCGGCAGTTGCAAGACTTGGGTCATGTTGTGCAACTCGTGATCGGCGATTTTACGGGCCGCATCGGCGACCCGACAGGCAAGTCGGAGACGCGCCGGCAACTGACGGAAGAACAGGTGCAGGCCAATGCCAGATCCTACGAGGAGCAGGTCTTTAAAGTGCTGGATCCCGCCCGCACCGAGATTCATTTCAACTCAACGTGGCTTGCGCCGCTCACATTTGCGGGTGTCGTGCGTCTGGCGTCGACGCTGACCGTGGCCCGCATGCTGGAACGGGAGGACTTTAAAAAGCGTTATGCGTCCGGCGCTCCGATCAGCATTCACGAGTTCTTCTATCCGCTCATGCAGGCGTACGATTCGGTGGCCCTGAAGACAGACATCGAACTGGGAGGAACCGATCAGACATTCAATCTCCTCATGGGCAGAACGCTGCAAAAAGAATACGGCGCGTCTCAGCAGGTTGCCCTCACGATGCCGCTTATCGAAGGACTGGACGGCGTGCAAAAAATGTCCAAGAGTCTGGGCAACTATATCGGGGTCAGTGAACCGGCCAAAGCGATTTACGGCAAATCGATGTCCATTCCCGACGAACTGATGCCAAGATACTACGAACTGCTCACGGGCTTGCCGCAAGAGGAACTCGATCTTCTCTTCCGGGGCCTTGAAGATGGCTCCGTTCATCCGCGCGACGCCAAGATGAGACTGGCCTATCTGTTGACCGCCCGCTTTCAGGGGGCTGACGCCGCCGACGCCGCGCAGGACGAGTTTGTCAAAGTATTTCAAAGAGGCGCCATGCCAGACGAAATCTCCGAGTTCAGGATTGCGGACGGAGCGACCGCGCTCTACGCGATATTGACTGCAGCACAGCTTGCGCCGAGCAATTCGGAGGCGCGAAGACTGATCGCGGGCGGCGGTGTACGGATTGACGGCGTCCAGGCGACCGATCCTGCGGCGATCGTGACTCCCGCGGATGGCATGGTGGTGCAGGTGGGGAAGCGCAAATTTGTGCGCCTGCGCGTTTCGAAATGAGGTGAGCCCCCGCCCTGCTCGCATACAATAATAGAGCCAGTTCAAAAAGGGGTCAGGTAAGACCCGCGCAGTGCAAGGAAGCGAGCCAAGAATGCGGACCGAGCGTACGTTTTTGGTACGTGAGGGAGCATTCTTGGCGCTGACGCGGCAATGCGCCGGGGAGTTCTGACCCCTTTTTGAACAACCTCTATAAGAGCCTGTTCAAAAAGGGGCCTGTTCAGCAGGCATCGGTCGGCGGAGGGAGGCAAATGTGAGTGAAATGGCGCTTATATGAGACGGCGGCGCGATGTTTGGAGCAAGTGGGGACCTCTCTTGAGCGGCGGGAAGCGGAAAACAATCTTGCTCTTGGCATCCTGCACTCTCTTGCCGGCGGCCGACCGACAGGCACTTTGTCGGCGGAGACATTGACGGCTGTGGTGGAAGACGGCGGCCAACCGGTGTTGGCGCTTGTCATGACGCCTCCCATGCAACTGATCATGGCGGGCGTTGCGTCTGGAATTGTTTCCAGTGAGGCAGTGCAGATTGCCGTTGAAGGCCTCGCCGCGCTTGGCGCCTCCGTTCCCGGAGTGGTCGGCGAACCGGAGATCGCCGCGGCATTTGCGCAAGCCTGGGAAGCGAAAACCGGGTGTTCATCCGAGACTGTCATGAGTCAGCGCATATATAGGCTGGACAAGGTGAATGAGATCCTGCGGGGACCCGGTGATTTAAGAAACGCCGAAGAAGCCGACACGGAACTGGTCGCGCGCTGGATTCACGATTTCTCCATCGACAGTCGCGAACCGGTGTCCTATGACACGGCTGTGCGCAAGGCGAACGACAGCATCGGAGAGAGTTCCCTGTATTTGTGGGAGAATGATGGGAAGCCTGTGTCCATGGCCAAGAGCGCCAGGCCCACAAGACACGGCGTGGTCATCAGCCTGGTTTACACTCCTCCGTCGTTGCGCGGGAAGGGGTACGCCACCTCGTGCGTGACCGCCCTGAGTCAGTTGCTGCTCGATCGGGGATACCGATTCTGCAGTCTCTACACGGATCTGTCGAATCCCACATCCAATCATATTTATCAAAACATAGGTTATCGGCCTGTGCAGGATTCGGTCGCCTTGCGTTTTGTCCAGTCATGCTGAAAAATGGTCATGCTAGCTTATCAGACACGTTGTCTCCCATTCGATGCGCGGCACAGAGCACACAGCAGGGGAGTACTGGTCTATTCGCGTGTGTTGTGCAATACTGATAGCACACATGATGCAGGCGGGGTCGAAGCTGAACTCGCCGACGACAAAGAGAGAAGGCCTTCAACCATGCGCTTCGACAGGTATACGACACCCCATTTGCCTTCCGCGATCGAGCGGATGGGGGCCGCCCTGCGTGAGTGGCCTGCCATCATTCAAGGCGGGATGGGCATTGCCATCTCTCATTGGCCTCTGGCGCGCGCCGTTTCTTTAGCGGGGCAACTCGGTGTTGTCTCGGGAACGAGCATTGATACCGTGCTTCTGCGCCGCTTGCAAGACGGCGACGTGGGCGGACATATGCGCAGGGCGCTGGCCGCCTCTCCGTGGCCTGATCTTGCCGAACAGGTGATATCGCGTTATTTCCGGCCCGATGGGCGCAAGCCCAACCAACCGTACCTCAGACTTCCTCTCTGGACCCTGGATTCCAATCGTTGGCAAGAAACACTGGCCATGCTGGGAGGCTTTGTAGAGGTTTGGCTGGCCAAATCCAGTCATGCGGGCAGAGTCGGAATCAACCTCTTGACCAAGGTGGCGCTTCCGAACCTGGCCGTGCTCTATGGCGCGATGCAGGCCAATGTGGATGTCGTCCTGATGGGCGCAGGCATTCCCCGTGAGATTCCGGGCGCCCTCGATCGTCTGGCGGCCCATGAACCGGCGACTCTGCGCTGTGAGGTCGCGGGTATGCCGTGGGCGGAGTCTCCGCTGATTCGATTCGATCCGCGATCCTATGCGAGCGCCCCGCAGGCGCCGCTTCGGCGGCCGGCTTTCTTTCCCATCATTGCTTCCCTCAGTCTGGCGCTGCTGATGGCCAAGAAGTCTTCCGGCCGGATCCAGGGCTTTGTCATTGAGGGTCCGACTGCAGGAGGCCACAATGCGCCGCCGCGCGGTCCGAAACGATGCGATGCGGCAGGGCAACCCGTGTACGATGAGCGCGACGCAGTGGATCTCGAAGCGGTGTCTGCGCTGGGATATCCCTTCTGGCTGGCGGGCGGCTTCGGTTCTCCCGATGCTCTTGACGCGGCTCTCGCCCAGGGAGCGGCGGGGATTCAGGTGGGCACTCTCTTTGCCTACTGCGCAGAGTCGGGCATGACGATGGATCTGAAGAAAAAGGCGATGGCGGCGGTTCGCGCGGATTCCGTGAGTGTCCGAACCGATCCGGACGCTTCGCCCACTGGATACCCGTTCAAAGTTGCCGACATCGAAGGAACGTTATCAGCGCAAACCCGTTACGAAGCGCGGGAGAGGGTCTGTGACCTGGGCTATCTGCGCGAGGCGTACTTAAGTCCCACGGGAAAAGTCGGGTTTCGCTGCGCGGCGGAACCTGTGAACGCATTTGTCAGCAAGGGGGGGCGAGTGGAAGACACCGAAGGCCGCAAATGTTTGTGCAATGGATTGATGGCCACAGCGGGATTTGCCCAACGCCAATCATCGGGAACCGTTGAGTCTCCGATCGTGACCAGCGGCGATGCGATCAGGGAGATCCGTGGACTCCTGACTTCGGGAAGCGATTCATACTCGGCGCAGGATGTCATCGACTACCTGACGAGGGGCCGCCGGAGACATGAAGAGGGGTGATCGCAAGATCCGCAATCATTTACGGCTGTTGCAGTTGAATCGCCGGTTTTGCCATCCGAAGTCCTCCGTCAGCAATGGTGGTTTGTTTGACGCCGCACCCACGCCATGTGATTGCGCCTGCCAATATCGAGTCCCCTACGATCTATATCCCATCCTATTTCGATAACGAATGTGCATGGTATTTATCAACAATATGCATTTCTAATATCGCAGGAGTTCGTTCATACTGTCTTTTGAGAGCAGATGCGCCCCAAAATCCGTGTATGGAGGAATCACTGTATGAAAATTTTATTTGTCCTGAATGACCCGCCCTACGGAACAGAGCGCTCTTACAACGGGTTCCGCCATGCCAACGCAGTTGCAAAAGCCGACGGCGTCGAGGTGCGGATTTTTTTGATGGCCGATGCGGTCGGTTGCGCCAAGCGCGGCCAGAAGACACCCGACGGATACTACAATGTGGAGAAAATGATGACTGTAGCCGGACGCAGGGGCGCCTCCATCGGCGCGTGCGGCACCTGCATGGACGCACGGGGACTGGAGTCCGAGCAGTTGCATGAATTTGCGCATCGATCCTCCATGGAGGAACTTTCAGCGTGGACACTGTGGGCGGATCAGGTCATCGTCTACTAAAGCGCATCCCGGGTTTGGCGCTGACGCGCCGCCGTCAGCAGCATCAAAATGGCGCCTCGAAGTTTTTTCACGTATGCACGGGCGCGCTTGGGGAGGAGTCATATATTGCGCCCGTCGCGAGTTTAGCGGCAGCGCTGTTTGAGCAGGGGCGCAATATATGACTCCGACCGGCAGGGACCACCGTTATCGGCAGGAATGGCCGGTTGTTAGAGACAGGAGGGATTATCGATGAAAGGTTCCGCGATCATTCTTGGCGGCGGGGTTGGCGGAATCGTGGCCGCCAGTCTGCTGCGAAAACGCCTCCCCGCAGAATATACGGTCACGCTGATCGATCGCGAGGAGAATCACGTGTTCGCGCCTTCGCTATTGTGGCTGATGACCGGGGATCGGAAGTCGGCGGCCATATCGCGTCCGCTGCATGACCTGCAGAAGAAAGGCATTGAAGTCGTTCGTGGCGACATCGAACGCATTGACGCCGTGAACCGCACTGTCCTGGTGAACGGGCAGAGCATCTCGGGGGATTATCTGGTCGTGGCATTGGGAGCCGCGCTTGCGCCTGAGGATCTTCCTGGGCTCGACGCGGGATACAGTTTTTATGACTTGAAGGAAGCCGAGCGGCTGAGAGGGCAGATCTCGACGTTTCAACAGGGACACGTCGTGGTGCTGACGGTGTCGCCCGTCTACAAATGTCCCGCCGCTCCCTACGAAGCGGCGATGCTGCTCAGACACTATTTCCAGACACATGGCGCGGGTTCGCAAATCAGAATCAGCTTTTACGCCGCCGAGGGCGGACCGCTTGCTGTGGCGGGTCAAAACGTGACAGAGGCCGTCCTGCAACTGTTGCGGGAGCGGGATATTGCCTATCATCCGCAGCATGTGATCCAGGCCATCGACACTGGCGCCCGCACGCTTCATTTTGCAAATGGGGTCGAGGATTCTTATGATCTGCTGGTTTACGTGCCTGCGCACAAACCGCCGCGGGTCATTCAGGAATCGGGACTGCTCGGACAAAACGGTTGGGTCGAAGTGGATCGGCATACCTTGGAGACGAAGGTTTCCGGCGTATACGCGATCGGCGACGTCACCGGAATTCCCCTTGAGATGGGAAAACCCTTGCCGAAAGCGGGTGTGTTTGCGCATGGACAGGCCAAAGTGGTCGTGAACAATATCGCCTGCAAAATAACGGGCAAAGGGAGCCTTATGGAATTCGATGGTCATGGAGAGTGTTTTGTGGAGATTGGCGACCGCAAGGCGGGGTTTGCGCACGGAGACTTTTACGCGAGTCCATCGCCTGCCGTAAAAGTGGCGCGACCGGGAGTGCGTTGGCACCTTGGGAAAGTGGCGTTTGAAAAAAACTGGTTTCGGACGTGGTTCTGATCCAGGAGCAGACGAATGCGGTCGTCGTAACCGCCACAATGTCTGCGTTTCGGTCGCATCTGTGACCGCAGCTCTGATCGTGGGTCTGATCAATGATCAGGCCGCTTGTTATGTGACGGTGGTGTCGGGGAAGTGGTCCAGACCGCAAAGCGGTCTGTCGACGGTCATTTTCCTGATGAACGTTTTAAACGCAAGGGCGCCCGGCGATGGATGGCGCGCCTTGTGGGATGCGATAAAAAATGACCGGGAGACACGGAAAGGATCCCGGCGCACCGGGCGGATCAGCCCGTATCGCATCTCGAACCGGGCTGCGAACGTCGACAGAAAGCCGACGCCGGAACCGGCCATGATGGCTTGTTTGATGGCTTCTGTCGTTTCAAATTCAATCGACAGCGGCAGTTGCCAGCCCAGTCGTGCGGCGTGTCTTGCGATCGCCTCTCTGGTTCCCGATCCCTCGGAACGCAGCAACAATGGAAACTGCCGGATGGAGTCAACAGTGATGTGATCCCGTTGTGACAGAGGATGCCCGTCGCCCATCGCGAGCACGATTTCGTCCTGAAGAAATGGTTCCACGTAGAGCGCGGCGGACGTGATCGGGCCAGACACCACGGCGATGTCGACGTCGCCGCTTTCGAGCTTTTGCAGCACATCGCGCGAACAGGAAATCGAAATTTTCGTTTGGATGCCGGGATACTTGTGCGTGAACTGCAGAATGGTATGGGGTAAAATATAGTTGCCGATCGTTGAACTGAGTCCAATATGGAGAGAACCGGATTCCAGGTTTTTTAAGGTATCGATGGCGGCGCGAGTACTGTCAACAAGGCGCAGAATCTGTTCACACTGCCTGAACAGCACGTAGCCGGCCTCAGTGAGAGAGATTTTCCGGCCAGACCGGTCAAACAGCGGGAGGCCGAGCGTGGCCTCAAGGGCCTCGATCTGTCGTGACACCGCAGGCTGACTGAGGTGCAACTCTTCAGCCGCGCGTGTAAAATTGAGATGGCTGGCAACCCGGTGAAAGGTTTTCAGTTGCTGAAAATCCATGGAGGGCATCCTTCTCACTCGACAGCATGGCACAACGGATGACAATGTGTATTGTTTCAAACGCACTGGTGCGGCATGATGTTCGGCGCTGCGGATCAGCCCTTCTGTCGTTCTCAGGGCTCATGCCGCCCTCGTTGTGCGCCTCCATGATAGCACATGACAGCGTGATCGCGATGTTTTCGCAGGGGTTGCAAGAGGAAACGAGGGGAAGTACGCATGGCTGACCTGCCGCCCATTCATCTGACATCATACTCTCCAGGGGCCGGCTGAGCCTGCAAAGTGGGTCCCATCGACCTGGCGCACGTGTTGCGCTCACTGCCCTTTTCGACATCGGAAGACGTGCTTCTCGGTTGCGGCGACGACGCGAGCGTCGTTCGGGTCACCGACGACTATGCTATCGTGCAGACGATTGATTACATCAGCCCCGTCGTCAACGATCCTTACGAGTTTGGCCGCGTGGCGGCGGCCAATGCGCTGAGCGACATTTACGCCATGGGAGCCATCCCGTCGTTCGCTCACAATCTTGCCGGATTCCCGGTCAATACGCTGCCCATCGGGTATCTGGTTGAGATCCTCCGCGGGGGAGCCGACATGATGAAAGCGGCCGGGGCGCCGATTGTGGGCGGACATACATATGAAGACCATGCGCCCAAGTACGGGCTGGCGGTCACCGGTTCGGTCCATCCCGATCGCTATGTGGCCGCGCGCACTGGTGAGCCGGGTGATGCGCTGGTGTTGACCAAACCGCTTGGCATCGGATTGATCACCACCGCCATCGACAGGGGACTGGCCCCTGCGGAACTTGAGCGCAGAGTGATCGAGGTGATGACCACACTCAACGACAGGGCGGCCCAGGCGATGGTATCCGTCGGTGTGCATGCCTGCACCGACGTGACCGGGTTTGGGTTATTGGGACATCTGTACGAGATGGTCAAGGGCCGCAACCTGTGTGCAGAACTCCAGTACGCCGCGATCCCCGTGATTGCCGGAACGCGGCCGCTGATCTGCGAGGAGACGCTGTCCACCGGCACGAGGAACAACAGGTTGCTGTTGCGCGACAGGGTGGACTGGAACGGGCGGATCAGCGAATCTGACCGGTGGGTGCTCTACGATGCGCAGACTTCAGGGGGCCTGCTGATCAGTGTCGCCAAGGACAAGGCGGCGCGATTGCTGCAAACGTTGATGGACATGGGGTGTGACGCCGCTGAGATCGGTCGGTTGCGATACTGTGAGGCGGGGGAAAAACAATTGCTCGTGGAGCGCTAGGAGAGCAGGGAAATTCGATCGGTCCGTCGCCGTATTGTCCACTGTGCGTTGCGTCATCAGCGCCAACAATGCTCCCTCACGTACACAAGACGTACGTTCGGTGTGGATCGCGAAGTTAAGTTGTACTACACAGGGGGGGATCGTATGAATGTCCTGGTTGAGAACAGAGGCAAGGTGGCCATTGTCACCATCAACAGGCCGGAGGCAAGGAATGCGGTCAACGGGGAAACTGCAGCGCAGTTGGCGGCCGCGTTTCGGACTTTTGAAGAGGATGACGCTTTGCACGCGGCTGTTCTTTGCGGAACAGGCGGGAACTTCTGTGCGGGCGCCGATTTGAAAGCGATTTCAGAAGAGGGTGGGAATCGGCTGGAATCCACCATGTCGAGAGACGCGCCGATGGGCCCCACCCGGATGCAGTTGTCCAAACCGGTCATCGCCGCGGTGTCGGGACACGCTGTTGCGGGAGGGCTTGAATTGGCTCTCTGGTGCGACCTTCGAGTCGCCGAGCGCGATGCGGTTTTTGGCGTGTTCTGCCGCCGCTTTGGGGTTCCGCTGGTGGATGGGGGGACACAGCGGTTGCCGCGCCTGATCGGTGTGAGCCGCGCTCTGGACATGATTCTTACAGGCCGGCCTGTGGGCGCGGAGGAAGCGTTCGCCATCGGCTTGGCCAACCGGGTTGTTGAACCTGGAGAAGCCTTGGAGGAAGCCGTTCGGTTGGCCAACCTCATCGCCGGTTTTCCGCAGGTATGCATGCGCAGCGACCGGGAGGCGGTCTATCGCGGCGTCGATCTGGATTTGGATCGGGGAATGCAATTGGAGTTTTTGCTGGGCCTTCAGGTGATAAACAGCGGTGAAACCCAGGAAGGGGCTGCGCGGTTCGCGTCGGGAGAGGGGCGGCACGGCGCATTTTCAGGATGATCGGCTGAATCGTCAGGGAATGGGGGATAAGCGTGTGAACGCGACAGAATTGATCACGCGGGGCGCGAAGTATTTTGCCAAGGAAACCGCTGTTATTTTTCAGGGAGAACGATGGACTTTTGAACAGGTCTATCGCAACAGCACCAGGCTGGCCAACGCCCTGATTCGGCTCGGGCTCAGGAAGGGGGATCGGGTTGCATTCCTGCTTGCAAATTCAGCGCAGAGTGTGGAGATTGATTTTGCGCTCCTTCTCTGTGGACTGGTGCGGGTTCCCCTAAATACACGCCTGTCGGAAGCTGAGCACCTACATATGATCCGCGAGTCGGACGCCAGGGCCGTCCTTTTCACGACGGAATTTTCCGATCGGGTCGCCGCATTGCGGCCTGAACTCACCGCGGTTGAGCTTTATTGCCAGACAAACGGTGCGCCCGATCTACCGTGGGTGATTTCGCTGCCGGAAGTCATGCGGGAAGTCACAGACGCCGAACCCGGCGTCATGGTGAACGAGAGTGACCTCGCCACCATCCAATACACGTCGGGAACCACCGGAACTTTGAAGGCGGCGGTCCATACGCAGGAAACTTGGGTGGCTATCTGCAACAATATCCTGTGCAACCTCGATATTTGTCAAGGCGATATCATGTTGCACGCGGCCCCGCTGACCCATGCGTCGGGAACGCTGGTTCTCCCCCACTGGATACGGGGAGCCGCAAACTCCGTTCTATCGGGATTCAATCCGAAAGAGTATCTCGACGTTGTTCGCACAGAGCAGCCCACCACCCTGAATCTCGTTCCCACCATGGTCGGGATGCTTCTCAATGTCCCTGACGTCGCGCAATATTCTTTTGACACCGTAAAACATATCATCTATGGGGCGTCGCCCATGCCGAGAGAAGTACTGCGGCGCGGGTTGACTCTATGGGGGCCAAAGTTCATTCAATACTATGGGCAGACGGAGGCGCCGCTCTTCCTGACAATGCTGAACAAGAAGGACCATCTTGGCGAAGGCGTCGAAGGAGAGGAGAGACTGTTGTCCTGCGGCCGTCCTGTACCGACAACATCGTTGAAAATCATGGACGAAAGCGGACAGGAGGCGGCCGCAGGCACGATTGGCGAGATCTGTGTAAAGACTGGCCAAGGGATGACCGGCTATTGGAAAGCTCCTGAACTGACGGGCGAAATGATGAAGGAAGGGTGGATTCACACCCGTGATATGGGATACATCGACCATGCCGGATACCTGTTTCTTGTGGACAGAAAGTCCGATATGATTATCACGGGCGGATTCAACGTCTATCCCAGGGAAGTGGAAGAGGTCCTGTATCAGCATCCCTCGGTGATGGAAGCGGCGGTGGTCGGCGTGCCTGACGACAAATGGGTGGAAACGGTGAAGGCGTTTGTCGTGCTGCGAACCGGGCAGACAGCGACGGAGCAGGAACTGATCGAGTATTGCCGCGTGCGTCTGGCCTCTTATAAAAAGCCCTCAACGGTGGAATTTGTCGATTCTCTGCCAAAGAGCGCCGTGGGCAAAGTGGTCCGCCGCCTCCTACGGGATCCGTACTGGAAGGGCAAGGAGCGCCCGATTTGATGCGCGTTTGCATGCGCGTGGGGATGCAGTTGTCTTTCGCGGCGGCGGTCGCTCTGCGTTTTGTTCAGTCATGCTGAGAAATCGTCCGCCTAGCTGATCAGATACGTTGACTCCCATTCGGTGCGCAAAGGTGTTTGCCTCAGCCACAATTCTAATGTGAGTAAGGCAAACAACAGTCGCCCGGCCCG
This sequence comes from Bacillota bacterium, assembly GCA_021793015.1. Taxonomy (GTDB): domain Bacteria; phylum Bacillota; class Bacilli; order Alicyclobacillales; family SLC66; genus JAKADD01. The sequence goes on from JAJYTO010000016.1 coordinate 26,610, forward strand.
CTCTTGGCGCGCTCTTGGCGCTTCAAACAGTGTTTGCGCCCGATTTCCATACAACTCGCGCGTTGCAGCAGTTGGGGAGAGAAGCGATTCACGCGCGAATTCCTGCCACTCGCCAAACAGCCATGCGGAAATGGGAATGTTGAATCCTGCCTTGCGCCTCCGTATGACAAATGACGGAACGACCCCTGTCAGCGCCTGGCGCACGATTCTCTTCCCACCCCTGTTCCACGTCTGATGATCGGGACAGGCGAGGGCGAAATCCACAATGCCACTGTCGAGATACGGCACGCGCAGTTCGACCGAATGCGCCATGGAGATCTTGTCCGACTTGGCGAGCGTATTATCGGGGAGCCATGTGAGCAGGTCGAACAACATCATTCGCTGCAGGGCGCTGAGCGAATCACTGGACTCCATTTGAGAGTCGGCGCGCACAAGAACGGGATTGCCCCTTGGAATTGTTGTTTGCAGAAGCGCAGAGCGTTCTTCGGGGGTAAATATTCCTCCCACACCCTGATACCAGTCGTGAATATCTTGCAATGATCTGCCTATCACGCCAGCGCCAGGCATGCCATTGCGCACCAGCCATTCGAGAAGGGACCGTCTCAGCGTTTCAGGCACCCGATTCAGAGCACGCATCCATCGCTCGTGTCCATACACCTGATAACCGGCAAACAGTTCATCAAGTCCCTCGCCGCTGTATACCACTTTGCATCCGTTCGCATGCGCCGTCTTTGTTGCAAACCAGAGCGGAATGGCAGTGGGGTCTGCTATGGGTTCGTCCAAATCTGCGATAATCCGCGGCAACGCATCGAGTGCATCCCGCGCGTTCACCACACCGACTATGTGTTCAGCCTGGTATGTGCGTGCGACCCTGGCTGCGCATCCCACTTCGGAATACTCTACGCGCTTCGCCCCAGAGGTTGGACGTTCGAAGGCGATAGTGATCGCAATATCCGGTTGTCCTCCGGATAGCTCCCTTCGCATCGCGAGCAGCGCGCTTGAATCCAGTCCACCGCTCAAAAGCACAGCGCTGTTCACCTCCGGGGCGAACTGGCTTTTCACCGCGGCGAACATCACCTCGCGCAGTCGCTTCGGAGAAAAGTCCTCTTTTCCGGAGTTCTCTGACAGCTCGCTTTGTGAGAAGGTTGGTTTCCAGTATGGATCGGTCCGAAAAATACCTGAAGTCACTTGAGCGTAATGGGCCGGGAGCAGCCGCCGTATGCCCTGATACAGCGTTTGCTCGCCAGGCGTAAAGCGAAGAGCGTGGTATGCCATGAGCGCGCTGTGCTCAATTTCCTTTGCCGCGCCGTCCAGTGCAGCCAGTGCCCGCAACTCTGACGCGAACGCCCAATGTGAGCCGATGTCCGCATAGTACAGCGGCTTTACGCCCATCCGATCGCGTGCGACGAACAGCGTTTTACGCTCTTCGTTCCAAATCGCCAGCGCATAAATCCCCTCCAGTCGATTCAGACAACGCTCGCCCATCTCCTCGTAAAGATGCAATACGACTTCGATGTCCGAATGGGTTTTGAATTGATGTCCGTCTGCTGTCAGACTGGAGCGCAACGCCTGCGAATTGTAAATCTCTCCATTGCATACAAGCGCCATGGTGTGATCCTCATTCCAAATCGGCTGTATACCATTCTCAAGATCAACAATCGCGAGGCGAACCATCCCGATATGGACGCTGGGCAGATGCACGGAACCCCGACCATCCGGGCCCCTATGCTGCATGATATCGAGCATCTCATCCAGTTCCTTTTTCATTGACCTGCTTTGATTCGTCTTTGCGACCAATACTGCAATTCCACACATGCGACCGCTTCTCCTCAGTCCATTTATAGAAAACTCCTGTCGTTTCAAAGGGAGTATCAATAATGTAACAGAGAATCTATGCGGACCGCATTATATTTTCATTAGAAAAATGAGAGCCCCAATCCACGTATGCGGATTTATCTGTGGCTGCGCCAGTCTGACAGGCTTGCGCCGATGCAATGTCGGCGTCTCGGAACGTACGATATCCTGTCGCGCCGCCATGCGCGAATTCGCACACATGTGTACCACGTGTGCAGAACACAGAGGTTCCAAAGGAGGATCACCCATGACAGAGACGACGATTCAGGGAACCGTTGCGCAGGACGCCTTTCATTTCAATCTCGCCCTGGGCTACCAGGGCAATACCATGACCGGCTCGTTCATACTCGATACGGGCGCATTTGAATTGACGCTGTCAGAACATACGGCGGCCACGCTCGGCCTGCCCAACCTGGGAACGCTGACGATCCAGGGCGTCACGGGAACCGCCACGGCGTATCAAAGCGAAGTCGATCTGCAGATCGGCGGGCAAACGTACGCTCATGTGGCTTGCATCGTCGACCCGTCTCTCGGAGGCACCCAACTCTTCGGACTTCGCTTTTTCATCGACAGTCAGTTGCAGTTGACGCTGAATCCCGCAGCGCAAACTCTGGTCATCGCAGCCGCTTCAAGCGCGTCGCAGCCCGCTCCGACCCCACCGGCGCAGGCGGCTTACACGGTCGAATTCACCGATAAGCCGAGCGCCGACGGTTTTGTGCAGTGGGCCGCAGCGCAAGGCTGGAGCTCGAAAGCCGTCGCCGTCACAGGTTAGCATTAGCGCCAATCATCCTCGCCCGCCCCGTCTGCCGCTTTGTGTGCCGGGGCGGGCGGCTTCTTCTTCTGGTTTCTGCCCCCGCGTTGCTTTCTGTCTCTGCTCTCTCTTCCGTTTTTGCATTGTTTCCGTCCTGCTCTCGCATCTTTTCTTGCCTCTCTTTTGAGCGATGGGGTTCCTGAGAATCATGGGATGCGCATGGCGAGCCAAGCGGCATGCGATCAACCGCTGCCGAAACGTTGCGCCGGCATGCTGGCGTCAGTCAAACTGGCGTCAAGCTCCAACCGACCGTCACAAATCGTCATCATCCCATCGCAACGTGGCCATAGCTCACGGTGATGGGTCACGGCGAGGACGAGTGGGGCCGCTGCCTGCGCAACGCGAATCAGCGGTTCGGGATCGTCCAGACCAGCTTCCAGTTCGTCGCAGACGATGACCGCGGGTCTTCCCACGAGCGCCCGCGCCAGTCCCACGCGCTTGCGTTCGCCGCCGCTAAGTCCTCTCGCCGCCAAAGGAACATGCAAATTCTGCCATGTTGAGAGTCCAACGGCAGTCAAAGCTTCCTTTACGTCCTTCTCCGACACATTCCGGCCCAGGGCCACATTGTCAAAGAGCGTCGCAGGATACACGGGCACGAACTGCGGCACATAACCCACCTTCGCCAAGGATGCGTGAGCATACCAGACGACGGAACCCGCGGCAGGCGGGCGGAGACCGAGCAGCGTCTGCACCAGGAGGGATTTCCCGGTTCCGTTGGCTCCGATGATGAGGAACACCCCGGTGCGAGGAAGATGCAGATCGACGGAGCGCAGAAGCGTTTGCGCGCCAGCCTGGATCCGCAGCGATTGAACATTCACGGCATCGCTGCACATCCCGGCGCCTGTTGGTAAGCTGACGGGTTGGTTCAACAGATAGGGGAGCAGTCGGTCCGCGCTGACCTGCATCTGGGCGATGCCCACGGGCAGCGAGACGAGGGTCTCCACTGGTGAATGCACTCGATTCACCAACAGGATAAACCCGATGGTATCAGCCAACGGAATGGCATGTGCGCCATGCATCCACACGGTGGCGGCAATCAGTGTCAGCATCGTCGCCAACCGCATCAGTTCACGCACATGGGACAACACAGACGACCAAATGGACTCCCGCGCCGAGCAGTTGGCATAATGACCCCATATAGTTCCAGATTCCTTCCCGGCCCACTGAACCGCCGGACGTCCAAGGGTCATGAGGCTATGGGGTGTCTGAAACAGTTCCGTGGACCACCCCATGGTCCGGGCCGAGGCGTTTCTCGTCTGTTTTTGCATATTCTGCAAGGGAGTTCGAAATCCAAGTGTCAGGACCAAATTGACGAATGCCCAGAAACCAAGCAGGCATGAGAGGATCCAACTCACCCCCGCTGAAACGACCAGCAGGAGGATCAGCGTGACGGCGGCCGTGATTGCTTTCGTGAACATCCCAAACAAACCCTGGATCACCATATGAACATCCGTGTTCAGTCGACTGATGATTTCTCCGGGGCTGGACAGGACGTCATCCGTGGCGTCCGACAGAATGTGTTCCGTCAGCGAGACCCTGGAAGCGACATCCCAGCGGGCTTTCATTCGGATCGACCCCATGTTGGATGCCTGATCAGCCAGTAGTGCAACCATTGCACAGATCGCAAGCGGCAGCAGGAGGGTCAGACTGCCATGACCGACATCCGTGATGAACTGTCCCATCAGCAGGGGAATGAACAGAGAGAGAACCGTGCCGAGCAAACTCAGCAGTAGTATCCACGACATGGAAATGACCCCTCGTCTTGAGCGGTACACCCCCCACGTCCATCGCCACACCTGTGATCGCCTTCCCATGACGTGATCCTTATGCATCTTCCACATCTCCCGTATGATTGTCAGTATGGCCGTTCAGGGTCCGCCGGGAGTTTTGCGCGGCCCGCAACTGCAGACCAAACAAACGGCCCGTTCGATGGAAATGGAGGATCTCCGCCGCCAGAATGCCGGATGCAAGGATAAGAGCCTGCGACACCCAATATCCTGTAGTTGTCGTCGGATTCCACGTAGC
>JAJYTO010000223.1 GCA_021793015.1 Bacillota bacterium
GCTGGCGCGGCGCTCCTGCCGGAGGCTTGGCGCCGCCAGGGCGCGTGTCCGATTGGAACTCTGACACCGCCATGCTCCGCGCTGAATGTGCACAGTGGCTGGCGCGAGTGCAGACTCTCAGCCCGCGGGCCGCGGTGGAGGCGGTCGCGGCGCTGTGCTGGACCCATGTTCAACACAGCGCCATGCGGTCGAGCGCAGTACAGCGGACGGTCGACCAACTGCGATCGCTCTTGGAACGCGCTCCGCTCACGGGCAGTTTGACGGACTGGCTTTCGCAGATCGCGATCGCAAAGACCCGCTCGGCCGCCGGGACGGCAACGGCAAATGTCCAGATCCTCACGTTTCACGGCGCCAAAGGGTTGGAGTTCGATTGCGTCTTTCTGATCGGCCTTCATGATCTGGCGGTGCCGCACCCGCGGGCGTTTGAGGAAGCTCCGCGGGGCTTTCTCGCGGAGCTTCAGGCGGAGGAGCGGCGGCTGCTGTACGTCGGTCTTACGCGCGCCAGGCGCTGGCTCTATCTTCTCTATCCGAGGCTGGCCGGCAAGAAACAGGTTGGACCGTCCCCGTTTCTGTTCGAACTGGGAGTTCCGGTTCCGCATGTCACTGTGCGCGGCCAAAACCACGCGAAGCCGCGCAAGCGCGCAGCGCCGGCCGCAGGCGCGGGGCGAGCGATGAGCGCGCCCGCCGTGGGCGACGCGGTGCGTCACAAAATATTTGGCTCAGGAACTGTGGAAACGGTTGAAATCATGCAAGACAGAGCCCATAAGATTGCTATAATATTCAGTACAGGGGACAAACGGTTTTTTCATTGGGAGACGGCGGCCCAGCTTGGGCACTTTGAAGAGTTCCGGGCGACGAAAGGGGAACGAGCAGATGATCGCTACGATCTATGATGTGGCGCGCGAAGCGGGTGTATCAATGGCGACCGTTTCCAGGGTGATGAATGACACGGCGGTGGTCAAGGATGAAACCAAGAAGCGTGTCCTTGACGCGATTGCCAAGCTGCAGTACAGACCGAATGCGATCGCTCGCGGTTTGGCAAGCAAACGCACCAAAACGATCGGAGTCATCGTGCCCGACGTATCGGCGGCATTCATGGCTGAACTGGTTCGCGGCATCGAAGACGTCGCCCATATGTACCAATACCATATCATTCTATGCAATTCTGATGGTCATACACAGCGGGAGGTCGATCTGATCGGTACGATGTGGGAGAAACAGGTGGATGGGCTGTTGTTTATGTCCCCGAGCCTGAAATCCGAGCACATCGATACGTTTGAGCAGGCGCAACTGCCGGTCGTGCTATGCCGAACGGACGACCCAGAGAAACGCATTCCTTCGGTGAACATCAACAATCGGCAGGCAGCCGCAGATGCGTTGGATTATTTGGTGGCAAAGGGGTGCAAAAGCGTGGCCTACGTGGGCGCCAGGATGGGCGAGAAGGCGCTCAGCGATCAGCGGCGGCAAGGATTTGAAGAAGCGGCGGCTCGCGTCTCGATTGCTCCGCAAGTCATCGAAACGCCTGAGGAGACATATGGCAGCGCTCTGTCCACCTTGCGCGACGCCCTGCGCATGAACCCGCCGCGCGCACTGCTTGCCGTCAACGATGAAGTGGCGGTGGCCGCGCTTCACGCCTGTCAGGATCTGCATCTGCGGGTGCCGACCGATGTCATGGTCATCGGCTTTGACAACACCAAACTCTCACAAATGGCCCGCCCTGAACTGACCACTGTCGCACAATCGATGTATGATTACGGCGCTGTCGCCATGCGGTTCTTGACAAAACTTCTGCGCGACGAACCGATTGCCACCTACACTGTCGTTCTGCCGCACCAGATTGAGGAACGGGCGTCCACGCAAGCCGATCTGCTCACATAAAATGCGTGTCCGAAAAGTGCTCATCCGCCTGTGCGCAGAGCCAAGAGGCGCAGAACCGTCATAGATTAACTTGTCTGGAATACGTTATTTTGTCGCGGCCCCTAAGACCTGCGGCGACCGTGGAAGGGGTGGTTGAAGACGTTCGTGGTGAGCACTGCTGATTTGGAGCGCTCTGTGTTGCGCCGGTTCCCGGAGCAACTCGTCCGTACGGCAGAATTGCTGCACGCGCCTCCGGACGTGTCTCACGAGTCTGCCGACGCCAAGCTGCGCTTGCTGTCGAAGGTGGCCGACGGGCTGGGATTCGCCTCGACCCTGTACGGCCGTGACCTGCTTTGTGTACAGGCCGGTTCAGGAGCAGACGTATTAACGGTGGTGCATCATTACGATGTATTGCCTGAGTCGGTGGAAGAATCGGCCGAGACGCGCTTCTCCACCCATTATCCCACCCAGCCGCCCGCGCATGGATCCGCACATCGGCCAGCGCACGGATCTGCGCGCGGCGGAGATTTCACATCCTCTTCCGCATCCTCTTCTCTTGCCGGGGCCGCTTTACGCGGATCCCTGGTTACCTATCACGCGGCGCCTGCGCTATCCCTTCTATATGCATTGAAGGCCGCCGTCACGGAGGCGGACTCACGAGCCGGCGCCGCGATACGGATTCTCTTTGGCGTTGACGGGGAGGCGGGCAGTCTGTGTTTCTCAGGAACGGCGCGCCGGCGTTTGTTCGATGACGCATGCATCCTCGTGAACAGCGCATTCTCCGGTGCAGAGGGCGTTCTTCCCGGATGGCTTGATGTGGTCGTAAGGATTCCCGTCCAGTCGGCGGGCGACGCGCCTATACAAACGCCGCACCATGTGAGCGATCGGATGTATACATTGAAGTGGGAGACTTCGGGCGAACGCTCCGATCTTGTTCCCGATTTGGCCATCGCCAGCCTGTATCCAGAGCCGCTGACTGAAGGAAAGGTTCTTCGCGACATGGAAGGCGTAATAGCCGCAAGGGATCTGCCGATTGCCGTGACGCCCTATCCGCAGCGTGACCGGCTCGGTCTGAGAATTGTGGCCAGAGGCCGCAGGGGTCACGCGAGCGATCCGAGTCGGGCGGACAATGCGCTCTATCACATGGCTCAACTGTGCTCGCAGTTGCCCGTGTACGGTCGGCGCGCGTTTCAGTGGATCGCCGAAACGTTTGACGCGCGTGGACAGTATCGAGAGCGCCGTCGCGACGATCCCGTGTGGAGCATTGGCCAGGTGGCGATGGATGCGGATTGGGTCGATCTGCATTGCGCCGCACGATTGTCATGGGAGATCGATCCGACCGTCATTCTGGACGATCTGCGCAGGCGTCTTCCAGACGGAGGAAGCGCGCAACCAAAACGAATGCTGCGGGGCCGCAAAGACGCTTTGGCGAACCGTTTGCTTCGCGGGATAAACGCCGCGCTCATCGCTGATGAGGATTCCAGTTGGCAACACAGGGTGGACGGCGGCCGCGCGCCGGGCGGCGAGCGTGGGGCGGGCGACGGCCGCCTGCCGGACGGCGAACGCGGGCCGCTGACGCGCTTTCCCGACTATGTGCGCGGGATTTCCTTCGGTCCAGTACTGACGGGACAGGAAGACCACGCCTATGAAGCGGGCGAGTGCGTCTATGAAGAAGATGTGCTGGCAGCCACACACCGGTACGCAAGACTGTTTGCAACCTGGCTTGCGAACGAGGAAAGCGACCGCTAACCGCGAGACGGGAGAATGCATCATCGTAAAATGACATCGCGCAGGACTCCCGTGTATTTACCACTAGCGCAAATGATCGTTTGTGAGTATCATTACAGGAAAGCTAAATGGTGCGTGACAGCTGACGCCTTGAGGACATGTGATAAAGTCCGCGCAGCAGGCGTTATGATCTCACATATAGTGTTTGAGGCTTTAATCAAATACTATATGTACCGCATCGCGCCTGCCAAATTTCGGTTTATCACATGTCCCCCAGCTTCTGTCGCGGACTGATTCAGAGATGCAGCGCTTTCCTGGAAAGGACGGGATCTCGATGCGAGTTGAGAAGATTGCAAGAAACAAGTTGCGCATCTTCATTAGTTACGAGGACCTTGAGGCGCGCGGCATTGACAAAGAAGAGATGTGGCAAAACGGGAAAAAAGTCCAGGAGCTATTCTGGGATATGATGGAGGTTGCGTATACGGAAGTCGGGTTTGAGATTGTCGGGCCAATCGCTGTCGAGGCTTTTACAATGCCCACAGAAGGAGTTGTACTGATCGTCACGCAGGTCCCCAGTCTGCCTCCCGGAGGTCATACAGAACCTGCGGAATCAGAGGAAACGTCTCCTGATCCGTTTGGATCGTTTGTGTTTGCTTTTACTGATTTCGAAGACATCGTGAGAGTGGCGTCCGCGATTCTTGAAGTGTGCCCGATCGATTGCTCACTCTTTCACTATCAGGGACTTTACCACCTGTCTTTTGACGACGAGACGGTTCCGGAGAATGATTACGACACCCTGTGGTCCTTGTTGCATGAATACGGGGAACTGTCTTCCGCCACGCAGGCAATGCTTGAGGAATATGGGAACCGCATCGCGGACGGCAATGCTCTGGAACTCATTGCCCGTCACTTTCTGCGCGAAAGCCAGTAATCCCTGCGGAAAGGACGGTTGTCTTGTCGCGTCCGCCATTGCTGCCTGCCCGTCTGGAGCAGATGGAAGCTGAATTGATCGCTCTTGCGCGCGAATTTCAGGAACTCGCAGAACCAGGATACGAAGAAGTGCGCACCGTTGCCGTGTGGGAACGCGTCGCGCACACGCATGGCTTGACGTTCGCGCGGTTTCTTGAGGGAACGGCGCCTGTTATCACGTTCGGGGACTATGGGCGTGCAGCCAAAAAAATCATTGTCACCGCCGATCTCGACGCGGTGGGTGTGCTGGAGAGTGAGAGGCTGAACTGGCGGCATCTGTGCGGGCATCATGCACAATCGGCTCACGCTCTCGGACTCGCCATGTTCCTGGCTCGCGACACCCTCCCGAACGGTGTTGCGCTGCGCATTGTCGGATGTCCCGCAGAAGAGTGCCGTCCCGCCTTTGATCCCCAGTGGCCGATTCCGTTTGTCACAGGAAAACAGCGACTCCTGTCGCAAGGAGTGTTTGCCGGAGCCGCGGCGGTGCTCAGCACGCACTTGGCGGATGACGCGCCGGACCGAATCGCCTATGTGGTGGACCGGGTGCGGGGCGGCGTCTGGTTGCGCATGACGCCGCCCGCAAAACACCCGGCCGCAGAATCCCCGGCCAGAGAGCCAGACCAATCGGCGCAACTCGATGAGATCGCCAAGACGGCGGCTGCCCGGGCCGCCATGATCCTGCACCCCAACTGCGTCGCTCATACATATAAAAGAGGAAGCGCCGGCATCGATCTGTGGCTGGAGACCGCTCCCGGCAGCCGTGTGTCGCAGGAGGATGTGCGCACGCTGGCGCAGGCGCTGTCGGAGACGTTTAAGATGTCCGTCGAACCGGTGGTAAAGTATGCTCCATTGGTGCAGGACCCGCAACTGAGCGGACGCGCGCGTTCGGTTCTGGCCGC
>JAJYTO010000017.1 GCA_021793015.1 Bacillota bacterium
GAGTCATATATTGCGCCCCTGCCTGCGAGGATGGATCATGCATGCCACTGCGGCTCAGACAGCCGCGGCCTCCCGGCCGCTAATACTCGCCGCAGCGGCATGCATGATCCATCCTGGCGAGAGTCCAGCGCTGTTGCTTTCGTTATTATAACGAACATTCGGGTACGCTGGGTAGGAGGTGCAGCGAATCAGCATGAACATATCGGAGCCGCAATTGACGGCTGCGAACATCGTCATACAACGCGCCGTAACCGTGACGATGCGTATACGACACGCGGGGAACAGATGGTGAGGCCGTGGCTGATGACATGATCGCCGGAATTGTCGGGAGAATGAAAGTGTGGAGAACATTTCGGATGCTTTCGCCGTCTTAACTCATAGAGGCCGCAAGACCCGCAATTCGCCGTCAGCAGTGTGTTCGGGGAACGGTCAACCGTACTTCTGCGACCGTTGGATGACGCGGGTTTCATCCCGCTAGCGGCGTCGTATGGCGGCGATGGGGGATATTCCTGAGAGCGGGCTTCACGCTAACGGGCGGGGCGCTGATGGCAGACGTGCGGGCCGTGGGTGGCGCAGACCGCGGACTGCGGGCGACGCATGCCGCACATGTGTGCGTGAGAGTGGCGGCAGGCCAGAACGTATACGGGTGATCGCAGAGAAGGACGTGAGCAGGGCGGATGAGTGGAGATACGGATACCGGGAGCTGGGTGCGCTCGTCATTTCAGGCGTTCGGTTCGCACATGGAACTGATCGCAAGACCATTTCGTTCAGGGGCGGCGAATGTTGACCTGGCGTCGTTGGTGCAGGCCGAATTTGCGGCGTGTGAGCACGCGTTGTCACGGTTTTCTCCAGACAGTGAATTGGTTCGTCTAAACCTGTCTCTGACCAAGCGAAGGCCTGTGTCAAAAAGACTGTGGGAGGCCCTGACTGTCGCTGTTGACGCCTATCACGCCACGGGCGGAGTATTTGATCCGCGAGCCAACGCCGCGGGCCATGATCTGGGCTATCAGGGGGCGGCGTTTGATGTGGCTGTGGGCGTGCATGGCCTGACCCGCAAGGAGTGCGTCAAAATGTGGGCCGAAGATCAGTCTGTTCTGCTCTATGCGCCGATTGATCTCTGCGGCATCGACAAAAGCTACACACTGGAGCGCGCTGCCGCAATCCTTGCGCGATATTCCAACGACTACCTGTTGTCAGTGGATGGCGACATTGTTTACGCTGGAACTGGGCCGGAGGACGCACCATGGCAATTTGGCGTCGAATCGCCTTTTGACGCCAATCAGTTGGCGGCGGAGATGCAAGTCGCTGGTCGCGGAGCAATCTGCACATCAGCGACGGGCAAGCGACACGGGCTGGATTCTGGCGCCCATCAGCATCCCCATCCGGCCGATCCCGCGAGTATGACACCAAGCGGCGGGCTCGCGTCCGTCACGGTCCTCGCGGATTGTCCGACAAAGGCCGAGGTGCTGTCCCAAGTGATTTTCCTGCGCGGATTGCCGGGCCGGATTGAGGCGGGCATCAAAGTATTGATGGTCACGGTGAACGGCGATGTCGCCGAAGAGGGCGGCTTGAATGACGTATCGGTCCGGATCGGCGGACCGCTTGGGATGGGGCTTGCCTTAACCGAATGGCCGGAGTGGCAGCGTCCGATAGTAAGCAAAGGTCAAATAGTAGGCGAAACTCAAACAGCGGGTGACTAATGTGACGATCGAGAGGACTGTGAGCGATGCTCAAACTGCTGGTGATTGAAGACGATACGGCGCTGGCGCTTGCAATCGAACAGTTGCTGCGGGAAGAAGGGTACGATGTCTCGCGGACGGGAGACGGGGAAACCGGTCTGCATCTTGCGGCAAGCGGATTTTACGATGTGGTGGTGCTGGATGCGATGATTCCCGGCATGGATGGATTTGCCCTCCTGCGGGAACTGCGGCGCAATAAACAGAAAGTGCCCGTCATCATGCTGACTGCCCGCGCCACTGTGGAGGACCGTGTCAAGGGATTGGACGCGGGCGCCGACGATTATCTCGTCAAACCGTTTGCCACCACAGAACTTCTGGCGAGAGTGCGCGCCTTGCTGCGCAGGCACGAACTGGCAGGCGACGACGCCGATACGATTGGCGTGGACGCAGTGACTCTGCGACGCAATGCGCGCGAAGTGTCGATTGGCGAGGATACTTATGTGTTGCCCCCGAAGGAGGCGGCCCTGTTGGAGTTGTTCCTGCGTCACCCTCGGCAGGTGCTGACCCGTGAGCAGTTGATGGATCGCCTCTGGGGCTACGAGGCCGATGTGCTTGAAAATACTCTGGAAACCTATGTATCAAAACTGCGCAAACGACTGGAGGGCGACGGATGCCCGGTCATTCAAACCGTGCGCGGACTCGGCTATCGACTTCAGACGCGCGGTTGATGCGGCGGCAACGACTGCGCCTGGCGCTGGTCAGCACGGTCGTACTGGCGGTGATTTGGAGCCTGCTGTCGGTGTTCGTCTATGTCTTGTTGGCGCAGGCGACCAACCGCGCGATTGACGCGCGGTTGCATCTGTTTGCCGATCAGGCCATGGAATTCGGTGAACCCGGACGCTTGGTGTCTGAACCGGGCAAATTGATCGCACCTGAACAGAATAGGTTATTTGCTATCTGGAGGGTTGGCACTATGACGCCAACCCTGTTGCTGGGTTCTGTGCCGACAGCAGAGTTGTTGGCAAAATTGAGAACGCTGGCGCTGGGGATTAACGTCTCGCAAGTCCCTGTCATGATCCAGACCGCGCATTCACGATATGACGTTTTGCAGATGACGATCGTCAACCATGGCGTGCTGGAACGGATTCAGGTGCTGGACGATGTCAGTCCCGAATATCAACTGTTGGCGCAGTTGGCGGGTCTGTTTTTCCTTGCGGGCATCCTGGGCATTGGGTGCACCATCGCAGGCGCCTACTTTCTCGGCTCGTGGACGCTGCGACCGATCATGGCGGCGCGCGTGCGGGAGCAAGAACTGATCGCCGACGTGTCTCACGAACTCAGAACTCCGCTGTCGGTCCTGCAGGCAAACTTTGAAATGCTGCTTCGCCACACCGACGACGATGCCAGCCTGCACAAGGCGTTGCGTTGGTTGACGCCGATTTATGCGGAGACAAAGCGAATGCGCCGGCTCGTCGAAGAACTGCTCGACATGGCGCATCTTGACGCGCAGGCGGGAACACTTTCGTTGCAGCCTGTCGATCTCACCGAGCTGTGCCGTGAAATTGCCGCACTCTATGAACCTGTCCTTGAAGACACCGACGTGCGGTTTATCGCTGCGATCGAACAGGATATTACCGTCCTGGGCGATCCGTCGCGATTGCGCCAACTGCTGCTCATCCTGCTTGACAACGCGCGCAAATACACAGACCGCGGGACGCTGTCGCTGGGACTGGAACGCAGGGGCCAGCACTATGATCTGACCGTGGCTGACACCGGCCGCGGCATGGAGCCATCGCTTCTGGCCAGAGTCACGGAACGCTTTGTGCGGGGGGAGACTGCGCGTACGCGGAGCAGTGAAGAGGATGCCGTACAGGTGGAATCTGCAGATCCCGGCAATGGGGCGCCTGCTGTGGAGCGTCCGTCAACGGGTCTTGGTCTCGCCATTGCGAAGCGGATCGTGGACGGCATGCACGGGAAACTGTTGATCACCAGCACGGTCGGACAGGGAACTCAGGTGACCGTTCGATTATTGCGTCACGGGCACGGTAAGCTGCGGTGATCGTTCGCGTTTTGGCGAAATAGTCTAAAACGATGCGAAAGTTTTGCGCAATGCGCCATTCACAATCCCGCGAATAGATGCTAAAGTTACAGGTGAAAACGGATTCCGTATTCGCGTATCCGGGCATGGGTATATATGGGGGGTGGCGCTGCTGTGGTTGAAGGCCGACTGGGAACTGGGGCGTTTCGCCTTTACGCAGGTTCCTCGCATCAAGAACTGGCGAGCCAAGTGGCGCAGCATTTGGGTGTAGAGTTGGGGCAGGTGCATCTGTCGCAGTTTCGCAGCGGTGAGTTATATGCGCAGTTTCCGGATAGTGTCAGAGGTGTGGATGTCTACTTGTTACAGTCATTTTCGCCGCCTATCAATGATCACTTTGTAGAACTGCTGCTCATGATTGACGCGTTGAAACGAAGTTCAGCGGGTCGGATCAATGTCATTATTCCGTATTTTGGGTATGGGCGCCAGGAAAAACAGGGCGAAGCGCGGGAGCCCATATCCGCCAAGGTTGTCGCCGATGTGCTCACCTCAGTGGGTGCTCATCGCGTCATCACCGTCGATTTGCACGCAGCCGCCATTCAGGGCTTTTTCGACATTCCGCTTGATCATCTCAGCGCTTTGCATATTTTGGCGGACGAAGTTCGCAAGATGAACTTGACGGACGCCGTCGTCGTGTCTCCGGATGCCGGTCGCGCCAAGACGGCGGAGAAGTTTGCCGCGATATTGGATCTGCCCATGGCCATCATGCACAAGGGGCGCCCGAAACACAACGAAGCGGTGATCACCCATCTGATCGGGGATGTCAAGGGCAAAACTCCCCTCGTCATCGAAGACATGATCGACACGGGGGGGACGATCACGCAAGTCGTGGACATACTTGTGACGATGGGCGCCAAGCAGAGCGCCGTTTTGTGCGCCACTCACGGCGTATTTTCGCCGCCGGCTGACGAGCGGTTGAGGCATCCCGCCATTCGCAAGGTGCTCGTAACCGACACGCTGCCATTGCCTGCGCACATGCGGGGTCTGCCGATTGAGGTGCTTCCCATCGCTCCGATGCTTGCCAAGGCGATTGGGCGGGTGCACTACAACCTTGCGTTGTCCAATATGTAGCGAGTCAGCGGGGGCTGGGGGAGCAGTGATAAACCAAATTTGGGCAGGCGCGAGGCGGTGCATACAGCGTCCGACTAAAGCCTCGGACGCTATATCTGGATTCACTGCGCCTGCATCGAGGATTTTATCACTGCTCCGCTAGAACAGCCACCCGCTTTCGTCGGCGATGCGAATCGCATCCTGCCGTGTCTGCGCCTGAAGCTTCGACATCGCGTCCGACAGATAGTTTCTCACCGTACCCTCAGACAAAAAGAGCCGTTTTGCGATATCCCTCGTGGAGAGGCCGCGTTTGGCGAACCCCAGGATTTCCGCCTCCCGCTCTGTGAGTGGATTGACTTTCGTCACCGCCTCGATCATCAGTTCCTGGGCCATCACTTTGCGCCCGCAGTGCACTGTACGAATGGCCGCCGTCAACTCCTCGATGCGGGCGTCTTTCAACAAATATCCCCAGGCGCCCAGTTGAACGGCTCGCTGCAAATAGCCAGCGCGAGCGAAGGTCGTCACGACCAGAACTCTGCATTTTGGGGCGACTGTCGCCAACTCACGCACGACTTCCAAACCGCTCTGCAGCGGCATCTCGATGTCCACAAGGGCGACGTCCGGTTGCTGTGCGGCGCCGAGTTCCACTGCCTGTCGGCCGTCTCCGGCCTGTGCGACAACCCTGATATCTTCTTCGAGAGTCAGCAAGGCCGCAAGCGCTTCCCGCACCAATGCCTGATCCTCCGCGATCATGACCCGAATCACTGCGACGCCCCCTCTGCCCGGGCCGCCACTGGCGCCACGGGAACGGAAAATTGCAGCGTGAGCCCCCGGCGCCAGGGAATGCCGTGCGGAAACGCGGCTGCTTTGCCATGCAGCGCGCGTCCGTTGGACCAGATGGCGAAGGTTCCGCCGACGGCGTCCAGGCGCGCGTGCATGCCGCTCAGTCCGTGCGTGTTGGGCGCGATCCAGTCTTCCGCCGTACGCTCCGGCGCATGAAACGCGGAACCCGATTGCTCGCCGCCGCACTCCAGGGCGGCGTAATGGGATGTATCGACGCGCAGGCCCGAGCCGTCGTCGGCGACCACGACGGAGAGCGCGCCGTCCCCGCGTTCCAGGATGAGCAAAGCGCGAGTGGCGCGGCTGTGGCGAATGATGTTGGTCACGCTTTCGCGAAGGCACATGGCCAATGTTTCGCTCGTTCCGTCAACTGTGACCGAACTGAAATCAGGCAGTGAACAATCACAGGCAATCCTGGCGGTCTTCAGCAGTTGCACGGCGGCGCTCCACTCTTCGTCCAGTCTTGCCCGTCGAATGTTGGCGACGTATTCGCGCACGCGGGTGAGCGCCATGCGCGCCGCCTGTTCGACATCGCGCACCTCGGCGCGGGCCCTGTCAGGATCGCGCTGCACGAGCCGGTCGATGAGCTGCGCCTTAAGCGTGATCATGGACAGCTCGTGTCCCATCACGTCGTGCAGGTCCTGGCTGATGCGGTCGCGTTCGGCGGCTTCCGTGAGGCGTTTGATTTCCAGATTGGCCGCCTTCAGCGCGTCGGTGGCGGCGGCATTGCGTTCCTGAAAGTGCATGCTGATCATGACGGAGAGGAGGAAAAAAATTCCGAGTGCGACATAGGGCAGAGCGGCCATCACGCCGATGTGGTGAAGGCGCAGGAGAACGATGAACTGGATCAGAAACGTCACTGCGAGAAGAGTCAACGCCAGCAGCCGTTTTCGTCCGGTAAGGGTGATGTGCAGCAACACGAAAGGATAGGTGGCGACCCAATAGTAGCCGGGATTGATGACGCCCGCCATCACCATGACGAGGATCGACTCCAGAGCGGCGCAAAGCAGACGCCAGCGCATGCCGAATCGATAGGACGCGACATAAATGAGGGCAAACAGGAGCAGCAGCGCCGCGCCAAAGAGGGCGGTTGCCTTTGGCGCCAGGAACAGGAAAGTGGCTGGTATGAGCAGATTGGCGAGATAGAAGTAGCCCCATGTTCGGGCATGCTTCGGAAACACGACGATCACCTCGCTATGGACAAAGAGTGCGACCGATCTCGTGCGGCATTGGCGCCGCGAGCGATGCGAAACGGCGATAGGGTCGCCCACCCCGGATGTTCAATCCCCGTACCTCAAAAGCGATTTGCTCCCAAAGAAAGAGAATCGAGTCGCCCACCCCCAAGCGTTCAACCCCAGTATACTCTGCGCGAGTCGTTTGCGCAGGACGCCAGGGCGCAGCCACCCTCACCTTTTGTGTCATGAGATCGCTATGACATCTGTCATGACGCACTGCTGACAGCCAGCACTGCCAATCCGAGCACACTCCATGTATGTTGAGGATGGGGCCGACGGTCTGCCCTGTTTGACGAGCAGAGCTGGGAGATGGACATGGCGACTGCGAGGAGAGCCGACAGATGGACATGGCGACCGCGAGGAGAGTTGAGAGATGGACATGGCGATCGTGGTGAACGATCTGCACAAATCGTACAAAGACAAGGCGGCTGTCAAAGGAGTCAGTTTCAGCATTGCGCGCGGCGAAATATTTGGCATTGTCGGACCCAATGGGGCGGGCAAGACGACGACGCTGGAGATTCTTGAGGGACTTCGGAAGCGGTCAGCGGGCGAGGTGAGCGTGCTTGGCTTCGATCCGGAAAAGGATGGCCGATCCTTGCGACAGCGCATAGGCGTTCAGTTTCAGTCCACATCCATTCAGGAGCGGCTGAAGGTGGGCGAGGCGCTCGAACTGTTCGCATCCTTTTATGAACGCAGCGGTGATCGCGCCGCGCTCATTGATACGCTGGGTCTGAAACCCTATATGAATACGCAGTTCAACAAGCTGTCAGGAGGATGGAAGCAGCGGTTGACACTCGCGCTGGCCGCATTGCACAATCCGGATATCCTGTTTCTCGACGAGCCGAGCACAGGTCTTGATCCTCAGGCGCGCCGCGACATTTGGGGACTGATTCAACAGTTTCGCGGACAGGGGATGACGATCGTCCTGACCACTCACTACATGGAGGAGGCGGAACGCCTGTGCGATCGAGTGGCCATGTTTCGCGAAGGCGCGATCGCGGCCCTGGACACGCCCAAGAGGCTCGTCAGCCAGTTTGCCGCAGCCAAATGTCTGACGTTTACGTCTGCGGAGGCGGAATTGAGCGTGATCTCGGCGCTGCCCTCGGTCGAACGGGCGCATCGCGACGGTGACGCGGTGTGGATCTATGCGCCAGACTTGCAGGAGATCAGTCGTCACCTGTTTGCGGTCGCGCACGAGCGACATTGGACGGTGGAAGCGTTTCGCTTTGAAGTCGGGAGTCTGGATGATCTTTTTGTCAATCTGAGTCAGGAGGGCGAAACGGCATGAATGCTTTGTTGCGCTTGGCGTCCGTCGAAACGAAGCTGTTCTTTCGGGAAAAGCAGGCGGTGTTTTGGACATTTCTGTTTCCCGTTCTGATGATCTGGCTGTTTGGCGCCATGTTCGGCAATCAAAAAATCGAGGGATTCAGCTACAGCGACGCGTATGTGCCGTCCTGGGTGGCGGTGCAGTTGCTGACGACATCCCTCTTTACGCTTGGCACCACACTCACCGGCTACCGGGAAACGGGTGTGCTGAGGCGCTTCCAGGCGACGCCGCTGCGTCCGCAGGTGGTGCTTGCGGCCCACATCGCTTACGGACTGATCGTTTTTATCATGAGCGCCATTGTCGTGTTTGTATTTGGAGCCTTGGTCTTCCATCTCAATGCGCCGAAGCATCTGACAAGCACCATTGCGGCGATGGCGTTGTCTGTGTGCGCGCTCTTTCCGTTCGGCCTGTTGCTCGCCTCGCTCGCAAGAAACACACGCACGGCGGCCGCAGTGAGTTCGCTCGTCTTGAATCTGATGATGTTTCTGTCAGGCGCGACCTTCCCGCTGTCCATCATGCCCAAATTTCTTCAAGGTGTGGCCCGGGCTTTGCCGCTGTATTATGTGATCGATCTGCTGCGCCAGACGTGGAATGTGTCGCCAATCGCCGATCATATGACCGACGTCGTGGTGCTGGCGGGTTTGTGCGTGGTCAGCGGTGTGCTTGCCGCGCGCTTTTTTCGCTGGAGTTCGGAAGCATGACCGGGCACCTGGCGCTTTGCACGGTCCGCGATTGCAATCGAGACGGAGGCATCGCAGACAGTTCATGCAAGAAACAGTTTGACAGGCAACTGTTCCCTCTCTTAAACTGAGTCTATGTCCATCCGTGTCAGACGCGATCGATTGATTGGAGGCTTTGGCGCACGGTGTCGTGACGCGACTATACGAACCTGTTCAAAAAGGGGTCTTACCTGCCCCCTTTTTGAACAACATCTAAACGGGAAACGGAGCGGGTTCCATGAGTGAAACATCGGCTGTCCGAGAGTTGCTGCTGGCGGAATTGGCGTTGGCTGTGCGCACGACTGGCGCGCTGCTGGAGAAGGCGACGCCGGAACTTTGGAATTTTCGTCCCATGGAAGAGATGCGGACAGTATTGGAACTGGCGAATCATCTCACGCAGATTCCGTTGATTGATCTTGCAATTCTTAAGGAGCAGTCGCAGGAAGAGGTTCATGCGCTGGAACAGGCGCTGTCTGCGTCCGATGCGGCGCACATGCGCGCCAATATGGAGAATGGCCTGACCGAACTGAGCGCGTACATGAGTGGCTTGAGTGACCATGATTTTCTTCATAAAGAGAGCAAACCGTTCTATGGGGAGAACGGCTCCACGCAGGCGAAGTGGCTCATAGAGATCGTGACTCATGCGTTTCACCACCGTGGCCAACTATTTACCTATCTGAAACAATCGGGTCTGGCGATCACCATGTTCGACCTGTACTGAGGCAGGGCGAAAGAACGCGCGGCATGCTGAACAATGGTCCGCGCACACATTCCACTGTACGCTGCAATGGTCGTGACGTATAATGGGGGGGAAGGCAGGGAAACCATGAACATAGCCCGTGACAGCTTGGATACCATTTCAAAGCATGTCGTGGCGGCTTGCAGGGGCAATGCGTTGCAGGCGCTTGGAATCCAGGGCGCGGACGTGGTGAACCTCTGGCCGACGGAAGTGGCGGTGCTTGAGATCCGGAAGGATTTGCTCGACCTTGTGTTCGAGCAGTCAGATGAAACGCTTTTGCACTTGGAGTTCCAGTCCACCAAGGAACGCACGCTCCATCGCTTTGCCCTGTACGACATCCATCTGCATCAGTTGGCCGGACGGACCATCCGCACAGTGGTGTTATACGCAAACGGCGTGCAAAGCGCTCCCGGCACGCTCGATATTGGCAGCGCGTCTTATCATGTGGAGAATGTCTATTTGGCGGAGCGGGACGGAAACGCGGTTTTGGATCGCGTGGAGGCGCATCTGGACGAGAGTTGTTGGGAAGTCGAGGATCGGATCGAGCTTTCGTTCGCGATGCACATGAGACACAAAGGGCGAAGCCGGGGGCACGTGATCGATCGCTGTATGGCGATCATAGAGCGGATTCCGGATCGGGATGAGCAGTCGCTGACGGCGGCGTGGTTTTTGAGCACGAGTGCACGGTATCTGGCTCCCGATGAAAAAGAACGGCTGAAAGAGAGGCTGAAAAACATGGTCGATCTTGTGAGGGAAATTGCAGAGGAAGAGTTTTCGAAGGGCGAAGCAAAGGGCGAAGCGAAGGGCGAAGCCAAGAAGGCGATAGCCGTGGCGAAAGCGATGCTGGCGAAAGGGCTGGATATCGCGCTGGTGTCAGAAGTCACCGAGATTCCGATGGACGAACTGGAACGGCTTCGCAAGGAGACAGCGAACTGAGTGGTCGGCGCTGATTCTCGGTGCGATGATCCAACATCTGCTCGCACACTGAGTCTTGTGCTCTGTCGAATCGATGCGAACCCGGCCAGAGCGGCGCGGGTTTTTTGTTGTCCCAAGACTTGCGCGAAAAATGAACGAACTGCGTATTGAACATCCGCAGAGAATGGTTCGTCTATGGTGGTAGGATGTGCTCCGGACGTCTTCTATCGAGGCGGACAGAACAAGCGGAGGTAACGGGGAATTTGCGAAGAGGCCTGGAGACATGGCGGATGATCAGGGCGCGCGTCGGCAAAAGGCGTGTCGCAATCCTTGTCGCGGCTGCGCTGCTCTCGGTGGCGGTCTTCTTTTATTTGGATCAGCACAATCACCTGTCAAGCGTCATCCAGGCTTGGGGAACGTTCGGCGTCGGCGCAGGGATTCTCCTGATGGCTCTCATCTGCATGACTCCGATGCCTTCGGAAGGATTGCTGCTTATCCTCCTGAAGGTCTATGGCGTGTGGTTTGGTCTGCTGTATGCGTGGATTGGGTCCAGCGCAAGCGCTGTCGCCATCTTTGCCATTGCGCGCCTGGTTGGCCGACCGCTCATGGAAACGCTGATCGATCCTGTCAAACTGAGAAAAGTGGAGAAGTTTGCCTCGCGCAAGGGTGTGACGGGGTTGCTGGTCGCGCGGTTATTGCCCGTGCCGGCGATGTTGGTGAACTACACGGCGGGCATGCTTCCCAGCATCTCGTTTATCGTGTATCTGTGGACGGCGATGGTGACGATTATACCATATTACGCATCGACAGCACTGCTGTACGAAGGCGTCGCGGCAGGGGCGCAATCCTGGCTGTTCACGGGAATTGCGGCTATCGCCGTGCTGATGATGGGCGGATTCCTGCTAAATCGCCGCTATGCGCGGCGATTGTAGCGAGCGGCGAAGACGAGTCAGAAATTGTGAGGCAAGATTGTGAGTGTTTGCTTCGTTGTGTGTGTTCGATCCCGCGGATGTGTATACTGGAGACACGATCAATCTTGCTAAGGGGGGAGCGCAGTGGCAGACGAGTCGGATCGCAGCCCGGAGCAACCTGTGTCAGGAACACGACGGCGCCCCTACGTTGGACCTTCATTAGGCGTATTTGCATCCGTTGTGATCGCGTCCGCGGTGGTGGGTTCGGGGCTGACGCTCGTCGGCATGCGGTCGCTGGTGAACAGCGGCTACCTGTCGGCGCCAGTGAGCAGTGCGCTAAGCGGCTCAGGTTTCTACATACCAGGTGCGGTAAAGCCCACGACACTTAAAACAGGCAAGGCCATTTCGACAGTGACAATCAACGATCCGATCGTGACGGCGGTCAAGAAGGCGACTCCGTCGGTGGTGGGCGTCATCAATCTCCAGGCTCGTACGAATCCCAACCTGTCCGGCCTCAACCTGCAGCAGGTGGCGGTCGGCTCGGGCGTGATCTTTAGTCCGGCTGGCTACATCGTGACGAACAATCACGTGGTGGAAGGCGCCAATAAAGTGGAAATTGTGCTCAATCAACGCCAGCATGTCTATGCGCGCGTGGTGGGCACCGATCCATACACCGATCTCGCGGTGCTGAAGGTGCCTGCGTCCGATATCAAACCGCGCAATGTGGCGGCGTTTGGAAACTCAGCCACGCTGCATGTGGGACAGGCGGCGATTGCCATCGGCAATCCTGCCGGACTTGCCTTTGCGGACTCCGTGACAGTCGGCGTTGTCAGTGCGACAGAGCGCACGATGCCGGTGCAGAATGTGGCGAACGGACAGACGCTCGGACAGGAGACGGTCCTGCAGACGAGCGCCGCTATCAACCCCGGCAACAGCGGCGGACCGCTCCTGAATACCCAGGGCCAGGTCATCGGGATCAACAGCAGCAAGATCGTCGCCACCGGTTTTTCGGGGATGGGATTCGCTATCCCGATCAACGAAGTGAAGCTCATCGCCCATGAACTGGTGGCCACAGGTCATGCGTATCACGCCGCCATCGGTATTGAGGGCGCTTCGCTGTCCGCTCTGCCAAAGGCCCTGAGACCCAATGTTCCCGTGCACTTGGGCGTATGGGTCGATCAGGTTGACAGTCCCCGCGCCAAGGCGGCCGGGCTTCGGCGCGGCGATGTAATCGTCGCCGTCGACGGCGTGAAGGTCACGGGCGTCTCGGGTCTGCAGACGATGCTCATGAATAATCGCCCTGGTCAGACCGTCACGGTCACATTCTATCGCGGAATGAAAGAATTGACGACCCGTCTGCAACTGTCCAATTTGCCGACACTTCGCTTGCCGCCAAACGCAGGCGGTAGAGTTGTTGGATAATTGTTGTGAAAATGGCTATGGCAATGGAACAACTCTCATAGTATGATGGAAGTAGTTGTATCGTTACTTCATTATACCAGAACGTCAGGTGAGCATGGGACGTTGATTGAGAGGAATCCATGGAAGTGTCGCTGTCCCTCGGTTCAGAGTCTTTCTTAAAATGGTTGGACTATGCCAATGACCCCATTTTCATTTTTGCCGTGGCTGGTGACGGGCCGCCAGGAAATTATATCAATGTCAATACCGCCGCAAGCGAAGTGCTCGGCTATACGAAGGAAGAGTTTTTGACCATGAAGCCCGCGGATCTGACGCCTCCGCATCGATTGAGTCACCTGATGAGGATGATGCAGAAGATTTTGACGGATGGTCAGGTGACGTTTGAGGGTGTCTACACCACTGTCGACGGCGTGGAGATTCCTTTTGAGTACAACGCCAGATTTATTGAGATAGGCGGAAGGGGAGCCGTGCTGTCGATCGCCCGCGACATGTCCGCCCGCAAAAAGGCGGAAGAGGAACTGCGCGAAAGCGAGGCGCGCTACCGGGTGCTTGTGGAACTGCTTCCGGACATGGTGGCGGTGTTGCACGACGGTCTGATCGAGTTTGTCAATCAGGCGGGGCAGGCGCTCATTGGCGCGCCTGATGTGGGCCAACTGCTGGGACAACCAATCGCGCGTTTCGTCCGTTCCGGTCATCAGGAGTCGGGCGCGTCGCCGTTGCGTCATCTGAGGCAGATGGGCGACAAGCTCACGCCTAATGCCAATGAATATGCGCTCGTTCGCTTCGACGGCACGCGGATGGATGTGGAGGTGCAGTCGACGGTCATCATGTATGGCGGCAAGTCGGCGCAACTGATCATCGTGCGCGACATGACCGAACGCAAACGCGTGCAGCACGTCATCCATCACATGGCGTATTATGATCATCTGACGGAACTGCCCAACCGGCGACTGTTTCATGAGCGCCTCGAACAGGCTGTCCAGATCGCCCACAGCGCCGGAGGAAAACTCGCGGTGTTGTTTCTTGATCTTGATCGGTTCAAGATTTTGAACGACGCATTGGGCCATGACGTGGGCGATCTTCTGCTCAAGGACGCGGGGCAGCGACTGCAGGCGTGCGTGCCGCCGGAGGCGCTCGCGGCCAGGCTTGGCGGCGATGAGTTTACGGTGCTGATCCCGCACCTGGAGAATCGCGAGGAGGCGACCGATTGCGCGAGCCGTATCGTCGCGGAGATCGCCAGTCGGCCGTTTGTCATTAACGGATACGAACTGTTTGTCACAACCAGTGTGGGCATCAGCTATTTTGCCCAAGACGGGCAGACAGTCGCCGATCTGCTTCGCTATGCGGACACAGCGATGTACCGAGCCAAGTCGCAAGGCGGCAATCGCTTTGAGTGTTATCATGACACGATGCTCATAGAAGACACGCCGCTCTCTCACATCTATATGGAGCATGAGTTGCACAAGGCGCTCGACACGGGAGAACTGCATCTTGTCTATCAACCGAAAGTTAGCGCTCGTACGGGTCGCATCGTCGGCGTGGAGACGCTGCTGCGCTGGACGCACAGTACGATGGGAACCATCCCGCCTTCCGAATTCATTCCTCTCGCCGAGCAAACGGGACTCATTCGTTCGATTGGGCAGTTCGTGATCCGCGAGGTGTGCGCTCAACTCAGGCGTTGGGAAGAGATCGGCCGCGCGCCGCTGCCCGTCAGCGTGAATCTGTCCGTGCGCCAGTTTCAGGACAGCGATCTGGTGGATACGGTCGCAGGCATTGTTCATGACGCGGGCATTGATCCACGCTGGATCGAGTTTGAAATCACGGAGACGCTGCTGATGGAAAATACCGAAGTCGCCATGGAGTCGCTCCACGCTCTTCATCGAATGGGTATGCGGATCTCCATCGACGATTTTGGCACAGGCTTTTCATCGTTCAGCTATCTCAATCAGTTTCCGATCGATACGCTTAAGATAGACCAGTCATTTATCTCCAATCTCAAAAGCGGACGACGCGCAAAAAGCATCCTTCTCGCCATGCTGCGACTCGGGCAGAGTCTCGGGATGAAGGTGGTCGCCGAAGGTGTGGAAACGTTTGAGCAGGTGGCGTTTTTGCAGCGTCACGGGTGCGCCGAACTGCAGGGGTATTATTTTCATCGACCGCTGAAGGTGGAGCACCTGGAGGCGGAACTCGACCGGATGAATGAAATGGTGTAGTCGCGAGGGGCCTTTGGCGGGGGTCCACCGAATGATTCGAGAGGGTTCTGAGTTCCTTGGCAATCAATAGGCATGAACACCGTTTCGCCGAATGAATAGCTGGCGCCCGCATCGCAGGCGCCAGCGGCGGACTTTCAGAAACCTCTGTCACGAGTCTTTGGGGAGCAGTTCAGTGCTGTCCCGACATGCGCCGTTGGCGTTGGCGCATGAACCATAAACCTCCCAGTGCGGCGATCATGACTGCTGGCAACGCTCCCGCGAGTGGAACTTCGGGAAGCTGTCCCGCCAGGGGCGTGGCGTCGTAGTTAAAGTTCGCCCCGTATCCGCTGGTGATGGGAGGCTGCACAGGCTGGAATCTTGTCACGAGCGCACCCGCATTGATAGAGATCAGGGCGTTCATGACCCCGCTGCTGCTTCCCAGATTGGGCAGAGTGATCTGCAGTTCATCCATATAGCCTCCACTGGAGGTCGGCGTCTGTTTGATTACAGTGGCTGACACGGTGGTATTGGCAGCAGACGCCTCTAGGTTCGCAGAACCCAGCGTGACTGAAAATCCGTTTGTCGCAGAAGACCAGTCAAAGGTGTAGAGATCCACCTGTTGACCGACCTGAAAGGTAGGCACATTGGAATCTGCGAATACAACGCCCGTTGACAGGACGGATACGCTGATCATGGACGCCACTGCCACAAGTGCCTTCCTGTAGATTGGATGCAAGCGATTATTCAGAATATGAAACCCTCCTCAGTCTAGTGGTCGCTATGAATATACTACGAATTAGCATTTACTGAACCTAAAAAAAAATTTATGCAAGGCATGAGATGTGTTGTTGGTGCATTCAAACTCGGGCTGCGAGAGCGACAGTCTATGTATTGCTGTGTTAATCTGGAAATGGTAAGATGTTTTGTGATGATGGGAGCCGGGGGGCGCGCAATGAAAGGATTGATTCTGTCGGGCGGCACGGGGTCGCGCTTGCGGCCTCTCACCTATACGGGAGCAAAGCAGTTGATTCCTGTGGGCAACAAACCGATTCTGTTTTATGCCATTGAGGCGCTGCGCGACAGCGGCGTGAATGACATCGCGATCATCGTGGGCGACACGCGTGCTGAGATTCGCGCGGCGGTGGGGGATGGGGCGGCGTTTGGGGTGCGGATCACGTATATCGAACAGGAACGGCCGCTCGGTCTGGCGCATGCGGTGAAGATCGCGCAGGGCTTTCTCGGCGATGACTCATTTATCATGTTTCTGGGAGACAATCTTGTCCGTGACGGAGTGGACGCGTTTGTGCGCCAGTTTCGTTCGTCGTCGCCCGCTGCGCTCGTGCTGTTGTCGGAAGTGCCGGAACCACAGCATTTTGGCGTTGTGGAACTGGAGGACGGCCGCGTGAAGCGTCTGGTGGAGAAGCCGAAGATACCGCCAAGCAATCTTGCCCTGGTGGGCGTGTATCTCTTCCAATCCGAGATCTTTCGCGCCGTCAGCGCCATTTCGCCGTCGGCGCGCGGGGAACTGGAGATCACGGACGCCATCCAGTGGCTCGTGGACAACGGACACACGGTGGAACCGCACCTGATTCGCGGCTGGTGGAAAGACACGGGCCGACCGGATGATGTGCTGGACGCCAATCGGCTGATGCTGGAGGCTCTGGAACGCGACGTGCGCGGCGATGTGGACGAGCATTCGCATGTTGTGGGGCGGGTGCAGATCGGCGCAGGCACCCGCGTGGTGCGCAGCACGCTGCGCGGTCCGATCGTGATCGGCGACGGTGTGGTGATTGAGGATGCGTACATCGGCCCATTTACATCGATCAGCGACCGGGTGAAGATTTATGGCACGGAGATCGAGAACAGCGTGGTACTGGAAGAGAGCCACATCGAGAGCGCATATCGGCTCGACGGCTCGCTGATCGGCCGCAGGGTGCAGATCGTGCCTGCGGTGAATAAGCCAAAGGCGATCCACCTCGTGCTTGGCGACGATTCGCGCTGCGAGTTCTAGGGGACATGTGATAAAGTCCGCACTGCGCCTGCTGAAATTTGGTTTATCACTCACATGTCCCCTAGCACGGGTTTGGCGTGAGTGTGAACGGGAGGGAAACGGGAAGCCGTGCGGCGCAGGGAGCGGAAACGGTGAGCGGACGGCCACCGGCGCGGCGAGTCGGCGGGTGATGAGACGCACTCCAAAATGACGCCGTCGGGAAAGCTGAGAGAACGGCCACAGCAGGGGCGAGGGGGATATCGGGAGTATGATTGAGGGCGTTGTGATCAAGAAGTTGGTCAGGCACTTTGATGACCGGGGTTTTTTCATGGAAGTGCTGCGGGATGACGACAACCTGTTGCAACGGTTTGGACAGGCGTCGTTTTCCAAGTCATATCCGGGCGTGATCAAGGCATTTCACTACCACGAGAAACAGGACGATCTGTGGTTCTTTCCCTCCGGCAACGCACAGGTGGTGCTCTTTGACTTTCGGGACGAGTCGCCGACCAGGGGTGAAACGCAAGTCGTGTACATGGGTGAGGACAACCCGCTTCTGCTGCTGATCCCGGTTGGCGTGGCCCACGGTTACCGCGTCCTGGGGCAGGAACCCGCTGTCATCATGTATTTTACCACCAAATCATACGATCCGGCAGACCCGGATGAGAAGCGGATTCCGTGGAACGATCCGGCGATCGGGTTTGACTGGACGACGAAGAGTCGCTGAAGAGCCGCACGCCGCTTGCCGTGAACTGCGGAGCGGCGGCGACAGGCGGCGGACATTCTGGGATGCGGGAGTTGAAACATGCGCATAGCAGAATCTTGCGTGCGGCGTGTACTTTGAGAGGCGGAGGCTGAAACATGCGCATATTGGTCACGGGTGGTGCGGGGTTCATCGGGAGCAATTTTGTCCGCAGGATGGCGACGCGCCCGGATGTGGACATGGTGACGCTGGACGCGCTCACATACGCTGGAAATCTGGACAATCTGGAGGGAGTCGCGGGGCGTCACACGTTTGTCAGGGGCGACATCTGTGACGCGGATGCCGTGACGAAGGCGATGGACGGCGCTGATGCTGTTGTCCATTTTGCGGCGGAGAGCCATGTGGATCGCTCCATTGCGACGAGCGCGCCGTTTATCAGGACGAACATTGAGGGCACTCGGGTGCTTCTGGAAGCGGCGCGGGAGTGCAGGGTACGGAAGTTTGTTCACGTGTCCACCGATGAAGTCTATGGCAGTCTGGGCGCCACGGGATACTTCACCGAAGAATCATGCCTGGCGCCAAACAGTCCCTACAGCGCGTCAAAGGCGGGGTCGGATTTGTTGGCGCGGGCGTATTGTGAGACATACGATTTGCCTGTGGTCATCACGCGCTGTTCGAACAACTATGGACCCTATCAATTTCCGGAAAAACTGATTCCGCTGATGGTCATCCACGCGCTCGAAGGGCGTGAGCTGCCGGTCTACGGCGACGGCGGCAACGTGCGCGACTGGCTGCATGTGGCGGATCACTGCAGCGCCCTTGAGGCTGTGCTGCACGCGGGCGTGGCCGGAGAGGTGTACAACATCGGCGGGCGCAATGAACGGACCAATCTTGAGATTGTAAAGATGATTCTCTACATCATGGGTCGTGACGAGTCGCTGATCACGTTTGTCAAGGACAGGCCGGGACATGATCGACGCTATGCGATCGACGCGTCGAAGATGGAGCGTGAACTCGGCTGGACGCCCGCGTATGATCTGGAGCGCGGACTTACGGAAACGGTCGCGTGGTATGTCGCGCATCGCGAGTGGTGGGAGAGCATCCTGTCGGGCGCTTATCGGGAGTATTATGAGCGGCAATATGGGGTGGAACTGTAGGCGGTAGGGCACCGTACCGGGCGCAGCAGGGCGGGACGGGGGGCGAACGGCAGGCGCGGACCAAGAATGATGGAGTGATGAACCGATGACCGTTATGGGGAACAGGGTATTGGTGACGGGCGCCGGAGGATTTGTCGGAGTCCACTTGGTCGCGGCGCTCCGGCGTGTCGGCTATGAAGTGGTGGAACACACGCTGGGTGCGCATGCAGACTCCGGTGCGTGCTTCTCTGCAAACGCGGCGGAGTCCGCAGATGCGGCGGCGGGCACACAGGCGATCGCACCTGGACTCTCACCATTGCGCGTGGCCTGCGATCTGCGCGACGACACAGCGGTACTTGATATGATGCGCGATGTGTTGCCGGACGCCGTGATTCATCTGGCGGCGCAGAGTTCGGTTGCCGAGTCGTGGAACAGACCGGGTGAGACGATGGCCGCCAATGTCGCAGGCACTGCGAATCTTCTCGGCGCCGTTCGATCTGTCGCCCCCCGGTGTCGTGTGCTTACGATCGGATCAGCCGAAGAGTACGCGAGTCCGCCCAGTGGTCCAGAGTTCGATTCTGCGGTCGAAGCGCTCGATGAGGACTCGTGGTGCATGCCCGCAAATCCGTACGCTCTGTCCAAGTACGCGGTGTGGCTGCTGACGCGCCAATTTCACGAGGCGTATGCGCTGTCCGTTATTCATGCGCGCCCCTTCAATCACATCGGGCCTGGACAACGAGTGGGTTTTGTGGTGACGGACTTTGCTGAACAACTGGCCGCGATCAGCCGGGGAGAGCGAGAGCCGGTGCTGTCTGTGGGCAACCTAGAGGCGGTTCGCGACTTTACGGATGTCCGCGACATTGTGCGCGCGTATGTAGCGCTCCTGCAGGGAGGGCGCGCCGGAGAGGTGTACAACGTGTGCAGCGGTCGGGGGGGGTCGGTACGCTCCCTGCTTGATATGATGATAGCCGTCAGCGGGCTGCGCGTGGACGTTCGGGTGGATGACGCGAAGTTTCGGCCGGTGGAGGTGCCTACGCTGGTCGGCAACGCCGCCAAGATTCGCCGTGAGCTCGGTTGGCGGCCTGAACTGTCGCTGCGCGAGACGCTGGCTGACGTCCTACGGGGCTTTGGCTGCCGGGGGGTGTAAATTGCGCCAGCACGGTCTGGCAGCTGGGCCAGGTGGCAACATCAGCGCTCGCGAGGGTGGAGGTGAACATGCTTCACTCACAACTCGTTCCGTCAGCGTACGTTTGGTACGCCTGGCGCAACTGGTACTTCAATATCTTGCCGGAGGCGTTGCGCGGGACGTCGCCCACGATGAGCCTGCGCGGGATTTTGTAATCGGCGATCAACGGTCTGCAGTGTGTCCGCAGTTCCTCGAGCGTCAGGGACGCCCCAGCATGCAGGCTGACCAGCACGGTGACCGTTTCCCCATAGTCCGGATGACGGAGGGCGAAAACGGCGCAGTCGGTGACGGCCGGATGGGATGAGGAACAGATCGAGTTCGGCCGAATGATAGAGGGGCGCCACATGCAGAAAGCGCTCCCCCTCCCGCAAACCGACCATGGTGACTATATTCATTCCTGTCCAAATCACCCGATGGTGGTCCATCAAGACGCCTTTCGGGCGCCCGGTGGTGCCGGAGGTGTACAGGATCTGCGCGTCGTCCGTCTCCTTGACCGTCACTTCGGGGGGATCGCTGCCTTGCGCCTGCATCGCGGTGGCCAGATCCGCTCCATCCGCTCCATTCGCTCCGTCGGGCGTGGGCGTCAGGCTCATCCCGCGAACCTGCGGGTGGGTCATGGCGAGCGCCTTGTGCACGACGCCGCTCAGATCCGGATCGTACAGAATCCATCGCGCGCCGCTGTCCTCCAACTGAAAGGCCAGTTCTGGCGCCGCCAATGCGACTCGATCGCCGCGTACGACTCCCAAACGCGCGATCGCATGCGCGGCCTGATTGACCGCCCGATCAAGGACCGCATACGTGTAGCGCGCCGCCCCGTACACCAAAGCGTCTCTCTCTCTCTGGCGCGCGCCGCGCGTTGCGTTCCAGTACTTCACCGATGCTGGGCATCAGAACACGCTCCCCCGTGAATCTGCATGATGGCACTGCACCCCTTTTTGAACAGGCTCATATAACAGATTATACTGCAGAATCATGAGTTTCGCCTGAGTTTTCAAGCCATGGAGTTTTGAAGATTAACGGGAGAGAACGACGGTTGTCAGGGAATACGGCGGCAGCTTCAGAAACACCTGCTTTGTGGGCACAGGCACCTTGCGCGACGTGACAGCCTTGCTGTCTTCACCATAGTAGTAGATCGCGGCGACCTTGAAATGACCCTGCGGAGACAGCGGCAGAGCGACGCGGTACGTTGTGGCGGGGCTTTTATTGATGAACATGACCGCCATCCGGCCAGCCTTTTGCGCAACCGCATGCACAGCGACGAGTGGCTGGGTCGAGGTGGCCTGTAGCATCTGGTCGCCTGGTTGGGCCAGGATGTGCACCATCTGCAGACCGTAGTACACAGGAAACGGCGTTTCCGCAGGCGGCTCGGAGACACCGTTTCGCGATGTTCCACTCGAAAGGATGCCATAATCCCCATAGGTTGCGCTGCCATAGAGCGATTTGCCGTTATTGGTTCCGGTGACAGGTCCATTGTGCACATCCCACCAGTCAACGTTTGCGACGCCGTTTTGCAGCCAGGTCATGTAGTCGTCGGCGAGGAACAGCGCATTGACCAGACTGACGGTCTGTTTGCCGGGGTTGAACGAGACCGAGTTTGTCTCCGTCAGAAATACCTGTACGTTCTTGGCGCCAGGTCCGCAATAACGGTCGATTTCCGAGCGCAGTCTGGCCATCATGGCAGGGATGGCCGAGGTCGCGTTCAGAAGCCCCGCGTCCGATTCCTGTCCTGGATTCTGTGGATACCAGTGAATGATCACAAAGTTGATGCGTGATCGCACGATGGATAACACGGTCCGGTTCCAGTGGGGTGTGAGTCCGTTTGGCCACACGCCGGGAATGGTGAGCACCACGCCTACTTTGATATGGGGATCGACCGCTTTCATGGCCCTGATATAAGCGAGGGCATGCGCGGCGTATGCGGCGGGACCTTTGTGCTTATGCAGGTCCTCCTCCCAGTTTGCGCCATACGTGCCATTACCATAGACTTCATTGCCGACTTCCCAATAGCGGATGTTGTCTTTATGCGTCACATTTGCGTACTTCACCCAGGCGGCCGCTTCAGCCGGGCTGCCGCCTCCAGTACCCGTCGCGTTCGATCCATAGTTCACGGTGATCAGCGCCTGGCCGCCCACCTTGTGAACGACTCCCATGAAGGCGTTAAACGTATCGTTCGGATCGATATATCCCGAGGCGCCGGGCGTGAGACTGTTTGTTTGCCAGTGGTACACATCGGCGTCGGAGCCGCCGGGAAAACGCAGGACGGTGACTCCGACCCGCCGAAGCAGATGAGGGAGCCTGCTGTCCAGCAGATTGGGATCCCAAATGGCTGTATTGACGCCGATGGAGACATTTGTGATCGCGCCGAGTCTGCGGTTCATATTGACGGATACGCTTACGTTGGCATTCGCGGCGCTGGGACTTTTGGCGCCTGCGTGAGTATGCGTGTGGACATGGGGTCGGGCAGAGGATTGGGCGTGGACGGCAAAGAGCAGCACGAAGACGGAGGCGCCGACTGAGATGACTGCGGCGACCGCGGTGACTGCGGTGATTTTGCGTCGGGTGCGGGTCATGATAACTTCAGCCTCCAGGCTCTTAAGAGATTTGCATGATCTTTATTGTATCTCTGATCCGATCAGGGATGCGCGAACTGATTCACTGGAATATCGAAGTTCATATTCTATCGTAGTTCATATTCTATAGCAAGTTAGTCTGTGGTACGTACATTCACAATAGGTTACTACTTACAATCTAAAATCATCATCGTTATAATTGGCAGTGCATCGCATGACGCCATTTTCATGGAAGCTTGACTCTTCCCGGGAACCCATGTCGAGTCCTCATGAAATTGTTATACAATGGGGAAGGAGAATTTCACTCACGGAGGTCCGTACATGGAGCAGATTCAGGAGAAATACACACGGCTTGAGGACAGGCTGCGCAGGCTTGGCAGAGTGGTGGTCGCTTTCTCGGGCGGCGTCGACAGCACCTTTCTCCTGCATACAGCGATCGCGGTGTTGGGATCGGATAACGTGCTCGCCATAACGGCGGATTCGGAAACGTATCCGGAACGCGAGCGCAACGAGGCGGTTCGCCTGGCGAAAGAATTGGGAGCGTCCCACGAAGTCATCGCCACGAGCGAACTGGCGATTCCCGGATATGCGGACAATCCTGCAAACCGTTGCTACTTTTGCAAACAGGAACTGTTTTCGCATCTGATTCCGATCGCGCAAAAACGCGGCTATGACCACGTCGTTTTTGGGGCCATCGGAGATGACGCGGGCGAACATCGGCCAGGACTGCAGGCGGCTCGGGAACGGGGAGTGGCGGCGCCGCTTCTGGAGGTCGGTCTGATGAAGGTGGAGATACGCGCACTCTCGCATCAATTTGGGTTGCAGACATGGGACAAACCCTCCTTCGCCTGCCTGTCCTCCCGCATTCCTTATGGAGAACGGATTACCCTGGAGAAGTTGTCCATGATCGATCAGGCGGAAGCTTTCCTCATGAAACTCGGTTTTCGGCAGGTGCGCGTACGTCAACATGACAAACTGGCGCGGATTGAAGTCGCGTCGGACCATCTGCCTGACATTGTGGCGGTGGCCGGAACGGTTACGGCCAAATTGAAAGAGATTGGGTATACGTACGTCAGTGTGGACCTGCAAGGTTACCGATCCGGAAGCCTCAATGAAACACTTGCGGCGCAGAGCGGACAGGGAGCGTAACGGATGAGGACGTATCGGGCCATTCTGGAGGCTGTCGACAACCATACCATGTCAATCGAGGATGCGCTTGCGGCCATCCGTCAGGCTGATGTTGAGGATCTCGGATTTGCCAGACTGGATCATCAGCGCGCGAGACGCAAGGGATTCGCGGAAGTGGTCTACTGCGAAGGCAAGACTCCGGAGCAGGCGAGCGCCATCTTGACCCGCCTCGCGGAGCGGGGCAATGGCAATGTGTTGGGAACGCGGGCGGATCGCGCGGTGTTCGAAAGACTCGAAGGGGATGTGCCGGACGCGGAATACGAGCCGCTGTCGCGCACGATCGTCATTCGACGCGGCGAGCAATCGACTGCGGGGTTGGTGCTGATCGTCGCTGCAGGCACCTCGGATTTGCCGGTGGCGGAAGAAGCGGCCGTCACGGCGAGCGCGATGGGCAACCGGGTCGACCGCATCTATGACGTGGGCGTGGCTGGACTGCACCGATTGTTGCGGCAGATCGAGAGGTTACGGTCGGCTCGCGTCATCGTGGCGGTTGCGGGCATGGAGGGGGCCCTGGTCAGTGTATTGACTGGGCTGGTCGACATCCCTGTCATCGGAGTGCCCACGAGTGTGGGATACGGCGCGCAGTTGCATGGATTCACACCCTTGTTGGGCATGCTCTCCTCGTGTGCGCCGGGCATGGCTGTGGTCAATATTGACAATGGTTTCGGCGCCGGCTATATGGCGAGCATGATCAATCACCTGGGGGGAGTCGGCGAATGACGGTCGCGTACATCGAATGTGCGGCTGGCGCCAGCGGCGATATGTTTCTCGGCGCCTGGCTGGATCTCGCGATTGCGCAGGACGTATGGCGTGAGCATCTTGCCACCCTGTCGGTGCAAGGGTATGAGGTTGCGATCGAGCGGGTCAAGAAGAGCGGGATCACGGCGACCAGGGTCGCCGTACTGGCGCAGCATAGCCACCACCATCGCCATCTTCCGGACATTTGGCGCATCATTGACGAGAGTGGTCTGCCGGCGATCGTGAAAACGAAAAGCAAAGAAGCGTTCGGTCATCTGGCGGTGGCTGAAGCCGCCGTGCACGGCGTCGCACCGGAGCGGATTCATTTTCACGAAGTCGGCGCTGTGGACGCGATCGTTGACATTGTCGGATCGATGATCGCCTGGCATCTGCTGGGGCAGCCAGACTGTGTGGTGACGCCCATCGAGGTTGGCGGCGGCACAGTGGCTTGCGAGCATGGCGTGATGCCGGTTCCAGCACCAGCCACGGCCAGGTTGTTGGAAGGGTTTCCGACCTACTCCTCGGGACTTTGGGGCGAAACGACAACGCCCACAGGGGCAGCCGTCATTCGAACGCTCGCCAAACCCGCTGCCCAGAGACCGTTTGTCAGCCGCAAGATCGGATACGGGGCTGGCAGCAAGGAGTTGCCGGTGGCCAACGTACTGCGCATCCAGTTGGGGGAGTGGGCCCGCGATGCGGTTCCACCGGATGCTGTGAACGTTTGGCGCGAGGATCGCGTCCTGCCCGTTCCGGTTCCCGCCGTCATGATCGAAGCGAACGTGGACGACATGAATCCGGAACTGGCCGGGCACGTCATCGACAGGCTCCTGCAACTCGGCGCCATGGACGCTTCGTGGACGCCTCTGGTTATGAAAAAAGGGCGCCCTGCCATACAGCTGCAAGTGCTGTGCGATCGCCGACTGGCCGCGCTTTTGCAGCAGGAGATTTTCCGGCAGACATCCAGTATAGGATTGCGCTGCCATGAAGTCGAGAAATTGGAATTGGCGCGCGAGGTCATTCGCGTGGAAACAGCGTATGGTCCGGTGGACGTCAAGGTGGCCCGGCTTGCAGAATCCATTGTCAATGCGGCGCCGGAGTATGAATCCTGCCGTCGGATTTCCGAGGAGAAGAACATCCCGGCCAAGCAGGTGTATCAGGCTGCGCTCGCTCAGGCCGCCTCACTCTATCAGGCGTAGACCAAACATCAACGTGCGGCGGAAAAACCCGCTTGGGGAGGAGTCATGTATTGTGCCCGTCGCGAGTTTGGCGCAGACATGTTTGAGCAGGGGCACAATACATGACTCCGACCGGCAGGGATCATCGATGTTTCAGCACAAAGGAGGAGGATTTGCGCATGGAAAAACGTCGTTTGGGCCGCATCGGCCACATGAGTTCCGTGATCATATTTGGCGCCGCCAGTCTGGGAGAGGTGACTCAGGACGAAGCCGACCAGTCCATTCAATTGGCGCTTGACGCCGGCGTCAATCATTTTGACACTGCGGCGTCGTACGGAGACGCCGAACTTCGCATGGGTCCCTGGATGCCGAAGATCAGGGACCGCATCTTTCTGGCGACCAAAACGGGCGATCGCGACCGGGACGGCGCACTGCGGTCCATCGAACGCTCGTTGCAGCGACTCCAGGTCGATCATGTGGACTTGATTCAATTGCACGCGGTCACGAACTTTGAGGAACTCGATCAGTGCACCCGGATGGGCGGCGCTCTGGAGGCGGCGCTTGCGGCGAAGGAACAGGGTCTGGTGAAGCACATCGGCATTACGGGGCACAGCCATTTGGCGCCTGCGGTCCATCTCGAAGCGCTGCGCCGATTTCCGTTTGAAACGGTGCTGACTCCACTCAATTTTATTCTGTATAACAATGCGGAGTATCGGCAGTCGTTTGACGCGCTGGTTGCGGAGATGAAGCGCCAGGACGCCGGGCTGATGACCATCAAGGCGGTTGCCCGGGGACCCTGGAAAAGTGAGGATGCCAAGCGTTATGCGACCTGGTACGAACCATTTGACGATCAGTCCCATATTGATGCGTGTGTATCCTTTGTATTGTCCCAGGAGCCGGTCACTGGCCTGGCCAGTGCAGGCGATGTTCATCTGCTCCCGAAAATCGTCGATGCGGCCGCCCGGTATGAGAAGATGGACAATCTCCGGCAGGAAACGCTCATGGCGACGGCCGGCGCCTTTGCGTCCGCATTTGGGCCGTTTGAGTGATCGAAAGATGGAAGATTCGGCAAACGGGTTCCGTCGCGACTCTTCCGAACGATCAAGCACCTACTTCAACTGCATGACGCCAAAGCCGTCTGCCCACAGGCAGGCGGCTTTGGTTCCGTCTGCGGCGATTACGGGAACATGGCCACCGGACGCACCCAGCCGCCGGAGGCGTTTTCGATCATAATCGGAAACGCGGCTATCTTGAATCCAAACGGTCGCGGCAGCAGGTCCAGATTGGCGAGTTTTTCGATGTGCAGATATTCGATTTCGGCGCCCAAAAAGTGGGCCGCCCACAGCACGCTTGGGTCGCCGGTTGCGCGGTATTGCTCGGCTTGCAGGTTGAGGGGGATATCCCAACCCCAGCCATCGGTTCCGGTCAGACGCACTCCGCGTTCGAGGAGGTAGCGCGTCGCCTCGGCGCTCATGCCCGCGTGCGCGAAGAAATAGGACGGATCGAAAAATTTCTTGTCGGCGTCGGTGCGAATGAGGACGATATCGAGAGGTTTGAGGACATATTGGATGCGCCTTAAAGCGGTGTCGATGTCCTCTGCGTCTATGCTTGCTCCGGGTCCTTTGTGGCTGAAATCAAGAAGAACGCCGTCGCCGTAGCACCAGTCGAGTGGAATGCGGTCAATCGTACGGGCTGGTCTGCCTTCTGAGAGAGGACCGTAGTGGTAGGGGGCATCCATGTGTGTGCCGTTGTGCGTGCTCAGCGTGACGCTCTCGACAGCCCACGCTCTTCCCTGCGGGAAAGCGGTCACCGGAACGCCCAACGCCTCGGCCGCCTGCCGCGCGCCTTCTTCGTGCCTGTGGTAAACGATGTGCGGCGGATTGGGCTCTGCCGCACGGTTGCTGATGGGAACGCTCAGATCGAAAAGTTCCATGGGTCGGTTCGCCTCCCCTTGTCTCTGCGCTTCATTTCATACATTCGGCTGTCCGCCTTCGCGATCAGTTGATCGAGATTCCATGAGGCTTGCGCCGCCACGGCGCAACCTACCGAGAAGTGAATGGTCCTTGTGAGCGCCTCCGCACAGTCAAGATTCATTTGCTGCATCGCTTCCTTGATCGCGTTTTCTGTCACAGTCTGATCGCCCTCTGCATAATAAATGGCGAACTCATCTCCCCCCAGTCTGTAGATCCTGTGGGGAGGAGGGAGCAAGCGCTGCAGGCAGGAAGCCACCTGTTGCAGGACGCCGTCGCCGGCCAAATGGCCGTAGCTGTCGTTGATGTGCTTGAAGTCATCGAAGTCAAAGATGGCGAGGCAAAAAGCATTCCTGGCGCGCAAGT
The DNA here is from genome assembly GCA_021793015.1 of Bacillota bacterium. Lineage (GTDB taxonomy): Bacteria > Bacillota > Bacilli > Alicyclobacillales > SLC66 > JAKADD01. The sequence continues at coordinate 28,141 of JAJYTO010000017.1, forward strand.
ATGCGTCCATGTCAAGCAAAAAGGCGCGTCGATTGCCGACGCCTGTCAGCTCGTCCGTGTATAGCAGGCGCTGGTTTTCTTCAAAATAATACAGGCGCTGCAGGCCCATGAAAATGAGTTGCGCCGCCGCCACAAGGGTTCTCTCCGTCCTGGCGTCCCAAGGTTCAGTGGCCGCGCTTCTATGCAGGGTGACGAGGCCCGGTTCGTCCTTTGCGCGCACCTCGAAAGGGATCAGCGCCACTGAGGCGGAACCCGTGTCGACAAACGCCTTCAAGGCGCCCGGATGGGCGGGGTAATCGTGAAAAAAGACTGGCTTCGTAAGCTGCAACAACGGTCGCAACTGTTCCAGTTTGCCGAGGAAGTAGTGTTCAATCGCAGCTGCTGTAAAGTCGTCGCCGCCCGCATAGGCGGTGACCCGTGGTGAACCCGTAAAGGTGCTGATGAAGATAACGCGGTGCAACCGCAGGGTCTCTCTCAGCGTTGCGGCCGTCGCGACGGCTGCGTCCTGGACAGTTTCCGCTTCAAAGAGCGTCCTTGCGATTTGTTCAAACAGGAAGCCATCAGAGACTCTCGCCATCAATCTTCTCCTTTTGCTTCACTCTCTCATGAGTAGTATACCATGAGAGTCTATCCCGGTTCACTTAAGATAAGTTTAAGCAATTTGCCCTACGATTACGGTGTTCCATCATCATTACGCTCTTTCGGTCGATTTCAAGGGAATTGGAGGTGTGAAAGTGGAGGTATTCAGCTGTCTGTCTCATCTCCAGTGTACCCGATGCAACCGAACGTTTGCAGTGGATGAGAGGATACAGACGTGTTCCTGCGGCGCTCCGCTTTTGGCTCGATACGATCTGCAGCAGGCGAGTCGGCATTTGACGAAGGCGCATTTGCGGGAGCGTCCATGCACACTCTGGCGGTACCATGAACTGTTGCCTGTTCGAGATCCGCATTTTGTGGTGTCGATGAATGAATCGATGACCCCTCTCATTCCACTTCATGCGACGGGCCGTCATATGGATGTGCCTCATCTCATCCTCAAAGACGAGGGTGCATTGCCCTCGGGCACATTCAAAGCTCGCGGAGCTTCCGTGGGCGTTTCGAAAGCCATGGAACTTGGGGAATCCTCATTGGCGATCACAACCAATGGGAATGCGGGCGCCGCCTGGTCGCTCTACGCGGCCCGCGCAGGCATCCATATAAGCGTCGTCATGCCGATCGACGCCCCCGTGACGTCACGTAAGGAATGCGCTCTTGCGGGCGCCGATTTGTCTGTGATCCATGGCACGATTGCTGACGGCGGACAACTCGTTCAGCGTCTCGTTGCGCAATCGGGCGGCTATGACGTGTCAACACTGAAAGAACCCTATCGCCTGGAGGGAAAGAAGACGATGGGGTTTGAAATCGCGGAGCAATTCGATTGGTCGGCGCCTGACGTCATCGTCTATCCCACCGGCGGTGGAGCGGGCGTAATCGGTATCTACAAGGCGTTTCGGGAACTGCAGGAGTTGGGATGGATTGGTTCCCGTCTGCCCCGTCTTGTCGTTGTACAGGCTGAGGGATGTGCGCCTCTGGTGCGCGCGTTTCAGAAAGGCGAGCACACCAGTACGCCATGGAAGAATCCAGAGACGATTGCTTTTGGCCTGCGTGTGCCCAAGGCACTGGGAGACTTCCTGATTCTCGATGCGCTGTATCAGACGGCGGGGACCGCCGTCAGTGTGGGCGACGGTGAGATCGTGAGGGAACGCGGGGAGGTCGCCCGGCGCGACGGCGTCCACGTGTGCCCGGAGGGCGCGGCCGCGCTGGCCGGAGTGCGTCGCTTGCGGCAGCAAGGCTGGATTGGCGATAATGAGACTGTGCTCGTCATGAATACCGGCTCTGGGTTGAAGTATGTGGATCAACTCAGCGCGGACGGCCGGGAGATCGACTTACAAGAGTCGAGCGCCCTGGTGTCGAATATCTGAGATATTAGGCGGTCGCAAGGAGAGAAGCATCTTGGACACGGTGAGAAGTTTTTTTATGGATGGCGCTTGGCATGAGAAAGAGGTGGAAGACGCTTCGGTTGTCACGATCCGCAATCCGTGGAACGGGGAAGCAATCTTTCGTTATGCGGAACCCACATCCGACGAAATTTCCCAAATCGTCGGCAACGCCGTTCTCACAGCGCGCGGGGGAGCGCTTGGATTTCGCGACCGGGCGACTATTCTCGAACGCACGTCAGAATTGCTGGCGACCCACGCGGAAAGCGTGGCCAGGACACTCACTCTGGAAACCGGGAAACCGATTCGCGACGCCCGTCTGGAGGTGGGACGGGCGGTCAAGAACTTCCGTTTGGCTTCGGAGGAAGCGGCTCGAATCCACGGATATACAGAAGTTCAGGAGAATATATCTGACGATGATGCGATCAGTCTGACGCTGCGTGAACCGTTGGGAGTGGTGTGCGCGATTACGCCGTTCAATTTTCCGCTCAATGTGGCTGCGCTCAAGATTGCGCCCGCTCTGGCGGCGGGCAACGCGGTGATCCTGAAGCCGGCCGACTTCACGCCGATGACAGCGATGCGCTTGCTCGATCTCATGGTTGAGGCGGGTCTGCCAAAAGGATATTTGAACATGGTGTTGGGAGGGGCGCGGTCCGGGCAGGATCTCGTGTCCGACCCGCGCATCGCACTGTACACGTTTACCGGGAGCGTGGCGGTGGGCAAGCGGATCAAGGAACAGTCCGGGGTGCGTCCGGTCATTCTCGAACTCGGGTCGAACTCGCCAAACATGGTGCATGGGGACGCCGATCTCGATTTGGCCGTCGAGTCTCTGGCCAAGGCCGCTTTTGCCTATGCCGGACAGGTCTGCATTTCGGCGCAACGGATCTATGTGCAGGAATCGATCTGGAGTGATTTTCTGAGTCGCTTTGTGTCCCGAGTGAAGCAATTGCGAGTGGGC
>JAJYTO010000224.1 GCA_021793015.1 Bacillota bacterium
CGCACGCGCACCCGGACAGCATTGCCAAGAAACATGCTGAACAGCACTTCTCCCTGTGGCTCATGGCCTGTTTCCGGCGCTGGCAACAATCTGACCGCTTCCGGGCGCACATAGATCTGCGTGGTTCCGGAAGCAAGCTCACGCTGTTGGGCTGTCGTAAGCATCCAGGAAAACGCGTAGTCACCCCAGCGCACGTCATGCGATCCATCGCTGGCCGCCTTGACCGGAATGGGCGTCGCCACGCCGACGAATGTGGAGACAAAAGGAGTCTGCGGCGAATGATACACTTCTTCAGGTGCGCCGATCTGTTCGATGCGCCCTGATTGCATCACGATCACCCTGTCGGCGAGCGACAGCGCTTCTTCCTGATCATGGGTCACCAGCACAGCTGTGACGTGCAGTCTGCGCTGTACGTCTTTCAACATTTCGCGCAGACTGACTCGAACTTTGGCGTCGAGCGCAGAGAGCGGCTCATCGAGCAGCAGCAAGGGCGGATTAAAGGCGAGTGCGCGGGCCAGGGCCACACGTTGCCGCTCGCCTCCGCTCATCTGCTCCGGATAGTAGTCTTTGCGATGACTCAGTTGCATGATGTCCAGCAATTCATCCACCCTGCGAACGGTATCCTGTTTGCTCCACCGGCGAACCTTCAGCGAAAAGGCGACATTGTCCCGCGCCGACAAATGCGGGAAAAGCGCATAGGACTGGAACACCACGCCGATCTGTCGATCCTTTGGCCTTGCCCTGGTCACATTTCGATCCCCCAGATACACGTCGCCTGAAGTCGGCGGGAGCAGACCGGCGACCATGCGCAGGACGGTCGTCTTGCCAGAACCGCTCGGGCCCAGCAGAGCGATGAATTCGCCTGCGTCCACCTCTATAGAAAAATTGTCCACTGCGGTGTGGCCGCGAAACTGTTTCGTCAAATTGCGCACGGATAACATCATGACGCCTCCTCACCCGCGGTAACGGCAGGCGTTCTGCGGCGCCTGCCAGAAGCGGCCGTCAGCGCCGCGACGACGCCCGCCACCGCAAGAAACAGTGTGACGACAGCCATCGCCGAGCCCTCAAGCGGATTATTGGTGAAAGTGATCAGCAGGTAGAGAGGCAACGTCACGTACGATCCACCGGTGGTCAGTTGGGTGATCGTGAATTCTCCGATGGAGATCGTGAACACCAGCAGACTGCCATTGATGATCCCGGAACGCAACAAAGGCAACTGAATCCGGACGAACGCCTGGAAATCGTTCGCGCCCAGCGTCTGGGCCGCATCGTGGATCGCGCGTGCATCAGCGTGGCGCAGTCGATTCAAAAACACCTGTATATAAAATGGCATGCCGAGAAGCGCAAACGCGAACGGCAGCAGATACGGCGTGCCGACAAGATTCAGGAGACCGGAAGAGAAAAACTGAACATAGGCCAATGCAAGCACGACCGCTGGAACGACAAAGGGCGTAAAACTCACGGCTTCGATGACGCGCAGCAGTCTCGGCGCATACAGATAGGCGTGCCAGACAGGCGGAGTGAAAATCACAATTGAGAGCAGAACGGCGGCCGCCGCGAGCCAGAGCGAATTAATCAGGCTGGACGCGAAGGACGGATCGGAAAACAGTGTTGCAAAACTGGCCCATGACAGCGCGCCGCTGCCGCCAACGAGCGTAAATTGGATGAGTCCCGCAAATGGCAGCAGCACTTGCAGGAGAAACAACACAATGAGGACTCGATAGAGCCACTTCTCAAACAATCGCCGTCTCCCCCTTCACTTTCGCGCGGCGCTTGGCGCGCAAGCGGACGGATAGCGCAAACACCCATAAAGACGCGCCCAGCACGACCATTTCTTCGACGGCCAATGCATTTCCCAGACCGACATTCAGCGATACGTTGCCATCGATCAGATACCCGATCTGAATCGGAATGAGGTTGATCGATCCACCTGCGATGGCGTACGCCGTCACGTAGGCTGAAAACGCGTTGGCAAACAATAACGCGAACGTACCGAGCAATGACGGCGCAAGAATGGGCAACAGGACGCGTCGCAGATAGCCTGGCACGCCACAACCGAGAGACAGCGCCGCCGCCTCAAGATCATCCGGGATGGAGGTCAGCGCCGGCAGGGACACAAGCAGGGCGAGCGGCACCTGAAACGCTGAGTAGACCAGAATCAGTCCGCCGGAAGAAGACAGGTTGAATCCCATTTGCGTGAGATTGATGTGCAACAGAGTCTGAAGCGCGTTGGTCACGAGCCCCGACGCGCCCAGTGTCACCATGAACGCCACGGCAAGCGGCAATCCGGCAAAGTTTGCGAGCACGCCGGAGAGAGCGGAGAGGGCTGTGGTGAGCCATCGCCATCCGGTGCGCCACAGCGCGAGGGCTGCCAGTCCGCCTCCGACAAGACCCGCAAGGCCGCTCCAGAAGGCCACTTGTATTGTCGTGAAGAAAGCGTTCAAATACTGGCCGGACAGACTCTGCGCATAAAATTCACTCGTGATTCCGCGCGCCCAAACACTTGATGAAATGACGCCGATGATCGGAACCAGTGCGAACAGCGCAAGAAATACCAGCAGCGGTCCGTAAACAAAGATCAGGCTCGTTTTCCGCACGGTTGCAACAATTCCTTTCCTGCGCCACTGGGGTCTATTGGCCGAGCACCTGCGGACCCCAACCGTTCAGTATCGCGCTTTGCGTTTTGCTGAGATTGCCTGACAGGAAGTGCACACTCTTCGGATTTAGATGCGGCAACTTCACATTCGCGGGCAACTTCAGATACGGGAGGCGAACCGGGTACGCCCCGCCTTTTGCGTACGAGATCTGTCCCGCATTGGAGAACAGATAGGTGTTCAGCAATCGCGCCGCATACGGGTGAGGAGCGTATTTGTTGACCACTTCGACATAAGGCCCGGCAACGGCGCCATCCGAAGGCACAACCACTTTGATGGCCGGCTTCCCGGCGAATTGCTTCTGGTCGCCTTCCGCGAGATAGTTCCAGGTGATGCCAATGGCGATCTGACCGGTCTGCATGGCCGCTGTACTGTAATTCGCGCCCGTCCAGTTGCCGATCTTCTTTAATTTCGCGAAGAATTTGAGCCCTGGTTCAATATTGTTGACACTTCCGCCAAACGCGTAGGCCGCTGCGATCACCGCATCAAGGCTTACAGCCGCCTGCCTGGGGTCCGCGAAACCGATCATGCCTTTATATTGCGGTTTCAACAGGTCGGCCCAGGTGGTGGGGACATTCTTGACCTTGTTCGTGTTGATCTCAAAAGCCGTTACGCCATAATAGGCCGCTGCCCAGTGACCGCCAGGATCTTTCAGATTGGCGGGAATCTGATTCCAGTATTTATTTTTAAACGGCGCGACTACACCCATCTTCACCGCCGTGGGCCCAAACGAGATGCCAATGTCGCCGACATCGCCAACGGGGTGGTTCTTCTCGCTCTGAAACGCCTGCAATTCCTGTCCGGACGACATGTTCCCTTCCGCCTGATACAAGGTCTTAATGCCGTACTTCTTTTGAAAACTCGCCCACATGCCGCCCAGGTTGGCCCAATTGGCCGGCATGCCAAAGCCGTGCACAGTTCCCTCTGCTTTGGCCTTCGCAATAAGTGTGGACAACGGCACGGTAACCGGAATACGTGAAGTGGCAGCGGCGGCGGATGGAATGGTCGCAGTCGCGGGAGCGGGATTTGACGCGGCCGCATTGGCTCCACAGCCAGCGATGACGCTGACGCTGCCCAAGCTGAGCGCTGCAAACAATAGCAGATGTTTTTTCTGTTTCATTGGTGAATATCCCTCTTTCTCGCCATTTGATTTTTTATCTGGAAAACCAATCCCGTTCAATATCCACGGGCAGCGGCTGCATCGTATCAGCCGGAGAAACGCCCAACAGGCGGCAGAACAGAGCGGCCAGCGATGTTTGCGCAATCGTCTGTCCGATCTCCGCTCCACCCTTTGCGAGAAGGCTGCTAAAGAGATATAAGGGAACCCGGCGCACGCCGTCGTCCGGGCCGCCGTGCAGGCCAAACTCATCCATGCCGTGATCGGCGGTCACGACCACGTCGTATCCTTCTCTCAGCCATCCGGGCAGCAGTCGCGCCAAAAGCACATCGAAGATGCTTGTCTGCGTTGACAAACGCACCGTGTCGTTGCTCGTCACACCGTTTTCCACGGGCTGTGTTCCCGTGCAAATCGCTTCGTAGCATGGCCGTGACAGGCTGGGCAATACGCTTTGCGCGTGGGCTCGCAGCCCGCGTCCCTGATCCACAAGCCCCTCAATGAAGCCGAGCCTCTCCCTGGCCGTATCGTCTCGCATGCCATCGACAAGCACCACGACCAGCTTCCGCCCGCCATCACCCAAGAGAATCTCCCCCTCTCCCCCGACTCCTGCGGCAACAGGAACAAATCCCGCAACCGTGTTGATGATATGGTTCGATTTGTTGAATTTGATGCAATAAAGCGGACTTCTGACTTTATACGGCGAGTATATCATCATATATTGTGGAATTTGTTGCGACTCTGTAAATGAAATGTAATCATCGCAGCTCGCGTGGGAGACGCCGCAGCCGTCTTCGGCGACATGACTGCAGCATCCCCGTCCGCCTTGCGATCCGTGACAGGAACGTAGGGCGGGCGGGGATGCGGATGTTGCGGCTGCGGTTGTCCGTGCCGGTCGGAGTCATATATTGTGCCCCTGCTCAAACAGCGCTGTCGCTAAACTCGCGACGGGCACAATATATGACTCCTCCCCAAGCGCGCTTTGTATCTGTGAAAAACTTCGCGGCGCGTTTTTCATTCTATTGATGGCGTGGCGATCGTCACGCAAAGGCGCGGGTCGCCTGGACGGCTTTTTCCCATCCTGCATACAGCTCAGCCCGTCGTTTCTCCGTCATCTGCGGCGCAAAACGGCGGTCGACACGCCAATGCCCCGACACGTCACCGGTGTCGTTCCAGAACCCGATCGCGAGTCCAGCCAAATAAGCCGCCCCCAGCGCGGTGGTTTCCAGAACTGCGGGGCGTTCCACCGGCACCCCGAGGATGTCGCTTTGAAACTGCATGAGAAAATTATTGGAGGCCGCGCCCCCATCCACCCTCAAGCTCTTCAGTTGTATCCCCGAATCCACTTCCATCGCCGTGAGCACATCCCGCGTCTGGTACGCCAGGGACTCCAGGGTGGCCCGGACAAAATGCTCTTTCTGCGTTCCCCTCGTCAGCCCAAACACCGCGCCCCGCGCGTCGCTGTCCCAATACGGCGCGCCGAGCCCAACAAACGCCGGCACCACGTACACGCCTTGCGTCGAGTCCACGGACGCCGCCAGCGTTTCGCTCTCGGCCGCGTCGCCCAATAGGCGCAGCCCGTCGCGCAACCACTGGATCGCCGATCCGG
>JAJYTO010000225.1 GCA_021793015.1 Bacillota bacterium
ATATCGAACGTATGATCGTATATAATGGGAAGTGGAGGCTAGGGGGAAAGAGGGTGATCGCGTGAGGCAGCCATTGCCTGGAACGTTTCAGCTGGTTGCGGAGTATGAACCGAAAGGCGATCAGCCACAGGCCATCGAGCGTCTGGTCAGAAGTCTGCAGACGCAAAACGAATATCAAACTCTGCTCGGTGTGACGGGTTCCGGCAAGACGTTTTCGGTCGCCAACATCGTGGCGAGAATCAACAGGCCCACACTGGTCATTGCGCACAACAAGACACTGGCTGCTCAACTCACGGCGGAGTTCAAGGAGTTTTTTCCGCACAACGCCGTTGAGTACTTTGTCAGTTATTACGACTATTACCAACCGGAAGCGTACATTCCGCAAACCGATACGTTTATAGAGAAGGACGCCAAGATCAACGATGAGATTGACAAGCTGCGGCACTCGGCGACCAGCGCCTTGCTGGAGCGCAGCGATGTGCTTGTGGTTGCCAGCGTGTCCAGCATCTTTGGCTTGGGCAATCCGGAGCGTTACCGCGAAAACGTGCTGTCTCTCAGAGTCGGGATGGAGCGGCCGCGCAACGATGTCCTCAGACGGCTTGTGGATATGCAGTACGATCGCAACGACGTCAACTTTACACGGGGCACCTTTCGCGTGCGGGGCGACGTGCTGGAGATTGTTCCTGCCTCGCAGGGCGATCATGCCATGAGGATCGAGTTTTTCGGCGATGAGATCGATCGCATTACGGAAGTGGACATCGTGACTGGCGAAGTGCTGGGACGCCGCGATCACGTCGCGATTTTCCCGGCGTCTCACTTTGTCTCCTCCAAAGAGACGGTCGACCGGGCCGTTGGCGCGATCCGGGTGGAGCTTGCCGAACGCCTGGAGGAACTGCGCGGCGCCGGCAAACTGCTTGAGGCGCAGCGCCTGGAGCAGCGTACGAACTATGATATCGAGATGATGCTCGAAGTCGGATTCTGTTCCGGGATTGAAAACTACTCCCGTCATCTGGACGGCCGCAAGTCGGGTGAACCGCCGTTTACGCTGTTTGATTATTTTCCCGAACAGTTTTTGTTGGTGGTTGACGAATCGCATGTGACCATTCCCCAGTTGCACGGGATGTACGGCGGAGATCGCACCCGCAAGCTGACGCTCATCGAACATGGCTTTCGCCTTCCCTCCGCTGCGGACAATCGGCCCCTGCGCTTTGAGGAACTGAGCCGATATCGGTATCAGAGTCTGTTTGTGTCGGCGACGCCGGGCGATTATGAACAGCAGGTCAGCAAGGAAGTTGTGGAGCAGATCATCCGTCCCACGGGACTCGTCGATCCGTTGATTCATGTGCGTCCGGTTAAGGGTCAAATCGACGATCTGATCGCGGAGATCCGGAAGCGCTCCAGCCGTGAGGAGCGTGTGCTGGTTACCACGCTGACGAAGAAGATGGCTGAGGATCTCACGGATTATCTCAAGGAGATCGGCGTTAAGGTGCGGTATTTGCACAGCGATATCAAGACCCTGGAACGCATGTCCATTCTGAGGGATCTTCGGTTGGGCGTGTTTGACGTGCTGATCGGGATCAACCTGTTGCGAGAGGGTCTTGACCTGCCCGAGGTCTCGCTTGTGGCCATCCTGGACGCTGACAAGGAAGGATTCCTCAGAGCGGAGCGGTCGCTGATCCAGACGATAGGCCGGGCTGCCCGAAACGCCTCCGGGGAAGTGATCATGTACGCGGATTCCGTTACGCGCTCGATGGGAATCGCCATCTCGGAAACAAACCGCAGGCGCCAGATGCAGGCGGAGTACAATGACAGGATGGGCATCGTGCCGCAAACCATCAAAAAGGCGATCCGCGACGTGATCGAAGCCACGAAGGCGCTGGGAGACGGCGACGACGCGGCGGCAAAGATACAGAAGATGACCAGGGCCGAGCGCAAGGATCTCCTTGTGCAACTGGAAAAAGAAATGAAAGAGGCCGCGCGCGCGCTGCAATTTGAGCGGGCGGCCGAGTTGCGCGATCTGATCATTGAATTGTCCGCGTCCTGAAACTGCGCGTCCGGCGCAAGCCGAGGCCCGGCAGCGCGGAGTTCCCGACCCTTTCCGAGCAACATCTATTTCATGGGCAAAGGAGAGACGTATGGCTCACGAACATATAGTCATAAAAGGCGCTAGGGCGCACAATCTGAAAAACATTGACCTCGTGATTCCGCGGGATAAACTGGTGGTCTTTACGGGATTGAGCGGCTCGGGGAAATCGTCGCTGGCGTTTGACACACTGTATGCGGAAGGTCAGCGGCGCTATGTGGAGTCGCTGTCAGCCTATGCGCGCCAGTTTTTGGGACAGATGGACAAACCCGATGTCGATTCTATTGAGGGACTGTCTCCGGCGATCAGCATCGACCAAAAGACCACCAGCCGCAATCCGCGCTCGACGGTTGGCACCGTCACCGAGATTTATGACTATCTGCGGCTGTTGTTCGCCAGGGTTGGCACTCCTCATTGCCCGAAGTGCGATACGCTGATCGCGTCGCAAACAGTCGATCAGATGGTGGACCGCGTGATGAGCCTGCCCGAACGAACCCGAACGCAGATTCTGGCGCCCATTGTTTCAGGGAAAAAGGGCGAACACGCGAAGATCTTTGAGGATCTGTCCAAAGGAGGCTACGTTCGGGTGCGCGTGGATGGGGTATTGCGCGACCTGAGTGAAGACATTCGTCTGGAAAAAAACAAGAAACACAGCATCGCCGTGGTGGTAGACAGGATCATCGTCAAAGCGGACGCGCGCGCGCGCGTCGCGGATTCGCTGGAAACGGCTCTGGCCCTGACCGGCGGAACAGCCATTGTGGATGTTGCGGAGCAGGGGGAGATGCTGTTCAGCCAGAACCTGGCCTGTCCAAACTGTGGATACAGCGTGGGAGAAATCACTCCCCGTATGTTTTCGTTCAACAGCCCGTTTGGCGCTTGCGAGGCCTGTACAGGGCTCGGCCTCAAGCTTGAAGTGGACATCGATCTCGTGCTTCCGGACAAGACCCGCAGTCTTGCTGACGGCGCCCTCGTGCCGTGGGCTGGATCGACTTCCACATACTATCCGCATCTGCTCGAAAGCGCGTGTCGGCACATCGGCGTTGACATGGGCGTGTCCGCAGCGCAGATCGATCCCGAGAGGTTTCAGCAGTTGCTGTATGGGCTGCCTGGGCAGATGATCAGCTTTACCTATGAAAATGACTTTGGTCAGGTGAAACGGGCGGAAGTGGCTTTTGAAGGCGTCATCCCCAATCTGGAGCGGCGTTATCGGGACACTGCGTCTGATTACATCCGTGAATTTATCGAGGGCTTCATGAGCAGTCGACCCTGCCCGGCGTGCCGGGGGCGTCGTCTGCGTGAGGAGAGCTTGGCCGTGCGGGTGGGCGGATACGATATCGCCCAGGTGACCGGGCTCTCCATCGCGGATGCGCTGTCGTTCTTCAAGGATTTGCGCCTGACGGAAAAAGAGGAACAGATCGCCCGGCTGATTTTGAAGGAGATTGTTTCACGCCTGGGATTCCTGAACGATGTCGGGTTGAGCTATCTGTCTCTCGGACGCGCGTCGGGCACCCTCTCGGGCGGCGAGGCGCAGCGCATCCGCCTGGCCACGCAGATCGGCAGCAGTCTGGTGGGCGTGCTTTACATTCTTGATGAACCGAGCATCGGTTTGCACCAGAGGGACAACGCCCGTCTGATACGGACGCTGACGCAGATGCGCGATCTAGGCAATACATTGATTGTCGTCGAACACGACGAGGATACGATGTTCGCGGCTGACCAGATTGTCGATATCGGACCAGGCGCGGGCGTGCATGGCGGGCGCGTCATGGCGCAGGGAACGGTCGAGGAGATCATGGCGGATGAGGAGTCTCTCACAGGACAGTATTTGAGCGGCCGTCGCTTCATCCCGGTGCCGGAGAAACGACGGCCTGCGACGGAACGATTCTTGACAGTCCGGGGAGCAAAGGAAAACAACCTGAAGGGATTTACGGCCGCCTTTCCGATCGGGCTGTTCACCTGTGTCACGGGGGTTTCCGGATCGGGAAAGAGCACATTGGTGAATGAAATTCTCTATAAGGTGTTGGCGTCTGAGTTGAACAGGGCGCACGTCCGCCCGGGACGCCATCAATCGACGGACGGGCTGGAACATCTGGATAAGGTCATCGACATCGATCAGTCGCCCATAGGGAGGACGCCGCGGTCCAATCCCGCGACGTACACGGGCGTGTTTGACGATATCCGGGACGCGTTTGCGACCACCACAGAGGCAAAAATTCGCGGCTATAAAAAGGGGCGGTTCAGCTTCAATATCCGCGGCGGTCGGTGCGAGGCCTGCCGAGGAGACGGAATCATCAAAATCGAGATGCATTTTCTGCCCGACGTATACGTGCCATGCGAGGTGTGCAGAGGGCGCAGGTACAATCGCGAAACTCTGGATGTGCATTATAAGGGAAAATCAATCGCGGATGTGCTGGATCTGACGATCGACGACGCTTTGAGCTTTTTCGAGAATGTGCCAAAGATAGCCCGTAAACTGCAGACGCTCGTCGACGTGGGACTCGGATATATGCATCTGGGCCAACCTGCGACCACGCTGTCCGGAGGCGAAGCGCAGCGCGTCAAGCTGGCTTCCGAACTGCACCGCAGGAGTACGGGGAGAACCATGTACATCCTTGACGAACCGACCACAGGGCTGCATGTGGCCGATATCGAGCGCCTGCTCATGGTGCTCCAGCGGCTCGTCGATGCAGGAGACACCGTGGTTGTCATCGAACATAATCTTGATGTGATCAAGACGGCGGATTACATTATCGATCTCGGCCCTGAGGGCGGCGATTTGGGCGGCCAGTTGGTCGCCGCCGGCGCCCCGGAAGACATCGTCAAAAGCGAACGTTCCTATACGGGACGGTATTTGGCGCCAGTGCTGCGGCGGGACAGGGAACGGGCGCACGTCGGCTGTTCCCCGGTTTCCTGAGGGTGAGACAGGCAGGAGCCTCCGTTTTTTTATACGGAAACTTGCCTGCCGCTTCTGGGAAGCTGCCATGGCTGGCGGTGGCCGTCAGGCCCTGTTGGTTTCGGGATAGACATGCGTGCCTGAGTTTTGCGAAGCAAAATCTCACGCGCAGCACCGTCAGCAGGATGAAAGAAGCGCAGTAGGGCTTGTCTTTCACAGACGCGAGACCCGCTTGCGGAGGAATCATGTATTGTGCCCGTCGCGAGTTTCGCAACAGCGATGGACTCCCGCCAGGACGGATCATGCATGCCGCTGCAGCGAGTATTAGCGGCCTTTAGGCCGCGGCTGTCTGAGCGGCAGCGGCATGCATGATCCGTCCTGACAGGCAGGGACCACC
>JAJYTO010000226.1 GCA_021793015.1 Bacillota bacterium
GATGTTCGTAATCGCTCTTGGCAGACAGTAATTCGAAGCCGTGAACGCTAGGATCATGGCTATTGGCGTGCTTTCGATGACTGGATAATTTTCTGAGTATCAATTCGTTTCGAAACATTTCGAGCAAATATTTCTTTGCAGAATCATGAATTACCCTGGTCAATATTTTCGGGTATTTATTCCAAGTCTGTTCAGGCAGCGGTATAATCTTGGGCAGGTCGTTGTACAGAAAGCACAGGGGTTTACTGGCGTTTTTTCGAATGTGGTCATGAAAGAATTCCCCGAATGTGAACTGCAATTATGCAAAGTCGATACGCTTTCAGACAATGATTACATGGGTGGAGAGGGATCGCTATGAAACAACCAAATATCGTTCTCATTGTATCTGATCAGCACAGGGGAGACTGGATGCAGTGCGCTGGTAGTCCTATTGTTCATACACCGAACATGGATCGCATGGCAAGGGACGGAGTGCGTTTTGCGCAAACGTACTGTAACTCGCCGCTGTGTGTGCCATCAAGGATGTCTATGTTGACGGGAAGGTTGCCACACAACACGGGGGTATTTACCAATGAGGATCATTTGTCTGCAGACAAGCCTACATTTGCTCACGCCATGGCTCGTGCCGGGTATGAGACAGTGCTGTGCGGAAGAATGCATTTCAATGGAGCGGATCAAAGGCACGGGTTTGCAAAGCGACTTGTGGGAGATATTTCGCCAAGCTATCTGGGCGGGCCCGGAACGGATTACGGGTCTCTGAGTGGAACAGCCAGTCAGGGGCTGCGTTCCATTCATTTGGCTGGACCCGGAAACAGCCCTGTCATCGAATACGATCGGAGTGTCGCGTTGGCGGCCGAAGAGTTCATCAAAAAGCGTTCTCAGTTGTCGGAAGAGGATCGTCCACTGTTTATGACTGTCGGTTTTTATGGGCCTCACCACCCGTATGTTGCACCGCCTGATACTTATCAGCAGGCACTAGAGGCGATGGTACAAGACTCGCCTCTAGTGCGTGACCAAGCGCCTTTGCATCCATGGGTGCAAGAATGGTTCCGCCGTCTGAACGCGAGTCAACTCACGGATGAGCAGATCACAGAGGCACGCATGAATTACGCGGGGCTGGTGAATCAGTTGGATCGGTTGGTGGGCAGAATTCTTAAAAGTTCCAAGGAACTTCCGGGAGACACCTGGGTGGCGTATGTTTCTGACCACGGAGACATGGCGGGCGATCGCGGGATGTTTTGGAAACGTAGTTTGTTTGAGGGCGCGGTCCGGGTTCCGATGATCTGGTTTCCGTTGCAGCAGGATCAGTCGACTTTCAAGTTGGCGCAGGGGAGGGTTGTAGACGTTCCAGTCAGTCTGGTGGATTTGGCGCCAACTTTGGTGGGATTGACCGGAGCGCCTGCACTGCCTCACCAGGATGGTGTTGATTTGTCGGGGGTGCTATCCGAAGAGATCGACACCGGTTTGCTGAAGTCGTTGGCGAGGCGTGCGGTGTTCACGGAATTGGCTGGTTCTTCGGATTCGGCGATTCGCATGGTGCGCAAAGGGACTTTTAAGCTGGTTTCGTACTACGGCTATAGTCCCGTGCAATTGTTCGATCTGGAGAGCGACCCGGGTGAACAGACGGACCTGTCAACGAATCCTCAATACAAGGAGGTTTACGAAGAACTCTTACAGGAGATCGAGCGCGACTGGAACCCCGAGGAAATCCTGCGTTCGTTAGAGCAGATGCGCCTTGATCAGCAATATATGGCGGGGTGGGGGAAGGAAGTTGGCATGGGCCGACTGGAACTGTGGGATGAGAATCAACCACTGTAGATACAAGTTACAACCTGTCGCCGCAAAATATGAAGAATTTTCACATGAGATGTGCAACCCTTTTTCCGAAGAGGAATCAGGAAAAAACGAACATCGAGCGGCTATTACTGATTGCGGGGGTCAGGTCTGATGAAAAAACGGAATATACTGTTGATTATGGCAGATCAATTGCGCGCGGATTGGGTGGGTGCAGCAGGGAAAGGATATGTCGACACACCCCACATGGATCAATTGGCAACGCGGGGGATTCGGTTTTCAAGAGCAATATGCAACGCACCACTCTGTGCGCCCAGCCGAATTTCGTTGGCGGCTGGGCTCTATCCGCACCGTGTGGGAGCGCTCGATAACAATGCGAATTTTCCGATGAATGCGGAGACTTACTATCAACTGCTGAGGCGTCATGGGTACCGGGTGGGCGTGGTGGGGAAAACTGACCTGCATAAAGCTGATCACTGGTACGGCAGCCGAGGCGACCTGCCGCTTCTGTATCATCTTGGATTCACGGATCCTTTCGACACCGAGGGCAAGATGAATGCCGCCCACGTTCCTGTGACTGCGGCTGGACAGCTGCAGCCAGTGGGACCCTATCAGCAGTATTTATTGGACAGACAAGTGTTGCGAGGGTTTGTTGATGATTATGCAGAGCGTGACGCAGCGCCTGTCTGGTACGCAAAGCCATCCGTTTTGGCAGAGGAAGACTTTCATGACAGTTATATTGGACGCGCCGCCTGTTCCTTTTTGGAAAACATTTCGGAAGAAACCCCGTGGCACCTGTTTGTGAGTTTCGTGGGACCGCATGATCCATGGGACCCTCCCGCCGCCCGCCTGGACGCATATCAAGATCGCCACTATCCCAGATCTGTGCCACTGGTTCCAGATGGGAAACCACAGTGGGTACGGGAGCGCGCACAACGCCAGTCCGGCGGCATGTCGGAGGAGGAGTGCAGCAACGTGAAAAGGCATTACGCCGCCTCTATTAGTGTACTTGACGACTGGATTGGACGGATCGCGGCAACGCTCGAGAGACGCGGACTTGCAGAGAATACGACGATCATTTTGACGGCGGATCATGGCGAGCTGTTGGGTGATCACGGTCTATTCCGGAAGAGCGCCATGTATGAAGGGGCACTGCGCGTGCCGATGATTGTGGTGGACCCGCAGGTTCATCAGGGAACTGTGAGTGACGCTCTCGTGTCGTTGGTGGATTTGTATCCGACATTCTTGGATCTCGCGGATATTTCTGTCTCGCAAGAACTTGATGGCCGTTCGCTGACTCCTTTGCTGGCAGGAACGTGTGAAAATCATGCGGAGTTTCAGTTCAGCGAATTGCGCCATTGCCGGATGGTCTTTGATGGCAGGTACAAATTGATTGAGAGCTTCAATGATGTTCTCGAATTGTACGACATTGTGGATGATCCGGCAGAATCTCGCAATCTGGCGCAGGACAACATCCACGTGAGAAGGGAACTGCAAGCTGCGCTGCGACGGGTCCGCTAGGGGACATGTGATAAACTGACATTTGGCAGGCGCGGTGCGGCACATATAGTGTTTGATTAAACCCTCAAAGCCCTGTTGGCGGAACCCCCTTGACGAGATAACGGCCTCTGAAATATACTATATTCGATCAAAAGAGGACGTGTTGGAATGATTCAAACTGATTGTTTTAACTAACGAAATGCTGCTCAAGAGGGTGATAAGAAATGTGATTAAGTATACTCTGATCATCAGCATTCGGGGTGTTTTCAGGCTTAGATAACCGAACCGGAGAGTGCTGTAATCGCTCCAATATTAAGTAGTTATGATCGATGATGTTCGTAATCGTCCTTGGCAGACAGTAATTCGAAACCGTGAACGCTAAGATCATGGCTATTGGCTTGCTTTCGATGACTGGATAATTTTCTGAGTATCAATTCGTTTCGAAACATTTCGAGCAAATATTTCTTTCTTGAGGAAATGCTCCGAGCTGACTTGATCTTTCGCATCTCTTTCATGCGAGAAATGCGGCAAAATCATCAATTATCAAAGATCGGACGACCATGGACAAAACATTCTTGAGGGGGAGACATAATGATTCATCTTAATGGCAAGCATTCGAGCACGATTCGAAACGATGAGCATTTGGCTACTGCGCCCGTTCGGAGGCGGCGTCACATGGGCAAGTTTCTGGCAATCGCCGCCTCCGCCGCGCTTCTCGCGGGTTGCGGCGACGCCTCCGGGTTAGCCGCTGCGGCGCCGAGCATTCATCGCGGCGGCACCATTGTCGAGGCGCTAGCTCCGCTTGATAACATCATTTGGTATTCGCCTTTGCAGCCCGTTGGGGATACCGGCCTTATCGATGGACAGACCTCGTTGCTCATGTATAAAGGGCTCTTTTACATCGAGCCGAATGGCAAGATCAACTATCGGCGCAGCATCGCCAGTTCTTTGCGCTGGAATTCTCAAGGAACCGTGTATACCGTGACCATGAACCCGAAATGGCATTGGTCGAACGGCAATCCGGTGACTGCGAGCGATGCTGCCTTCACGTGGAAACTTATACAGGCCGCGTCGGCTCCGTCCGCGCCCGCCCCTTGGCCATACGCTGGCGCTGGTTTTGGCGGAGTGCCGAACGACGTCAAGTCCTTTAAGGTGTTGAATCCGCATGCATTTCAGGTGACTCTAAAAGCGCCGGTGAACCAAAAGTGGTTCGAGTACAACGGTCTGTCCCAATTTATACCGTTGCCCGAAAAGGCTTGGAACAAATATCCGCAAAACATTGACAAGGAGCTTTCCTATCTAGCCAAGAACGGCAATAATGCCGCGTTTTTCAATGTTGTTGACGGTCCGTTCCGACTCGTTTCAGCGGTGCCAAACCAAGCTTGGACATTCGTTCCAAACTCCCGCTATGATGGGCACAAGCCTTACATCAACCGATTTGTGCTGACTGCTGAGACATCCGATTCAGCTGAAGTCAACGCTCTAAAGACGGGAACAGTACAAGTCGGCTATCTGCCCTCCTATATGTATGGCACTCGGAGCCAGTTGAAAAACGATCGTTTGGTCACCAATTACAGTTTCTCTATCGTTCGAACGGTTCTGAATTTCAAGAACCCAACTGTTGGTGCTATCCTGCGTCAGCTTCCCGTGCGCCAAGCTTTGCAAATGGGAATCGATCAGTTGGGTATCATCAAGGATCTGTACAACGGTCTTGGCGTTCCGGGAACGGGGCCTGTGCCTTTGCACCCTTCGACGTTTCTCGCGCCCACTCTCAAAAATCCACTTTATCCGTTCAATCCAGCTGCCGGGAAGCGACTGCTTGAGAAAAACGGTTGGCACGAACAAAATGGTGTGATGGTCAACAGTCGCGGACAATCTCTAAGCTTCATTGTTCACTATTCGTCGGCCAGCACTACGATAGCGGCTATGGCGCAACTCATGCAGCAGGACTGGGCGAGCGAGGGCATTCAGGTCAAATTGTCGCCCCTTCCGACGCCGACGCTGCTGCAATACCATAGTCAGCCGACGAAATGGGAAATCCTAATGGGCTCGTCCTTCAGTTATGGCGGCA
>JAJYTO010000227.1 GCA_021793015.1 Bacillota bacterium
ACTTCTTTGTGCTATATCTGTACAACAATGCATTCAACTATTTTAAAATGGGCTATGCGTCGGCTTTGGCCTGGGCGTTGTTTCTGTTCATCTTTGTCGTTACCGCGTTGCTGTTTTGGAGCGCGCGCTTCTGGGTCTACTATGAGGACGCGTCGATTTGGGGGGTGCGGAAGTGAAAGCGCAATGGAGTAAGAAGATTGCAAGAATCACGCTGCACGTCATTTTGATAGCAGGCGCGCTTGTGACTGTCTTGCCATTTCTATGGATGGTTCTTGAAGCGCTGAAACCGAATCAGGAAATCTACTCGGCCAATTGGATACCCAGTCATCTCGATTGGTCGAATTTCATGGCGGGGTTCACCGTGTTGCCATTCGGCCAATTTTTCTTGAACTCGGCCATAGTGACTCTCGCCAATGTTATTCTCCAAACCGCCTCATCCACGTTTGTCGCATACGGTTTTGCCAGGTTTCGTTTTCCAGGGAGAAACATACTCTTTATGATTCTGATTGCAACCATGATGGTGCCTTATTACGTTACGATTATCCCAATGTACGTGGAATTCAATGCGTTGGGATGGGTCAATACCTTGCTGCCTTTGATCGTTCCGGGCGCTTTCGGCAATGCGTTTTATATATTCCTGATGCGTCAGTTTTTTGCGGCGATTCCGCGCGAGATGGATGATTCCGCAAAGGTGGACGGTTGCGGACCGGTGTCGATCCTGTGGCGCATTCTCCTTCCTCAGTCTAAGCCAGCGCTTGTGACTGTGGGAATCTTTACTTTTCTCAGCACTTGGAATGATTTCCTAAACCCCTTGATCTATCTGAACAGCATGCAAAAGTACACAGTCGCCGTGGGGCTTCAGTACTTTGTGGGACAATACTCAAGTGAATGGAACGTGATGATGGCGATGTCTCTCTTGGCCTTGTTTCCATGTTTGCTGCTCTTCTTTTTCGCACAGAAATACTTCATTCAGGGAATTGTGGTCTCTGGAGTCGACAAATAATGGCCATACAACCAGACCTGTCGCTTGGGGAATCAAACGTATTACGTTGCCATGTGCGTCCATCAGGGATGGATTCCCTGCTGTCCTTCTGCAAAAACGCGAGCATCAATCACATCATGCTATTTACAGGTGCGGATTTCGATCTTTATGCCCGACCGCACAGTCCGGAAGAGGCGCGGCAATGGGTTGAGGAAATGAAACCTCTCGTGAGTCGGTTGCGCGACGAGGGGATCCGAGTGTCGATCAATATTTGGTATACATTTGGACATGGGGACGTTGGTATAAAGATCGCGGCCAGTGGGGGGTATCAAGCGCAGGTCGGAGATGACGGCGCGCTTTTATGCGATACTGTCTGTCCCTTGGACCAACGATTCAGGTTGCGACTGCGGGAATGCTTTGCCTCTTACGCTCAGTTGCATCCTGATACATTGTGGATCGATGATGATTTTCGGTGGCACAATCATCAACCAGCCTCTTGGACCTGCTTTTGTCCCCTTCATTTAAAGGAACTGAAACGTCAATTAGGTTTTGAGCCAGACCGTAAAGAGGTTGTCGCCGCTCTACTTGCCGATCGCGCGAATCACAACGCTCGCCACATTAG
This sequence comes from Bacillota bacterium, assembly GCA_021793015.1. Taxonomy (GTDB): domain Bacteria; phylum Bacillota; class Bacilli; order Alicyclobacillales; family SLC66; genus JAKADD01. The sequence goes on from JAJYTO010000227.1 coordinate 1,605, forward strand.
AAATGCGTGGTATAGTCTTCAAAACAGCATTTTGGTGGAACTCATCGAGGAATGGTCGGACATTTTGAGAGTGATCAGCCCGCAAACGGGTATGGGGTTGATGACATCTCCGCCTGAGGTCCATGCAGTGGAGGGCCGCGACTGGGGTCGACTGATCAGAACACTGTCCGCGACGGGCGCAGCAACAATCCGGCCCACACTCGGTTGCTATAGTGGGCTTGATCCGCGCGATGTTATCACGGGGTTACAACTTACGTTGCGAACGAGTGCGATCTGTCGCAAGAGCGGCGTCAAGGTCAACATCCTTCCGGAGATTGAGAACTATCCGTACGGTCGATGGAATAAGTCGGTGCGTCTCACCCGTCTGCAAATAGGGGCCTGTGCGGCTTGTGGTATTGTGGGCCTGACCCTTGACCTTCATCGCTATACGGAATCTTCGTTCGATACAGACAGAGAAATGATGACGGCACTGCGAGAAATGAAGGTTTGGCAACAGACGCTGCAATCCCTGTTGAGTCCCGGCGACGTGATGCGAGGCGTGGGAATCGCCCTCGGGAATGCTGCAAGCATCGGTTGCGGGGAGACCGTAACGACTCTCTCGGATCTTATCATCAGACGGCCTTTCGACTCGACGCTGGCTTTACTGGGAATCGGCGTGACCTATGCCGAACGGGAATCGGTGGTCGTTCTCGAAGATCGAGTTGTGGAAGAACTGTCTCACGGGATGCTCGAATCGGTTTTGCGCGGCGGCGTCCTAATGGACGCGACAGCGGCGCACGCTCTTCAAACGAAGGGATACTCGAACTGGATCGGGACAGAAATCTGGGATGTGTTGGGCGATCCGCAGGAAGAGGTGAATGTGGATGCTGGGTTGGCGAGAATAGAGGAAAGCATGCGGGATACGCGTCTGGATCGGCCACTTCTCTATGAGATGCGCCCCCGCGATGGGGCGAGAGCTGGATCAGAAATCCTCGGGGCAAGTCGAAGGAGATTAGGGCCAGGGATCATCCTGTATGAAAATTCGTTTGGCGGTCGAGTCGCTGTATTGGCGGATGACTCGCGTCGCGGCGGTCTGATGAAGATGTCTTTTCGGAACTCACAGCGTCAGACTCATCTCATGCAAGTTTTGACGTGGCTTTCTCGTGGACGTCTGCCCATTTTATTGCGCAACGCGCCGGACGCCGTGCCGATTCGAATCGATCTTGAGAAAAGTGGACTGTTGCTGTCTGTCATAAATGCGGGACTGGATCGCTTGGTAACGCTGGATTTTGAGGTGGGGGATGTGACAGGAACTGTGATGAGCGTTAAACGACTGTCCGAACAGGGATGGGTAGATGTTCAGTATTTTGCACAAATGCGGCCGGACGGATTCCTGAGTCTGACTCTCAGAACGACTGTAGACTACATCGACGTCGCGATATTTCGGGTGTCACTTGCCTAGTTTGCGCGATTCCAGAGAAGCCTGCCTTCTACGATTTCCTTGATGACAAGGGATGCTGCGCCAATTATAACCGTGTCTTGAAGAAACTCCGAATATTGAATCGTCACCCGATTTGCGGCTGAACGTAGTGCGGATTTTCGAACGATAGAAGACAAGAGATCCAGAAAGGGAGGTCCAAAAACCGGCAAATTATCGTGTAAAATAATTGCCTCAGGGTTAAAGGCGTTCACGAGATTGACAAGGCCGATGGCCAGTCGTGAAGCGTAGATGGTGACCTGTTCAACGGTGAACTCGTCACCCTCCAGATAGGCGTCGCCCATCATCTGAACGGTCAATTCTTCGCCTGTATTGATGCGCTTTGCGAGCAAAGAGGTCGGATGCGACGTCAGGTTTGTCGCTGTTGACGCCAAAAGGGCGTGTTCAGAAGCGTAGAGCTCCCAGCAGCCGCGATTCCCGCATCGACAAAGAGGGCCATTCATATCGATGGTCGTATGTCCGAATTCTCCGGCGCTAGAATCGAGTCCTCGGTAAGTGGATCCATCCTGAATGATTCCCGTTCCAATTCCGTCTCGCGTCTGAACGGTAATAAACGCATTGAGATTCTTTCCAACGCCAAACCATTTTTCCGCCATAGCGGTGTTGCGTGATTCATTGTCAACCCATACGGGAAGGTGGAATTCGGACTCCAGTCGCGGACCTATTGGAACCTCGGTCCATCCTTCCAAATGAATGGCCCGGACGAGTATTCCCTTTTGTGATTCAACCACACCAGGTGCACTGACTCCAATCCCTAAAATCGGAGTCTCTAATGCTTTGGCGTGCGAAATCAGTCTATTCACAACGGAGTAGATAGCGGCGAGTGTGTCTTCCACTTGGGTATGACGCAGAGAGAGTTCAATTCGAGAGTGCAAGTCGGTTTTTAAATCGATGAGGGCGCCCCTGATCTTTTCGACTCCAACGTGAAGCGCGATGACAAGGCCTGCTGTTGCGTTGAAGGTATACAAAAGCGGTCGTTTGCCACCTTGTGTCGTTGAGCTGCCTCGTCCCAAAATACTGAGGATGTTCTCACTCACTAATTCGTCAATCAACGTGGATACAGTTGGTTTGCTCATGCCAAGAGACTTACAGATATCCGGTTTGGAGGTGATACTTCGGTGATACACATACTTTAAGATCGCGGCGCGATTCTCATATTTCAAATCGGAAGGGCGCGATGCAGTCAGTTTTGGCATTGATTTTCATACTCCTGTCACCATATGAATCAGGTGTTGAATTCTTGTCGCCGCGATTAGTTAAGAATGATTCAAAACTATTCAGTTATGATAACACGATCTTGTGGGATACTCAAGATCTCATCCTGGAGGGCAGGAGGTTGTCGATGAGAGACGAAGAACAGGTAACATTAATGGGCTTGAGTGAACGTGCGGATCGATATGGTGATCGGGGCTTGACGGAGCAACTGCTGACGCGCGTGCGCTCATGGATGCGAGACGATCGCTACGACGCCCTTGTCCTGTCTACGCGAGCCAATTTCTCGTGGATGACGGGCGGACGCGACCATCATATTGTCAATGCATCAGAGTATGGCGTCGCTCGGCTGGTCATTATGGAAGACAGGATCACGTGCGTCACCACCAGCATGGAGGAACGGCGCATCGCCGAAGAAGAGGTGGCGACGCTCGGAATCGAGGTCGTCGCGCCAGCGTGGACGGAGGGCGCGGAAAAAACTCTCAGCGAGTGGTTGCGCGGCAAACGGGTCGCCTCCGACGGTTTTGAGCCGTACGCTCAGCACGTGGGCGCAGAGTTGTCGCAACTGCGACGAAGTCTGACGGATCAACAGAGGGAGCAGTATCGGCATGTGTGCCTGACGGCGGCGCAAGCGATCCAGACAGTGGCGCGCCAACTGCGGCCGGGCCTTACTGAACACGAGATTGCAGCGATGCTGGCCAGTCGGGTCATGGCGGCGGGCTGTGCGCCGGTGGTGACCTTGGTCGCAACCGATGAACGGATCTTCAGATACCGACATCCCATTCCCACTGGCAAGCCATTGGAACGCTATGCCATGCTGGTGCTTTGTGCCGAGCGGTTTGGTCTGGTGGCCAGCGTGACACGGTTCGTCCATTTTGGTCCGCTTTCCGAGGAGTTGTTGGAGAATCGGGTCAAATGCGCGTACATCGACGTCCGGATGAACGCAGAAACCAGGCCGGGTCGTAGTGTGGCGGACGTATTTGAAGTCGCGGTGGAGGCGTATCGTCAAGTGGGTTGTGCAGTCGACTTGAA
>JAJYTO010000228.1 GCA_021793015.1 Bacillota bacterium
GACGCGGGCGATTCAGCGATCAGGCGAATAGCCCGCACGCAGCGGGTGTGCGGGGGATACCATAGAGAGAGGCTGAATTGCGGCGCTCGCGGGAAAGATTGCAGCGCTCGCGAGAGGAGTTGTGTCATGCACGAATCATTGGCGATGATGACCCGATGGATAGTCGTCTTTCTCGTGATTTTTTTGCTTTGCATGCTGCTTGTCTTCAGTTGGCTCAAACGATCCAGGGAAGCCGCGATACCAGGGCGCGCCTGACGCGCGTGCGGCAAGGGACGGCCGCCGGGTATGGGGACGGAGTGGCCCAGCAAGATTGGTCCGTCCGTATGGTGAGCCAGTCAGCGCTCCTGGTGGTGACTGCCTCGTAACGCGAGGGCGACATGGCCTACGTCCAATAGGTAACACAGGAGAGGATGAAAGAACCGAGACAAGATCCGAACCCGTGAACGCACATAGGGCAATGATCCGGGAATTCCCTGCCGATGGGATGAAACCTCCACTGCAACGCGAAGCGTTTAACGGAGGTTTCATCCCAGCGGCAGCGGTCGACCGGACCCTCCGCTCAGGCGCGCGACACATACAGGCCGGATCTGGTGTCGATGATCAGGCGGTCCCCGATATTCACGAAAAAGGGCACCTGAACACTGTAGCCCGTTTCCAGTTTTGCGGGTTTGCTGCCGCCGGTCGCCGTGTCGCCGCGGATGCCCGGTTCTGTCTCGACGACCTCCAGTTCCACCGTGTTTGGCAGGTCGAGCCCGATCGCTTCACCCTCGTACAGAACAGCGACACAGTTCATGTTTTCCTTTAGAAAATTGAGCTCATATTCCAGTTGCTCCCTGGGCAGACTGATCTGCTCAAACGTTTCCGTATCCATAAACGTATAATTGTCGCCGTCCGAATACAGATACTGCATCTGGCGGTTCTCGATGCGCGCGCGCGCCACTTTTTCCCCCGCCCGGAACGTCATTTCACGAACGCCGCCCGTGCGGATATTTTTCAATTTTGTCCGCACAAAAGCTGCGCCCTTGCCGGGCTTCACGTGCATGAACTCGATCACGCGCCAGATGGAGCCGTCATACTCGATCGTGGTGCCGGGACGAAAATCATTGCTTGAAATCATTGGGCAGTTTCGACCTCCTGAGTGCAATCTACAAAATCAATAACTCCTTCGTCGCATGCGTCAATCGCGCGCACCCGTCCGTCGTCAGCACAATGTCATCCTCAATGCGGACGCCGCCAAACCCTGGAATGTAAATCCCCGGTTCCACCGTGACAACCATGCCTTCTTGTAACACATCTTCCGACTTTCGCGCAAGTCTCGGCGCTTCGTGGACGGCTATTCCCAGCCCGTGGCCGAGGGAGTGTCCGAAGTAGTCGCCGTATCCTCCGTCCTCGATGACGTCGCGCGCGAGGGCGTCCGCGACCTCCCCGCTCATGCCTGGTTTAATCCCCGCCAACGCGCGTTCCTGCGCGCGCAGCACGAGCGCATACACATCCTGGTGACGGTCGCTCGGCGGCCCGATGACCACCGTGCGTGTGATATCGGACGCGTATTGATTGTAGCGGGCGCCAAAATCAAGCGTTACAAAATCACCCCGTCCAATCACGCGATCCGTTGCAACCCCGTGCGGAAGTGCGGACCGCTCTCCGCTGGCCACAATCGTAGTAAAGGAGATCCCTGCGGCGCCTTGTTTGCGCATGAATATTTCAAGTTCCAGCGCCACGTCGCGTTCGCTCACACCCGCACGGATGTAGCCGGCGATGTGCGCAAAGGCATCATCCGCAATCTTTGCGGCGTCCGCGATCCGCTCCAGTTCGGCAGCCTCTTTGACCATGCGCAGCCGCTCCACAACATCGCTCTGCGGCACAAGTTCAATGCCGGGAAGCGCATCCTGGAGCTCCAAAAAGGATTTGTATGTAATGGACCCCGGTTCAAAACCGAGCCTTCGAATCGCCAGCCGCTTCACCTGCTCGCGAAGGGTATCCAGCCAACGCGCGGCGTGCATGACGACCGTTGCGCCCTGCGCCTGCGCCGTCGCCTGAACAGCATAGCGGGAATCCGTCAAGAGCACGGTCTCCTGCGCCGTCATCAGCACATAGCCGGAAGACCCCGTGAATCCTGTGATATAATAGCGATTCTCAGGCGCATACGTCAAAAATCCCCCGACATCCGCAGCTTCAATCCGCGCCCATATACGCTCCCGGCGTTTTTCCACATGCGATTCCTCCCCGTAAAAGTATGCGTATCTTCAGATCGACCAGTCTTTGCGACCGTCCCTGCGCGGCCCCTCTTGCAACTAGCCTCGCCTGAACCCTCTTTAGGACAGGCCCTCTTCAAGAAGGCTTGGCGGCTTTCCCTGCGCGGCCCCTCTTCAAGACGGCTTGGCGGCGAGAGCCCGCAAGGCCAGTTCATACCCGATCGGGCCAAATCCGCTGATTTGCCCCCACGCGACAGGCGCGATCACAGACTGGGAACGAAATGACTCCCGTGCGTGAATATTCGACAGGTGCACCTCAACGACAGGCAACAAAATGGCGGCCACGGCGTCGCGCAACGCAATGCTGTAGTGAGTGTAGGCGCCGGGGTTTATGACAACGCCGTCAGCCCGCCCCAGCGCGGCGTGCAGATGATCGATGATGGCGCCTTCGCTGTTGGATTGGAAGAAGTCCACGGAGACGCCGAGTGAGTCGGCAACTTCCTGCATGCGCTGATTGATCTCTGCAAGCGTCGCGGCGCCGTAGACGCCCGGTTCCCGTTGTCCGAGCAGATTCAGGTTGGGACCATGAATCACTGCAATGTGCCGCATCCGGCAACACCTCCCGCCTTTCACCGATGATTGTACCATACACCCTGCATCCGTTTCGTTTCCCTGACGACGCACCCACGCCCCGATACGAAAATGAGACGCATCGCCAGGCGCACCCCATGCCGCCATGCGGGAATGGGGCGCCTCGACATACGCATCCCATGCCGTCGTGCGGAAATAGGGCGCCTCGGCACACGCATCCCCCGACGGCGCATCTCCTGCCATGATGCGGAAATGGGGTGCGCTGCCAGACGGGCGCGCTGCGCGGTTCGCCTCACGACTCCGGCGTATGGCGCAAAATGGGGTTGCGCGCCGCCGCCGTCTCATCGAGGCGGTCGATCACGGTTTCGTGCGGCGCCATTGTCACAACGTCCGGCGTTTCCTCAGCTTCCCGGGCGATGCGAATCATCACGTCGACGAACGCATCAAGGGTTTCGCGAGTCTCTGATTCAGTCGGTTCAATCATCAACGCTTCTTCGACATTGAGCGGAAAATAGATCGTCGGCGGATGATACCCAAAATCGAGAATCCGCTTGGCGATGTCGAGCGTCTTGACGCCGCGCGCCTTGAACGACTTGCCCGACAGCACAAATTCATGTTTGCAGACGCGGTCAAAGGGCACATGATAGTACGGCGCCAAACGCCTCAGCATATAGTTCGCGTTCAACACGGCATCCTGCGCCACACGCTTCAGTCCATCCGGCCCCATCGTACGGATGTACGCGTACGCCCGCACCAGTATGCCGAAATTCCCGTAAAACCCCTTCACTTTCCCGATGCTCTGCGGCCGCTGCGCATCCAGATAAAAGGACCCGTCGGAACGCTTGGCGACTGTCGGAACGGGCAGAAAGGGAATCAGGGGCGCCTTGACTCCCACAGGCCCGGCGCCTGGACCGCCGCCGCCGTGCGGTGTTGAAAACGTCTTGTGCAGATTCAGGTGCACGACATCAAACCCCATGTCGCCGGGACGCGCATACCCGAGAATCGCGTTGGCGTTGGCGCCGTCATAATAAACGAGTCCCCCGGCAGCGTGAACGATATCTGCGATTTCGACGATATTTTCCTCAAACAATCCGAGCGTGCTCGGATTGGTCAACATGAGGGCCGCCGTGTCGGGACCCACCGCGCTCTTCAGAGCTTCCAGATCCACCGCTCCGCGCTCGTCGGAACGGATGGTCACAGTCGTAAAACCGGCCATCGCTGCGCTGGCTGGATTGGTGCCGTGAGCAGAATCAGGCACAATCACCTTGGTCCTGCGCTCTCCCCGCCGCTCGTGATACGCGCGTATCATCATCAGTCCTGTCCATTCACCGGCGGCGCCCGCGGCAGGCTGCAGACTGACGGCCTCCATGCCGGTGATCTCCGCGAGATACTCCTGCAGACGGTACAGCAAATCAAGGGCGCCCTGCACGCTCTCTTCCGGCTGACAGGGATGAATCAACGCGAAACCGGGAAGCCGCGCAGCCGCTTCATTGCGCTTCGGATTGTATTTCATGGTGCAGGAGCCAAGCGGATAAAATCCTGAGTCCACGCCGTGATTGCGCCTTGAGAGACCTGTGTAGTGCCTGATCAGGTCAACTTCGCTCACCTCCGGCAGCAGGGGCGCCTCAGCCCGCAAGTAGTCCTGGCGAAACAGGTCGCCCGGTTCGACATCCGGAACATCGAGTTCCGGCAGGCTGCAGCCTGCGCGTCCCGCAACGCTGCGTTCAAAAATGAGCGGATAATCGGCTGTCTGCCTGCTCACATCATCGCCTCCAGTCGTTCTGCCGCATGGTCGATGGCGGCCTTTGGCATCACTTCTGTAACCGCCGCAAGGACATGCTCCCCAAGTTCCGGATAATATTCCCCGAGCGGCACGCCGAAGTAAATGCCTTCAGATGCAAGAGCGGATACAATCTGCGTACTTTTCGGCCCCAGACGCAACACGAATTCATTAAAATAGGGACTTGCAAATGCCAGTTCAGCCCCCGCCCGCGTGAATCTTTCCGCCGCGTAGCGGGCTTTGGCGAGACATTGACGGGCGACTTCCCGCAGCCCGCCCGGCCCCATGCAACTGAGGTACACAGACGCCGCCAGCGCGTTCAGGGCCTGATTGGAGCAAATATTCGACGATGCCTTTTCCCGACGAATGTGTTGTTCGCGAGCCTGCAGCGTCAGGACAAAGCCGCGTCGGCCGGCGCGATCCTTCGTCTGTCCCGCGATGCGTCCGGGAAGGCGCCTCATCAGAGCCGACGTGGTGGCCATGACGCCGAGGTAGGGACCGCCAAATGACAAAGAGTTGCCGAGTGACTGTCCTTCCGCGACAGCGATGTCGGCTCCGAGCGAACCAGGCGCCTCCAGCAGCCCCAGCGCAATCGGATACGCGCTCACAATGAGCAGAGCGCCGCGGGCGTGGGCGCGTTGCGCGATATCGCGGACATCTTCGACGGAACCGAAGAAATTGGGATATTGTATGATGACGGCCGCCGTATCGTCGGAGAGTCCCCGCTCCAGATCGGGCAGCG
>JAJYTO010000229.1 GCA_021793015.1 Bacillota bacterium
GCATGCCGCTGCAGCGAGTATTAGCGGCCTTTAGGCCGCGGCTGTCTGAGCGGCATGCAGGATCCGTCCTGACAGGCAGGGGCCACCGTATTTTTATACGGCAACTTGCCTGCCGCTTCTGAGAAGCTGCCATGGTTGGCAGTGGCCGTCAGGCCACGTTGGTTCCGGGATAGACGACCATGCCTGATTTTTGCGAAGCAAAATCTCACTTGCGCAGCACCAACAATCGGGAAGAAAAATACGCCTGCGGCGATTTTCCGGGACAGTATGAACGGAGGGATGGAAAAAAACCGATTCTATGGTTAACATAGAGACAGCGATTGTCGGTTACGCGATCGCACATGAAAGGGGGTTAACAGAATGGAGACAGGACAAGCCGCCGCTGTAGAGAGCTGGACGCGCACAGACAGCTGGGCGTTCTGGTCATTTGGCCTTGGCATGTTGCTTGAGGCTTATATTTTTGGCATGGCGTCGATTGCTACGGGATGGGTCTCGATGCCGCCTTCTTTGCGCTCGCTGTTGCTGGCTTGGGCGCCCATTTGGCTTATTATCGGCATCATGGTGGCTGGGCCGTTGGCTGACCGCATCGGGCGCAAGAACACCTTTTACACCACGATGGCGCTGTACGGCGTCGGTGCGGTCGGCATTGTGTTCAGTTATACGTATGTCCTGATTCTCGTTTTCCTGGCCGTCCTGCTGTTTGCGGCAGGCGGCGAGATGAATACGATCATGGCGGCTTCTCATGAAATGATGCCGACGCGACATCGCAGCAAGACGATGTTCCTGGAATTGAACTTCATTAATCTAGGCGGGTTTCTGCTCGCAGCCGTTTCTCTTTTGAGCATTTATAACTCGGTGTCATTCCAGCGTGGTATGGTCGCGGCGACCATTGTCGTTGTCCTGTTTGTCCTGTTGCTGGCGCGAAGCCGCACTCCGGAGTCGATTCGCTGGCTGCAGCGCAAAGGATTGGCGGATCGCGCCCAATCGGAGATTGAACGGTTCTATGGAACGCAGGAGTACGAGGCGCGGCAGGCCGCTGTTCGACAAAGTTCCGTTGCGGTGCGCAGGACAGGGATCGGGCTGCGTCTGTTTGTCACGATCACCACGGCGTTCGCGGGAGCGGCCGGATTCGGGCTGATGACGTATGTGCTGGGACCGACCTATTTCAAAAATTTGACCGCCATGATTCTGCTGGTGGCGACCGGTGTGGGGTTTGTCTCCGGATTCTTCGGTTTCTGGGCCGACCGCCTGAGTCGCAAGGCATTGCTTGTGCTGGGTTACGGCGGAACGGCCCTGGTCACCCTTGTGATTTTTTTGACCACGGCGCAGTGGACCAAGGACTTGGCGTTTTTCTGGATTCTGCTGGTCGTTTTGAACGTTTTCGTGAACATCAGCTACTTGACTGAAGACACCTTGAAGAGCGAGGTCTGGCCCACGGAAATTCGTGGAACCTATACCGCCGTTGTGCGTTTTGTCAGCATTGGACTGTACATCGTCACGATCTACATGACGCAAAATTATGGACTCAATCAATACATGCTCTTTAATCTGATCGTGTGGGTGATTGGCTTGGCCGGGGCGGTCGCCTGGTATTACGGCGGGATAGAGACCGGCAAGGGCGTGAGCCTGGAAACGGCGTCGGGCGAAGAGAGCAAGTGATCTGCCGTGCGGTAAAGAGAGCGGCGATCCGGCGTTGCCGGAGTCGGCTTGCCGACGACTTCTTTGCTTAACGCAGACGGCTCCTGCTGGCGTTTGGCGAACCGCCCGGATTGCGTTTGGCGCACACGGCTCCTGCTGGCGTTTGGCGCAGACGGTTCCGGCTCGCGTTTGGCGCATCGCCGGGATCTTTTTGGCGGACTGCCGTGAATTGTCCCTGGCGTACTGCTCCAGATTGCCTGTGGCGGACCGCAACGGATTATTTTTAAGAGGTGTCCGGAAAAGGTGGGAGGATCATGCCGCACGTATGGTTGGCGTTGGGTTCGCTCTTGGCTTTGCTCGCTGTCGCGTTCGGAGCATTTGGCGCGCATGCGCTGCGCAAGCGTCTGTCGCCTGAACGGATGGCCGTCTATCAGACGGGCGTACAGTATCAGATGTATCATGCGCTGGCAATGATTGCGACCGGGATTTTGGGCGGCCGGTATGGAGCGTGGACGATTGCGGCCGGGTGGCTGTTTGTCTTCGGCGTGCTCCTCTTCTCGGGTAGTCTGTATCTGTTGTGTCTGACCGGCCGCAGGGCGTTTGGGGCTATCACGCCGCTGGGCGGTCTGGCATTTATTGCTGGGTGGGCGGTCCTTGCCATCGGGGTCCTTTATTGACGCGTCGGGGGAGTGCGCCGAGGGCACGGCGTTGCATCGGAGCTTACACGCGAATGGTTCTTGCGGCCCTCTCGTGTAAGCCGAGCACGCTGGCGATCGCATGAAACCGTTGAGTCCTGTGCACATTATAAGAACAACCTCTATGAGTGGCGTCTCAAAGGGACCAAACGAGTGGACAGGGGGAAGCGCACATGAACGTGGAGCCCATTAGCGTACAGAATATGTGGGAACGGATGAGTCAGGGTCAATCATATGTCCTGTTGGACATCCGTGGGAAGAGTGCGTTTCAGAACTGGCAGATCAAAGGCATGTCCCTGCAGGGTGTCAACGTGCCCTATTTCGATTTTAAGGAACTTGAAGTGAACGATCAGATGATTCCGCAGCACAGTCATGTCGTTCTTGTGTCCCAGTATGATGACGCCGCGACGAAGATTGCGAAGCGGCTGCTTGACAAGGGGTATCGGGTGTCATACCTGGAGGGCGGTCCCTTTGCATGGGATGATTTTTATCTGCAGTGCACCATTTTGACAAACTCCAAAATGAAGCTGATCCAGATCAATCGCTTGGCCACAGGTTGTCTTTCGCACTGCATAATAACGGCCAATCAGGTCATTGTAGTCGATCCATCCCGTCACATCGAACAGTACCTGGCCATTGCCGATCGTGAAAATGCGAAAATCACACATGTCATCGATACGCATGTTCACACGGATCATGTATCGGGGGCGCCTGATTTGCTGCGTCGAACAGGCGCAGAGTATTACATGGCCTACAGTGAAATCCATCGACACGACGTACCGATCCATTGGTTGAGGCGCGGCACCATGCATGTGGGATCTATTGATATTCGTGCGATCATTCTCGATACAGAGGGTGAAACGCGCGGCAATACGCTGCTTGTCGCAGGCAGTGATTGCCTGCTCTCTGGCGACGCGATCACCGTCGGGGAAGTGGGTATTGCCGATCTGCCGGGCAGTGCGCAGGAATGGGCAGACAAGCTGTTCAACACGGTGCTGCGAGAGATTAAGAGCATGTCTGACGACATGATTGTTCTGCCTGCTCACTACAGCGACATCCAGGCGGTCAATGCCGGAGGGTACATCGGTGCTGTGCTCGGTGATTTGCGTCTTGGCGCGGAGGCGATGGCGCGAGTCAAGATTCTCACATTTGCAAACAGGCCTAAAGACTTCGTCGCGGCGATGCATCCAATCTCCGAGGACATTAAAGAGGTGAATGTCGGACTTCAGACTGCTGATGCGGCGCGAGCGGAATCTCTGGAGCAGAGCGTACGCGCGTAACGCTTTGTTGTGGGAGGGAACTTCAGACTTGGTATGACGGGGAGCCGGGGAATCAGTGAAGAAGGCGTGAACAATGTCTGGAACAATCGGATTGAAAGAATATATCTTGCCAAGACGTTGCCGATTTATCGGACAGGCGCCCTTCGGCCGTTTGTCGAACAGGAGGCGCACGCGCTGTTCTGTCGGGAACTCGGTCATCCGGTGTTCCGTGTGTGGGCGCATGAACGCTGCCTGCTGCTGGGAGCGCGGGACGCCTCGTTGCCGCAGGCAGCGCGCGCAGCCCTGGAGGCGACGAAACGCGGTCTGCCCGTGGCGGTCAGGCCATTTGGCGGTCTTGCGATCCCGCTGGACGCTGGCGTGGCCAATGTGACGCTGATGTTGCCGGGAGCATGGTCACTTGACGAGGCGTTTACGGTGTTGTGCGACTGGCTGTTGCTCGCCTGTGAGCCGTATGGCCCGGTTTCTGCAGGAGAAGTGGCGGGCGCCTACTGTCCCGGTCGCTACGATCTGTCGATCGCGGGTGTCAAGTTTGCTGGCGTGGCTCAGCGAAGAATCGCCGCTGTGACAGCGGTCAGCGCGTTTGTGAATGTGGTTGAGAACGGCCTTGATCGGGAAGGAGTGGTCGAGGATTTTTATCGCTCGGCTATTGGAGATTCAGCCGCGCCCTCATTTGTACCGGTGCTGCGCCGCGGAGCGGTCGGCAACCTGGTCGGTCGCGGAGGTGCGGGAAAAGGCGATCACGCGGCAACAGGTGTTGCCGCTCAGCACATGGGGAGATTTTATGAACACCTGATAACAGTCGCAAAAGAATCACAGGCATCGATAAGCGAACTGCCCGCCGTCCCCGTCCGACTGTTCGACGAAGCGTCCGACAGGCTGTATCGGCGCCTGCAACTCAAGGAATGGCCGGTTCCATAATGCTATGTTTGCATCGCCATTGATTTGTCCGCTTCCGAACCCGTGAGGTTTGTGTGGTCGCGTGATGATTGCCGGCGGACTGCCGGTATGATAATTTGTATTCTAGGCATGACTGGCGTCCTCATGGCATCATCTATGATTGTGGCGGCGCCTTTTGTAGTCCATTTGTGCGGGAAGTTATATTACCAGTAGTCCAAAGTGACTAGTAAGAGGTACAATGAGTGCCAGGGCGAGAGTGCATTCCGGATGTGCTTCATGGCGGCCAATGGCCCTTTTGGTTTTCATTGCAATACGGGGGTGAAAGGATATGGAACAGCCGTTGGTGCTCGCGCCTGATTCGCTGGACGGGGAGTCTTCGGCTTCGGAAAGATCGGCGGACAGCACATGGCGCGACTATGTGAATGTTGTCAAGCCGGGCATTACGATATCGAATATGCTGACGACATTCACAGGTCTTTGGCTTGCGGCCCATGGGCGTCCAGACATCATACTTGGTTGCGTCACTCTGGTCGGCGGCAGTTTGGTCGTCATGTCCGGGTGCGCTTTGAACAACTATATGGATCGCGATATCGATCAGCTCATGCCGCGCACACAGGACCGCCCATTGCCAAACGGCAGGATTCCCGCGTGGAGGGTGATGACGCTCGGTATCGTGCTGGGAGTTGTCGGGATCAGTTTGCTTGGGCTCTTTGCCACCACACTGTCAGCGCTCATGGCGTTGATCGGACTGTTTTTCTATGTGATCGTCTATACGGGGTTGACCAAACGCACGACG
>JAJYTO010000230.1 GCA_021793015.1 Bacillota bacterium
AAGGCTGCACATCTGCTTTTCTGGAATATTCGGCGGTTGTCCGGCGCGGCCTCGCTGCCCGTGACCTTGCTGGTCACCCTGTTGATCGGTCTTGCCGGCGTGATTTGCGCGCGAACCATCACCACACCGTGGGCGGCCGTGATCGCCACGGCCCTGCTTCTGGGCGTCGCCAACGGTGAATACGAGTATAACCGCAGCATTTCCCACCGCTCATGAAAGCTGGGCGTGTTAAAGGCAGGTCATTTTATACAATAAAGGGCGGCCGAAGCCGCTCTTTATTGTATGCGCGATGGGAAAGAGGTACAATGATAATCTGGGGCCTGTATGATGGGCCTTCCGATCGCCGGCGGGCCATGAATATTCGTTGCGGTCGAGGAGTCGGCGCGACACTGAAGACTGATCCGGATTCTCGGCGGAGAATTTGCGGTGGACGGGAATGTATGCTGTTGTCGGGTTGAGGGGAGTGACACCCTGTTGATAGGGTTCATTAAAAATGTCGTGGGCAGCAGTAATGATCGCGAAATCAAGCGACTGCTCAGGACCATTGAGAAAATCCGGACGATGGAACCGCAGTTGGAGGCGCTGGGCGACGAAGAACTGCGCGGCAAGACGGCGGTGTTCAAAGAGCGGTACGAAAACGGCGAAAAACTTGACGCGCTCCTTCCGGAAGCTTTTGCGGTGGCTCGCGAAGCGGCCAAACGGACTTTGGGCATGCGTCATTTTGACGTACAGTTGATCGGCGGCATCGTTTTGCATCATGGCCGCGTTTCAGAGATGAAAACCGGTGAAGGCAAGACTTTGGTGGCCACGCTGCCGGCGTATCTGAACGCGTTGGCGGGCCAGGGTGTGCATGTCGTCACGGTGAACGATTATCTTGCGCGCCGCGACAGCGAGTGGATGGGGCAATTGTACCGCTTTTTGGGCCTTACGGTGGGCTTGAATGTGCACGGGCTGTCGCACTCCGAAAAACAGGAAGCGTATCGAGCCGACATCACCTACGGAACGAACAACGAATTCGGGTTTGACTATCTGCGCGACAACATGGTGATGACGCTTGAAGAGATGGTGCAGCGTCCGCTGCACTACGCGATCGTTGACGAGGTCGACAGCATCCTGATCGATGAGGCGCGAACGCCGCTCATCATCTCCGGCCCGGCGGAAAAATCCACCGACCTCTACTTCATGGCAGATCTGTTTGTGCGTTCGCTCACGGTGGAGAATGACTACAAGTTTGATGAAAAGGCGCGCAGCGTCAATCTGACTGACACGGGAATCCATAAGGCGGAACGGTATTTTCACCTGGACAATCTGTTTGACCCCAACCAGGTGACGACCCACCACCATATCACACAGGCTCTGAAAGCCCACGCGCTGATGAAGCGGGACAAGGACTATGTGGTGCAGGGCGAAGAAGTTGTCATCGTTGACGAATTTACCGGTCGCATGATGCAGGGTCGTCGGTACAGCGACGGATTGCACCAGGCGATAGAAGCCAAGGAAGGCGTCAAGGTGCAGAACGAATCCAAGACTCTGGCCACCATCACTTTGCAGAACTACTTCAGGATGTACAAAAAACTGTCCGGCATGACAGGCACCGCGAAGACGGAACAGCAGGAATTGATCGACATCTACGGCATGGATGTCGTGCAGATTCCTCCGAACAAACCGAACCAACGCCGCGACCAGTCCGACACCGTGTATAAAACGGTGAGGGGTAAGTTTCAATCGGTGGTCAACGAGATTCAGGCGCGGAATAAAACCGGACAACCGGTTCTCGTGGGCACCACCTCGGTAGAGAAATCGGAACTGCTGTCCGATATGTTGCGCAAACGGGGAATCAAGCATCAGGTGCTCAATGCAAAGCACCATGAGCGGGAAGCCGAGATCGTGTCGCATGCCGGAGAGTACGCCCAGGTGACCATTGCGACGAACATGGCGGGCCGCGGTACGGACATCATTTTGGGCGACGGCGTCGTGGAGCTTGGAGGGCTGCATATCATCGGCACGGAGCGCCATGAGAGCAGGCGCATCGACAACCAGTTGCGCGGACGGGCGGGTCGCCAGGGCGATCCCGGATCGTCGCAGTTCTACCTGTCGTTGCAAGACGACCTCATGCGACTGTTCGGCGCTGAGAATATCATGGGACTCATGGATAAGCTGGGGATTGAGGAAGATCAACCGATCGAAAATAAAATGGTCACAAAGGCCATCGAAAGGGCCCAACGCAAGGTTGAGGCCAACAATTACGACATTCGGAAGCATGTGTTGAAATATGACGATGTGATGAACAAGCAGCGCGAGGTGATCTATCGCCAGCGCATGCAAATTCTCAAGCAGGACCATCTCCGCGACATTGTGTCGGGCATGGGGCGCGATCTGGTTGACTTTATGATCCGGACGTTCTGTATGGAAGATCAGATTCCGGAGGACTGGGATATTCCCGGCTTGTTGGAATATGGGGAACACCTCTTTCTGACCCCGGACCGGATTCATGAGGAGGACCTGCGCAAGTTGGAACGGGAGGAACTTCGGGACTATCTGTATGAGCAGGTGGAGGTGGAGTATCAGACGCGCGAAGCCGAGCTTGGCGAGTTCGTTCGCGAACTGGAGCGCATGGTGCTGCTGCGCACGGTGGACGCCAAATGGATGGACCACATCGACGCCATGGAGACATTGCGTCAGGGCATTCATCTGCGCGGGTATGCGCAGATTGATCCGCTCACCGCGTACCAGCAGGAAGGTTACGATATGTTTGAACAGATGATCCACAGCATCCGCGAGGATGTGGCGACCTACATGTTCAAGTCGCAGGTTGCATTTCAGGAGTTGCCGGCGGAAACGCCGCAACCTCTATTTACCTCGTCATGACGGGCGCCGAAAGTTTTTCACGGGTGCGAGGCTTGCTTGGGTCGGAGTCATATATTGCGCCCGTGGCGCAATATATGACTCCGACCGGCAGGGACCATCTTTATTTTTGGAACAGGGGGCTGTTTGATGGCGGAAACGTTCGGAGAATTGAGACAACAGTTGCAGAGTATGGACCAAAGGTTGGCGGATATCGGGAGGTCTCTTTGACGTAGCGGCGAAGGTCGCCCGCATACGTGAACTGGAGAACTGGATGACTGCCAGTGACTTTTGGGATGACCAGGAGCATGCCCAGAAGGTCATTGCGGAGTTGAATGGCGTAAAGGGTCTGACGGAACGTTATACTGAACTGCTCAATGAGCTTGAAGATCTGAAAGTGGCGCACGAGTTGGCGGAAGAGGGACAGGATCAGCAATTGTTTGCGGAGGCCGACAGCGGCAGCGAGAGATTGCTTGCGGAACTTGACGCGTTCGATCTGGAACTGTTGCTCGATGGACCGTATGATCGCAACAACGCGATTGTCGAATTGCATCCCGGAGCGGGAGGCACAGAGTCTCAAGACTGGGCTCTGATGTTGTTGCGCATGTACACAAGATGGGCGGACCGGAGAGGCTGGAAGATTGAAACGCTGGACTATCTGCCTGGTGATGAGGCTGGCTTGAAGAGTGTTACGTTGCTGGTCAAAGGCCACAATGCGTATGGGTATATGAAGGCGGAGAAGGGTGTTCACCGTCTGGTGAGGATTTCTCCGTTTGACAGTTCGGGGCGTCGGCATACCTCTTTTGCCTCCATGGACGTGATCCCGGAGATTGACGAGGATGTGGCAGTTGAAATCCGACCGGAAGAGATCAAGGTGGATACGTACCGTTCGACCGGAGCGGGCGGTCAACATGTCAACACGACGGATTCGGCCGTACGGATTACACACCTGTCCACCAATATCGTGGTGACGTGCCAGAGTGAACGCTCGCAAATCCAGAACCGTGCAGTGGCCATGAAGCTGCTGGTAGCCCGGCTCTATGAGAAAAAACGCGAAGAGCAGGAGGCAGAGTTGGCTGCTCTGCGCGGAGAGCAGAAGGATATCGGATGGGGAAGCCAGATTCGCTCATATGTGTTTCACCCCTATTCTCTTGTCAAGGATCATCGAACCAACCATGAGGTGGGCAATGTGCTGGCGGTTGTCGACGGGGATCTCGACGGCTTCGTCAACGCCTATCTGCGTTGGCAGCTCAAAAAGAGGCAGAGTCGGTAACTGCCGCTTGATCTGGTCGAGAGAATGACAGTGTCTCCAGATTCGGTCTGTCTGTGGGCACACTGTCAATAGCCCTCGGCGTTGCGTGGAAATAAGGGGGCATTGTGGTGGATGATGTAAATTGGCGGGTGGTTGATGAGACGCTCGCGGACTATCTCCTGGCTCATCCCACTATTCGGGATCGCTGGCTGTTGGAGCAGACGATCTATACAGGAGCGTCGCGCAGGGCATTATATGGACAACTGCCGCTCTTCGCAAACGCAACCGTGCTGGATGTCGGAAGCGGGTTTGGCGCATTGGCGATCGATCTTGCCTGTTTGCCGCTTGGCCTGCAGATTAGGGGAATCGATTTCGACGACGAAAAGAACGTTGTCGCACGTGAACTCGCAGGAGCTGTCGGAAATAAGGGGGGATATCGCGCTGACGGCATCCCGCAGTTTGATCAAGGCGATGTGTACGGCATGCCCTACAGAAGCGAGTCTTTCGATGTGGTGATCGCTCGCTTCGTGTTGCAGCACCTCACGGATGCAACACGCGCGATCAATGAGATGAGGCGAGTGCTGCGACCGGGTGGATATGTGATTCTCATCGACATTGATGAAAACATGACCGTTACGTATCCAGAATCGAGCGCGTTTGTCGATCTGCACAGTGCGTTCATACGTCTGCAGCAGGCGCAGGGCGGCGACCGCGCCGTTGGACGCAAGCTGTCAACATTTCTGCAGCGGGCGGACTTCGCTCAAGTTGCGGCTTCTGCGCAGGTGCTGTCGCAGCATGCGTTCGTTCAACCCAATGATCCCGCACATCTGTTTGCAGTGAGACGATTTCTCTCTGTGCGCGAGGATCTGGTCCGTGAAGGTATCATGTCAGAACGGGACTTTGACATTTGCCTTGCCGCCTATGCCGATGAGGAGAGCACGTGGGAATTTCACTCCAGCGCACAGGTTGTGGCCCTGGGGCGAAAGCCGTCGCGATGATCGAAAACTCTTGCAGTCAGCGTTGTGGATGCGTATTCCAAATTGCAAATAGGCTCAGCGACGTGCAATATATTACCATACAAAAAATGCTCTACTTTTGGTTGACTGGCGTTGGTGGGCTGTGCTATATTACGTTTTGTCGCCGCGAACCGGAGACGGGCCGCGGACGCCGCGAGTGTGCGAGCAACACGGCGCAG
>JAJYTO010000231.1 GCA_021793015.1 Bacillota bacterium
TTCTGGTACGACTGAATCTGGGCGGGAATCCCCCACCCGCTGTAGGTCAGCGTCACGGGCGCGGTCGTCGGCGTTAATAGCGGGTTCGACTTTGTCGCCGCAGCCTCAGTAGCGGTCACTCCTCCACTGCACCCTGCCAAGAGAGCGGATAAGGACAGAACTGCCACAGCCGAATACACAATCGACTTGTTCCTCAACACAGTTACCCCCTTCAATTTTCCTATTTTGTTGACGCAGTCTCGGTCATCAATGACCGACCATCGCCTCCTCTGCAAAGGCATCATACGTATTAGTAAAAAAGGCTTGCTAACTATTGAATGTATGCTAACATGAAATGAATGCACTTTCAAGAGTGCGCGGGGGATTTCCAAAAAGAATCTTCCCGAATCATTTATTCTTGCAAAATCCACACCGATCATGTTGAGTAATCGATAACTCGCGTGAAGAACTGATCATTCACACGGTTATCACAGACTTGGCTCGAGATATGAACAAATAAGACAAACGAAAGAACGGAGGGACAATAGGATGCCCAAGGGTGAGCACTCATATCAACCGCCTTATGACGCAACCTCATTGCTCAAAAATCCGGCAATGGGTTGGATGCTGTATGTCGATGCCTTCTATCATGACACCGCAAATCCCGCCCTCCCCGACAACGGCTTCCCCGATGCCGCCGCATATTGGGCGGCACAGGATCAAAGCGGGGCCAGCGCTCTGGCAAATATCCAATATATCCGAGTGCCATGGGCCCAACTTGAACCGTCCAAAGGACACTATGCCTGGGAACAAGATGCAAATTTTATAGCCCTAATCGATGGAGCCCGGCAGCGTCATCTCAGATTGGCGTTCCGGGTATACGTGGACAGCCAAAACAGCTATCGGCAAGCGACGCCTGAATTCGTCTGGCACGCTGGTGCCCAAGGGTACGAGGAAACTTGGGAGGACTCGCACGGTCGGGCTTTTACCTATTGGAATCCAACAGTCACCGATCGTACATTCCAATTATACTTCGAAGCATTTGTCAGGGCGTTCGCTGCCCGGTTTGACGATCCGGATGAAGTCGATTTTATCGACGGACAGGGACTCGGGTGGTGGGGTGAGATGCATCACATACGCGTGGAGGCGGACGAAGACTTACAGTCCGCCTTTCGCTGGATCACCGAGACGTATGCCAACCACTTTACAAGAGTGCTCCTCGGTGCCCAGATTGGCGCCATTCCAGACGCGTTGAGCGATTGGGCCGTCCGTCACGTCGGATACGTACTTCGCCGGGACAGTTTTGGCAGTCCACTGTGGCTAACCTCGATCGACAAGGAGAAAATTCTGGCCCGTTGGCCGCAGACGGCCGTATTCGCAGAAAATTGTTACCATCACCTTCTTTCCCGGTCATCGTGGTGGGAAGGCGACGGTTTCATGAAACTCCGGGACGTTCTCTTGCGCGTTGTATCTGACGCCTTGCAACTCCATGCGAATACCTTGGATCTAAGGGGGCCAGAAGACGCATCGGCATGGATGCGTCATGCGAGAGATTTGGTGGAACATTTCGCCCGCCGGGGAGGGTACCGATTTCATGTGTCCGCCATTCGCTATGAATCTGTAATTGACGACGATCGAAAGATGCGCATTCACCATTCGTGGATCAACTATGGCGTCGGCAAACTGCCCAATGACACGCCAAATTGGAATCACAAGTATCGCGTCGCATTCGCCTTGCTCGATATCCAGTCTGGCATATCTGCGAAAATATCCGTGGTCACCGACGTCGATCCATCCGACTGGCTTCAGAATCAGGAGAATGCCTATTCATCGGAAACTTGTTGGAATGAAGTGGATGCGGGGAAGTATAGTCTCGGGCTCGCCATTGTAGACAGCCAACATGATAACAAACCGTCCATAACCTTAGCCACCATTCTCCCACAAACGAAAACGGGTTGGTATAAAATCGGGACCGTACAGCTCGCTGACCGCTCGAAAGGAGCAGTATCATGACCCTGCTCGATAAAATATCACTGTTGCCCATACCTCAGAAACTGCAACTCATGAACGGAACCTTCACACTGAGGTCCGGTCAGTGTATTCGAATTGCCTCCGCTCCGCAGACCCTCTACTTCACAGCTCGGCGCTTTGTGGAACGCCTAGCGGCACGAAACGGATTGAAAATACCCATCATTGCGGATCAATTCGAACCCATGGAAGGAATCACGATCACCCTAAGTCCGAGTGCGTACATGACACATCCAGAAGAATATAAGTTGGACATACGTGCCGATTCCATCTATATCCACGCCGTCGATCCCGCCGGCGCTTTTTATGGCATGTCCACACTCTGGCAATTGATACAGGAGCATGGAACCACCCTTCCGTGTCTGCGTATTACGGACTATCCGGATCTTTCGATCCGCGGTGTTATGCTTGACGTCAGCCGTTCTAAAATCCCCACCCAAGACACCCTTTTTCATCTCGTTGATCTGTTGGCGGATTTGAAGATCAACCATTTGGAACTCTACATGGAAAATGCTTTTGCCTATCGACTTCATCCTGAGAACCGCCAAGGATCTGATCGGCTCACAGGAGAGGGGATTTTGACGCTCGACGCCTACTGTCGCGAACGTTTTGTCGACTTGGTTCCCAACCAGAATTCCTACGGACACTTGACAGACTGGTTGCGCCAGCCCCAATACAGCCAACTTGCCGAATGCCTGGAGGGTGGCAATTTTCCGGATGGTCCGTACCCTTACCCATATTCCCTCAATCCAACAGATCCGGCGAGTGTCGCTTTCATAGAAGGTCTTCTAGAAGAATTAACGCCCTATTTTTCAAGTCGTTTTGTAAATATAGGGTTCGATGAGACATTCGACCTCGGCATTGGCAAGAGTCAACGACTATGTGAGACTCAGGGGCGCCCGTTCGTTTACCTGGAGTTTCTTAAAAAGGTGGTTGACGTGGTAAAGAGAAACGACCGTAGAGCCTTATTTTGGTCCGATACAATCACTCGCCACTATCCAGACCTGGCCTCAAAGATACCCCAAAACGCCATTGCATTGGAATGGGGATACACCACGGATTATCCCTTCGCAGAACGGGTGCGTCCCTTGATCGACGCAGGACGAGCGTTCATCCTCTGTCCGAGTACCGGAACATGGTTGTCCCTTTCGGGACGATCGCGCCAAGCCGCACAGAATATAAGAAATGCCGTACTCGCGGGACTCGAACATGGCGCCCTCGGATTACTCAACACAGACTGGGGAGATTGGGGACATTGGCAACCCTTGTCTGTGAGCTATCTCGGATTCGCGATCGGTGCCGCAGAATCCTGGAATGTTGCAAGGGGGAAAGGAAGCAGATTTGAACACGGCTTGAGTCTGCATGTTTTTAAAGATGACACCGGAACAATGGGCCGAATTGCTTGGGAGTTCGGGTGCCTTCATTGCATGGCCGGTGGTGTTGAGGACCCCGAATCGACCTATTTCGCACCCCTGGTCGACATCCTGTGGCGACCATGGCGATGGGAAGGTTCAGAATATAACTTTGACCTCCACAAAATAGAAGCCGTGAAGAGTAAAATTCGGGATCTTCTCGCCATGATGAACGATACAGCACTCGAAGAACCAGAAGGCGAAATCGTCAAGAGCGAGTATGCCCTGATGGGAACACTTCTGACATTTGCCTGCGACATCATCCTATCAGGCGTGGCACAACAGCCAAAGAATCCGTTGATGGCACATCGCCTGAAAGAGATTTTTTCCGAGCATGAGATCGTTTGGAACAAACGAAACAGAAAGGCAGGACTCGCCACAAGCATCGAATTTCTGCATCCGCTCTATGAGTATTTGTCAAGTGGAAGCAGGGATGCCTTTAATGGAATTCGCTGCGGCCCTTTGGTTCGATATCCTTACTAGCGGTTTTTTATTTAAATAATTCCAATATTGGCGACGACTCTTTCGTTATGAAAGAGGACATGGTGTCCGAAGAGTGGGAGGCTGCAAGAACGGTGCGCCAACAAATATTGTGCGCTCTGAATGGCTGGTAGAGTTCCGTGTCAGTAATCCAGGCGCCCGCCGACGCGCAGGCGGTGTCGAAACACCCAATAGCTCCAAGCTTGGTAGGCGAGCACGATGGGCAGCAGTGTCACTGCCACAATCGTCATCACCCCCAGAGAGTACGGCCCGGAAGCGGAATTGAAGATGGTCAGACTCCAGTTGGGACTGAGCGTGCTGATCATCACCCGCGGGAACATGTCCAAGAACACGGTGACGGAGGAAAAAATAATGGTCATGGTACTCATGAAAAAGGCCCAGCCATCCTGTTTCCGGTGAATGAAGAAGGGCGCGGCCAACAGGCTCATGCCGGCCAGCAGCGGGATGGCGCCTGGATCCACCCCTGCCTTGCTGAACATGTCGGTGTTGTAGTAGCTCATGACCACAAACAACAGCAACACCAGGCTGGTGAGTATGCCAGTGCGGCGAGCGGTCTCGCGGGCGATCGTCTGCAAGGCGCCGTCCGTGCGCAAACACAGGTACAGGGCCCCATGCAAAACAGAGAGCAGGACCAAACTCAGACCACCCAGCACGGTGTAAGGGCTGATGAGATCCCAAAAGGTCCCCGCATACTCCATGTTTGCGTCGATGGGCACTCCCTTCATGAAATTTGCCACCGCCACACCCCACAGAAGCGGCGGCAGCAGGCTGCCGATGAACAACATCCAGTCCCAGGTGCGACGCCATGCAGGAGAGCTGATTTTGCTGCGAAACTCAAAGGCCACACCGCGGACAATCAGAGCCAGCAAGAGCAAAAACAGAGCCATGTAAAAGCCGCTGAAGAGAGTGGCGTACCAATTGGGGAAGGCGGCGAACATCGCGCCGCCGGCGGTGATCAGCCAGACTTCGTTGGCGTCCCAAAAGGGACCGATGGTATTCGCCAACAGACGCCTTTGCTCATCTGTACGCCCAATCCAGGGAGCCAGGATGCCCACTCCAAAGTCAAAGCCCTCCAACACGAAGAAGCCCGTAAACAGGATGGCAATCAGCACAAACCACACCACATTGAGCGTCATGTACAACTCACCCTTTCGTCACGATTCACCATTCACGACAGTTCCGGAGTCATCTTGGGGTCCATTTCCGACGGATCCTCGCCCAAGTCCGGGCCTTCGCGAATAAAGTGAACAAACAGGTAGACATCCACAATGCCCAGCACCAGGTAGATCACGCCGAAACCGAACAGGGTGGTCCAAATCATGGCCGGAGTCACCGTTGGCGACACTCCCAGATTGGTTCTCAACAGA
>JAJYTO010000232.1 GCA_021793015.1 Bacillota bacterium
ACCAGGTGGAGGATGGGAGTTTGACGAACTCAAGACAGCCGACAGCGAGACGGATTTTCCCTTGAACGACAGGCTGGTTGAGATTCTTCATACTCACAAACGCGAGCAAGCCAAGATGCGGCTTTCGATGGGGGAAGATTGGACCGATAACAAATTGGCGTTCACTAATACAGTGGGCAACCCAGTGGACATTGTACTGGCAAGGAGGCACGTTGCTAAAATTCTGGAGCGGGCCGATCTTCCTCCTGTTCGCCTGTACGATCTTCGACACAGTTTTGGCAGCGCATTGCTCGAAAGCGGGGAAGACATCAAGACGGTAAGCCGACTCATGAGACACGCCAGCATCAACACCACTGCACGCTATGTCCACGGGCACGCGAACCGGGACCGGAGGGCTGTGGACCGGCTCGGTCAAGTGTTTGAGCAGGCGAACACGCCCAACAAACCGCTGGATAAATCGGAAAGACTGATCTAGCCTATCTGTAGATCACGTTAGACCAAACTAGATCAAAACTAGATCAAACGAGCAATCGGATGGCAGCCATACACCGGCGACCATCCGATTTATGTTGTCGTACCGGGCTTTTCTTGTGGAGCGGATGACGGGATTCGAACCCGCAACTTTCAGCTTGGGAAGCTGACGCTCTACCATTGAACTACATCCGCATCATCCTGCGGTCGATATGCCTGACCCTACGTGCCTGATATGATACATCATTTCCGCCTCCATTTCAACTCTTCTGCAACTCTTCACGACGCCTGACTTCATGCATCTGATGCTCGCGTCCGTCCATACGGCGCCGCATGTTGATCACACTATGATCCGAAGTATGTCGTCAACCTCTTTCCTCTTGGGCGCCGCTGGCTTTTCAGCAGGGTAGCCAAGCGCAATGACCATGTTCATTTGGCGGTCAGGGCCGACGCCAAGAAGCTCTTTTATGCTCTGTTCGGCGAGCAGCACCGGTCCCGTCATGGGGCAACTCCCCAGGCCCATGGCATGCGCCGCCAGCATCAGATTTTGGGCGGCCAGGCAACTGCTTTTTATGCTCTCCATGTCCCACGTCTGTGGTGAGACGAACTGCAGGGGCTCGAATATCCTGTCGCGGAACTTCGAGGCGTAGGGTGTCGACAGAACAACCATCAGGGCTGGCGCATGCTCAAATGCGGTGGCGTAAGGCCCAAATGACCGGACGAGCAGGCGCGCCTCCTTGTCCCGTCCGCGTGCGAAAGCGTCCTCGGCCAGGCCGTGAAGTTTTTCCCAGGTGATCTCGGAAATCATGCGGATCCTGTCCGGATTCAGCACAGCGATAAACTCCCATGTCTGCGAGTTGGTGTCGCTTGGCGCATAGCGAGCACAGTCAACGAGTTCCCGTATGGCGTCGAGGGGAACGGGCGCCGGATCGAAACGCCTGACGCTGCGCCTTTCTCTGATGACCTCTTTGAATGCTGATTGATCCATTCCTTGCACCTCGCATTTGTGACTGCGTATCATGACGCCGTGCTGTCATCATAGCCCATCTTCCGTCGTCCTGCACGGATGGACACGTTCCTCTCTGCCGTCGGTCCGCATGGATCGACCCCTTTCTCGCGACGGGCATTTCGTGGTTTACTGGTTTTGCCCAGATATGAAGGCCTGCGCTTGAGAACAGTGGAATCAGACCTCCTGCCCCCGAAAATCAGGCCGTCCACAGCGGGATGATCCGTGCGGCAAAACAGGGAACACTGCTTTACAATGACGATGGTTTCAAAATGGCGTTCCTGAAGGAGAATGGTTCATGGATGCAGCCATCATCGTGGAGGGCAAACATGACAGGGATCGGCTATTGCCCATGGTAAACGGCAATACCTGTATTTTCTGCACGTTTGGCGTACCGACTCACGGTTTATTGATGCAACTCCGCCAGCGGATCGACACCGCCCAAGTCTATATTTTTGCAGACTGCGACAAGGTCGGAAGACGGATTCGCGCCATTCTCGGAGAGGAGTTTCCGGAAGCGATCCACTTGCATACAAAGCCGGAGTATCGGGGTGTGGAAAATACGCCGCTGGAGTATCTGCAGCAGGTGCTCATTAAACACGAACTGCTGAGAGCGGATTTCGTATAGACTCATTCTGTCAAATCGCTCTGCCTATGGTCTGGCCGGTGAACACACTGGACCGCCAGTCAACAAAGCAGGTGAATTGGCCGATGCGTTGGGCCAGTTGATGAAAGCATGTGGTCAAGCCACGTCGCGTATAGTGGAAGGGTATGGCAATCCACTGTGAGGGGCGGACGATGGTGGGGCAGAAACGAGGAACACGGCGCAATAGAAAAGGAACCACGCGCGCAGTCGGCGGACGGCTTGGAGAAGTGCGGCAAAGACCAGAGCGGATGCACAGGGCGAACCCCATTGTGTGCACGGCCCGTCCCTTCTCGCTCGCCCGCGACGGCGAACGTGTGGCAAAATACCATACGGAACTCATTGTAGGGCAGAACGAACTATGGAAAAAAACCATGTCTATGCCCCACGATCCACAGGAGACGAGGCGCGCGTTAAAGGCGCGCCAGGAAAGCGCAGCCTTCGTGCGCCAGGTGTCTGCGATGATGTCCCAGGGAGAAGGCCACGCCCTGATGTTCGACACCCCTGACGGCGAATCGGTGGGATACATGTTTGTCACTGAGATGTTTGAACCGATCACCGCAGAACGCACGGGCGTCATCGGGGAGTTGTACGTGGAAGAGGCGTTGCGGGGACGAGGCGCCGGTGCGCAGATATTGCAGGCAGCGGAGCACTGGATGGCGGGACGAGGCATCCGTACATACCAGATATTTGTGACGAAAACAAATGTGAAGGCGGTAGAACTCTACCAGAAACACGGTTATGTCGTCGTGGATTACCGAATGATCAAGCATACCTAGGGAACCTGTGAAAAAGTCCGGAGCGGCACGAAAGCTGGGCACATATAGCGTTTGAGGCTTCAATCAAACCTAGCGTTTGAGGCTTCAATCAAACGCTATATGTGGACGATTTGGCGACGGACCGATCGAATTTCACAGGTTCCCTAGCAGCCATGCGCGAATCATTCCTTCGCTGACCGCCTCCACGTTGTTCGACTCCGGGCGCATGGCTGCGGTCTCCTTTTTTTCGCCAAGGCGAGGTTCAGTATGATACTATGACAAGGAGAGGGGGCGCGTCATGTGGACAAAGTTTATCCCTCCGCGGCTGCGGCAATCAAAGATATAAAATCGGGCGATTCGCTGCTGGTCGGCGGTTTTGGGCTGGTCGGCATCCCGGAGCATTTGATTGCGGCACTGCGGGAAAGCGTTGTCAAAGATCTCGTATGCATCAGCAACAATTGTGGCGTTGACGACTTTGGCCTTGGTTTGCTGCTGGAAAAGCATCAGATTAAAAAGATGGTGTCGTCGTACGTCGGTGAAAACAAGACGTTCGAACGCCAGTTCCTGAGCGGTGAACTGGAGGTCGAACTGGTGCCGCAAGGGACGCTCGCAGAACGGATTCGCGCCGGCGGCGCCGGGATCGGCGGTTTCTACACGCCCGCCGGCGTGGGCACACCGATCGCGCAGGGGAGAGAGACCAGAGTTATAGATGGCCGCGAGTATCTATTTGAGCATCCGATCGTGGCTGACTTTGCGCTGATCAAGGGCTGGAAGGCCGACCGTCTCGGTAATGTCATCTACCGGGAGACAGCGCAAAACTTCAACCCCATGATGGCTACCGCCGGCCGCATCACGATTGTGGAGGTGGAAGAACTCGTGGACATCGGCGAGCTCAGTCCCGCGCAGATCCACACCCCAAGCATTTACGTGCAGCGGATCGTGGTCGGCGACCATTACGAGAAGCGCATTGAGAGACGCACCGTGCGCGCCCGTGACTAGGGGACATGTGATAAACCAAATTTCGGCAGGCGCACTGCGGTACATATAGTGTTTGATTAAAGCCTCAAACACTATATGCGGGATCATAGCGCCTGCGGAGTTTTTCACAGACACAAAGCGCGCTTGGGGAGGAGTCCTGTATTGCGCCCGTCGCGAGTTTAGCGACAGCGCCGGACACCCGCCAGGGCGGATCATGCATGCCGCTGCAGCGAGTATTAGCGGCCTTTAGGCCGCGGCTGTCTGAGCGGCAGCGGCATGCCTGAGTTTTGCGAAGCAAAATCTCATCGTCCTGACAGGCAGGGACCACCGTATTTTCAGGCTGGCCATTACAAAAAAGGAGTTGACGCGTCATGCCGTTGTCTCGGGAACAGATCGTGAAGCGCGCCGCCAAGGAAATCCCTCCAGGCTCCTATGTCAATCTCGGCATTGGCATGCCCACGCTTGCGGCCAACTACATAGCTGCAGACGCCGACGTGGTGCTGCACTCGGAAAATGGACTGCTCGGCATAGGGGCGTACCCCACCGAAGCGGAACTCGATCCCGACCTCATCAACGCAGGAAAAGAGACCGTGACCGCCGTGCCGGGGGCCGCCTATTTTTCGAGCGCCGAGTCGTTCGCCATGATCCGCGGCGGGCACATAGACGTTGCGATCCTCGGCGCCATGGAAGTGTCGGAGAAGGGTGATCTGGCCAACTGGATGATCCCAGGGAAGATGGTCAAGGGCATGGGCGGCGCCATGGATCTGGTGCACGGCGCCCGCCGCCTGATCGTGACAATGGAGCACATGAGCAAAACGGGAGACCCGAAAATCTTGAAAGACTGTACGCTCCCGCTCACGGGCAAGGCAGTGGTGAATCGCATCATCACCGATTTGGCGGTGATCGATGTAACGAAAGACGGCCTTGTCCTGCGGGAGATCGCGCCCGGGCACAGCGTCGACGAGCTGCGGGCATGCACGGGCGCCCCCCTGATCATCGCGAATGACTTGGCGGAGATCGCCGTTTGAGGGAAGACCGTGCCGGGGTCACAGCACCAGTTGACCTCTGGCCGCGCGTTCCACGACCTGAACAGGCAGCGAAATCACAAGATCTCTTGACGCCGGATCGTAACCGACCAGTTGGTAGGCGCCGAATGTTCTTTCGATGTAGATGGTATCCCGCGCCGCATTCACATGGACTCCGTACTGACTGCCGTCGCTGGCGATCGCGCTCAGCAAGAGCGTTTTGGGAACGGGAATGTGATCCACGGCGCCCCTGACATGGCCGAGCGTGAAATAGCCGTGATAAACGCCCGGAGTTCCATAAATGTCGACGGAGACTTGCACTGGCAATTGGGAGAACGGTTTCGCGAGCAGATGGATATGCACTTCTTCGCCGCTCATCGCGAGACCGACTT
>JAJYTO010000233.1 GCA_021793015.1 Bacillota bacterium
ATCTACCGGATGGACTGGCGCCTGATCGGTTCTATGGCTGTCAATCACACATATAGAGCGGCTTTGCAGTGGATGGAGGCCGGCCGGTTCCGGGTCGATCCGCTGATTTCGCAGGTGATTTCGTTGGCAGAGGCGCCATCCTTCTTCGTCAACGGGAGAGACCCTGATATCATGAAAGTGCAGATTACTTTTGAGCGTGGTTGAGTAGTGTTGAGGTTGTCCAAAGAAACCCCTGGGATGAAGGAAGTCGCCAAACTGTCCGGCGTATCGATCGCCACGGTGTCCAATGTGTTAAACGGGACCCAGCCTGTAGCAGAAGTCACCCGCCAGCGGGTTCTGCAGGCCGTGAAGGAATTGCATTACCGTCCCAACCTGATGGCCCGTGGTCTGAAGACACACAAGACCGGCATGGTGGGCGTCCTGATCCCGGATTTGTACAGTTCTTATTTCTCGCGTCTGCTGATGAACGTGGAGGACGCGTTGTACCAAGCCGGATATCAGATGCTGTTGTGCAGTTCCCAAGGGGTCCTGGAGCGCGAAGAACGGTTTTTGGCTTCACTTACACACCAGATGGAAGGACTCAGCGTGGCGCCTGCGGAACCGGCCACTTCACGGCTGTTGACAGACTGGGACAGAACGAAACGGCCGTTGGTCTTCGTGGATCGCAAGCTGTCCCCAGTGGATCTGGCTCCCTTCATGACCAGCGCCAATGAGAGCGCGGGTGTCGCTGTGTTCCAGCATTTGCATAAGCGGTATGAGCAACTGGCCGTGATCTCTCCGCATCCAGCACAGGGAGCCATACAAGAACGTTTCTCTGGATTTATGTCCGCGGCCAACAGGGGCGGTGCGACTCCACTCACCTGATTTTCCGGTGAAGAAACGGGACGAAACGCGGGACGTGCGCAGATGGAGGGTCTGTTGCGCGAACGCGGCGGCACGCTCGGCGTCTTTTGCACGACCAATGCTGCCACGATCGGCTGCATATTCCTGCTCAAGGCGGAAGGCGCAGCGATTGGCCCGGATGTCGGCGTGATTGGATACGACGATTCAGACTGGATGCTGCTGTCACAACCGACGATCTCAGCCGTGAGGACGGATCCCGAACTGATTGGTCGGCGGGCTGCCAAAATGCTGCTGGATCTGCTGGCCGGTCGGGCGGTCGCCGAATCTGCGCAAGCGCCTGTGCAGTTGATCGTTCGTGAATCTTCTTTGCTCCGGGACAACTCGTCAGGAGGTGGTGGTCGGGCGTTTTGATCCAGGCCAATTGCACCGTCTGTCCGGTATGCCGCTTAGATCGTTCAGTCTGTGCAAGCTGCTCTGGATGCGGGAACATCTGCCTGCCGCATGGGCGCGCACGGTACATTTCGTTCCCATCGCCGACTATATCAATCTGCGGCTGACCGGGCAGCTTGCCGTCAGTCCATCGCTTGCGAGCCGAACCCTGCTGTACAGTTCTTTTCGCAACGTCTGGCTGGAGGAAGTGAAAAGGGAGTTTGACCTGGCTCACATCGAACTGCCCGCGCTCGTGGCGGGCGGAGAACCGGTGGGTCCCGTGACTGCCGAGGCGGCCTTGGCTGTATCTCTCCGAGTGTTGCGTGTGGATCACGTTGGGATTTGCGGTTCGGATATTCACGCGTACTATGACCGCCACCGCTTCATTCAGTTGCCGATTGTACTGAGGCATGAAGCGGCCGGAGTGGTGACTTCCATTGGGGCGCAAGTATCCCGTCTCGCTGTCGGCGACCGGGTCGTCATTCAGCCGACGCTTGCTTGCGGACAATGCGAGCGCTGTCTTTCCGGACGTCCGCATATCTGTGATCGCCTGCGTGTGGTCGGGTGTCAATTTTCCGGCGCATTTGCCGAATATGTAGTCATTCCTGAGGAGAATGCGATTCACTTGCCGGACCATGTGTCTTTACAGCACGGCGCGATGGTCGAACCGCTGGCCGACGCGACGCCTCCTTCCTATCGAGCGCGTTGCTTGCTACAATGGCTGTGGCAGGCCTTGGCGCCCTCTCGGGCAACGCGGGTCGCCCCCCGTCGCCGAAGTGCGCGGGCGGACCGCCCTGCCAGACGGCTGAATCCAGGACCGTCCTGACGTTCCGGCGTCGGATCGGCCTTGCTGTGCACGACACTACACCGATATGGGGCGTGAATCGGACATGCGTTACCGCACACTAGGCAATACAGGACTATCGATCAGCGAGGTCAGCTTTGGCACATGGGCCGTTGGCGGCTCCTGGGGCAATGTGGACGAGCGGTCTGCGCTTGATGCGCTGGCCAAAGCGATCGATTCGGGCGTCAACTTCTTTGATACGGCCGATGTTTACGGCGACGGTCGGGCTGAAAGGCTGCTGCGCCTGGCTGTCAGAGGCCGCGAGCGCGAGATCTACATCGCCACGAAATTTTGCCGCGGCGCGGATATTCACGACTCCGCCACATACTCATACGATTCGATCGCCAAGTTTTGCGAAGCGAGTCTGGGGCGGCTTGGCCGCGAAGCGATTGATCTGTATCAGATCCACTGTCCGCCGCGCGAAATTCTGGAACAGGGAGACGTCTTCGTCGCTCTCGACCGATTGAAACAGGAGGGCAAGATTCGCCACTACGGGGTCAGCGTCGAGACGGTGGCGGAGGGGCTGTTGGCGATTCGCCATCCGGGAGTGGAGGCTCTGCAGGTCATCTTCAATCTCTTCCGGCAAAAACCGGTGACGGAACTCTTTCCGCACACCAGCGCCCGCCATGTCGGCATTCTTGTCAGGCTCCCGCTCGCCAGCGGACTGTTGACGGGCAAGTTCCGTTCCACTGACACTTTTCCCGTCGACGATCACAGAAACTTCAACCGCGACGGCCATGCATTCAATGTCGGCGAGACGTTTGCGGGGCTGCCTTTTGCCAAAGGGGTGGAACTGGCGCACCAGTTGCGCTGGATCGGCGAGAATCGCGGCAACATGACCCGCGCCTCCATGCGTTGGATCCTGCAGCATCCCGCGGTCAGCTGTGTCATTCCGGGATTCAAAAACACCCTGCAGGTGGAAGACAATTTGGCCACGCTGGACGCCGCTCCTTTCACGGCGCAAGAGATGGAGAGGCTGGCTTTGTTCTATGAGTCTGAGGTGAAATCCTGGATTCGCGGGCCCTATTGACAATGCAGCCACTCTGGGAATCAATCCAAACAGGGGGACGACAAATGCTGGAGTTGGAACATGCAACCATTGGTTTTGCAGGGATAGGAGTCATGGGGAACGGAATGGTCGGCAATTTGATCCGTTCGGGCTATCACGTACATGTCTACAGCCGAACCAAATCAAAAGCCGAGAAGGTGATTGGTCTTGGCGCCATATGGCGCGACAGCGTGGCGGATTTGGTGGAAAAAGCAAATGCGGTCATCACCATGGTCGGATATCCAAAAGATGTGGAAGAGATCTACCTGAACGACCAGGGAATCATCCGTCACGCGAACCCCGGCACGGTTCTGGTGGACATGACCACCTCCAGTCCGTCTCTTGCTAAACGCATTTATGAAGAGGCAACGAAGCGGCGGCTTTATTCCTTGGATGCTCCGGTTTCAGGTGGTGACATCGGGGCGCGGGAAGCGACGCTGTCTATCATGGTAGGTGGAGACAGAGAAGTTTTCGAGGCGGTGCGTCCAGTATTTCTGGCGATGGGGAAGAACATCGTGCACCAAGGCGCAGCCGGTTCCGGGCAGCACACGAAAATGTGCAACCAGATTGCCATTGCATCCAACATGATTGGCGTGTGTGAGGCATTGGTTTACGCAAGAAGATCAGGATTAGACCCTATAACGGTTCTAAAGAGTATCGAAACGGGCGCTGCGGGGAGTTGGTCGTTGAGCAACCTTGGCCCCAGGATCATCAACCATGACTTTGATCCTGGTTTCTATGTCAAGCACTTTATCAAGGATATGCGGATAGCGTTGCAATCGGCAAAGGAAATGGGACTGGAAACTCCGGGACTGTCCCTCGCAGAGTCTCTCTATGGGCAACTGGCTGAGATGGGCGAGGGCGAAAGCGGAACCCAAGCGCTGTACAAACTCATAGATAGTTAGGCAGCTATCTTTAGGAAGGCAAAACAGAACGCCAAAATCCGCAGGGAGACCGATGAGATGCGCATCGACGCTCATCAACATTTTTGGGCGATAGCACGCGGTGATTATGGCTGGCTCACACCGGACATGCCCCCGCTGTATCGCGACTTTCTGCCCCACGATTTACAGACTCACGTGAATCGTCACGCGTTGGACGGAACAATCCTGGTCCAGGCCGCCCCGACGGTTGCCGAGACTGAGTTTCTCCTGGCGCTTAGCGAACGGTCGGAAACTGTGCTTGGCGTTGTCGGATGGATTGACGTTGAAAACTCCGCTTGCCTGCAGGAGTTCGAACGGTTCTCGGGGCATCCGAAGTTTGTCGGCTTTCGCGTGATGATCCAGGACATGAAGGATCCGGCCCGAATTCTTCAGCAAGGTGTCATCGCGAAGCTGTTTGAGTTTGCCGATCGAAAAGTTCCGATCGACCTGTTGGTGAAGCACAATCAGCTGCCAATCGTGCTGAAGCTTCTCAAGCAAGTACCTCATTTGCGCGGGGTGATCGACCATCTGGGCAAACCGCCCATTGCGTCGGGGGTTGTCGAGCCGTGGATGACGGACATGAGGGATATCGCTCAGTATGCCAACCTGTACTGCAAACTATCGGGTATGGTGACGGAGGCGCTGTCGGATAATCTCACACCTGATCAATTCATCCCATACGCGCATCACGTGTTGAGTGTGTTTGGGGCGGACCGTGTTCTGTACGGCAGCGACTGGCCAGTGTGCCTTCTTGCAGGCACCTACGATAGCGTATACGAACTCGCCGGAGCGGTCTTGCCCGAGGATCTTACGGAGGGGGATCGCGCTAACATTTTTGGATACAATGCACGGACATTTTACAGACTGCCGCCCTCATGAGGATGGAAATTGCATACATCAGCGCTTGTTGATACTGGCTCCTCGCAGGGTTAGCCGAGAGGGTCGACATCCTCAAAACATGCGATCGCAACGTCATCTCAGAAATATTATATTGACAATCGATTCGCTGTGCGCTATCATTCTGATAACGCTTTCTGTTAACGTTAACATGGCTTGTTTTTGAAGGCGGTTAATGCAAACGATAAATGCTGGGCAGCCGGGGGTGAACGGGACGTTAGAACTTTCGCAGAT
>JAJYTO010000234.1 GCA_021793015.1 Bacillota bacterium
GTAAAAATCCTGGGGACGCCCTTGGAATTGGGCAGGGCGGCGGCCGAGTATTCGGCGGATATCTTGAATCGCAGCATTGTGGAACGCGGTGAGGCGCGATTGCTCCTGTCGACCGGCGCGTCGCAAATCGACACGCTGAAGGCTTTGGTGACCATGGAAGTGGATTGGCGCAGTGTGGAAATATTCCATTTGGATGAATATATCGGTCTCCCTCCAAATCATCCAGCGAGCTTTCAGAGATATTTAAAGGAGAAAATTGTGGATATTGTGCCGTTGAAACAGGTTCACTTTGTCCTGTCGGAGGGAGATATAGGGCAGAGCATCGCAGGACTTGCGAAAGAAATCCGACGAGCGCCGATCGATCTCGCACTGATCGGAATCGGGGAAAATGCGCATCTCGCCTTCAATGATCCTCCGGCCGATTTCACGACCCGCGAGGCGTACATCATCGTGAATCTGGATGAAGATTGCAAACGTCAACAGGTCAGGGAAGGATGGTTTGCCTCCGTGGACGATGTGCCTGCACAGGCCATCTCGATGTCGGTGCACGAGATCATGCAGAGCAGGGTGATCGTTTCAGCGGCGCCGTACAAAGTGAAGGCGCGGGCGATCAAGTCCGCGTTGGAGAGAGAGGTGACCGAGTGGATTCCCGCCACCAAACTCCAGCAACATCCGAATGTGACACTGTTTCTTGACACAGATTCGGCTTCGCTCGTTGATGCGCAAGTGTTGGAAAAGTTGCTGTAACGCCTGCGCCGTTATATCATTCGCGGGATGACGGCCGGAAGTGTGAAGCAGTCGTGCAGAATTTGGACGCACGCTCAGTCCGTGGCCATCGGGGGCGCACGATCGCACGCCATGACCAACTGGGAAAGGGGGGATCACTTCGTGAAGTCGACGGAACATGCACTGAAAATCGATCCCAGGGATACGGTGGCAGTCGCTTTGGATCGGATCCCCCGTGGAGAAAAACTCGTGATTGAAGACTTTGTCTTAACAGCGTTGGACGAGATTCCAACAGGACACAAGATCGCCGTGACGGATCACGGGGTCGGCGCAAACGTCATGAAGTACGGCCATTCAATCGGGCATGTCACAGAGGCGGTGCAAAAGGGCCAATGGATCCATTCGCACAATATGCGCACCGGGCTGTCTGGAAAGGTCGCGTATGCATATGTTCCCGAGCCCGTACCGATGGCGAAAGAGGTCGATCAGTCTTCACCGCGTTTGTTCGATGGATATGTGCGCGAGAACGGGGATATCGGGATCAGAAACGAAATCTGGATTATCAATACGGTTGGGTGCATCAATAAGACGGCGGAACAACTGGCGCGGATGGCAGATGACCAATTTCGCGGGGAAGGCATTGACGGGGTATATTCCTTTGCGCATCCGTACGGATGTTCGCAACTCGGCGATGACTTGCAGTATACGCAAAAGATTCTCGCGGGTCTGGTCCGTCACCCCAATGCGGCCGGTGTACTGATTCTCGGCCTCGGATGCGAGAACAATCGGATCGATGTGTTTCAACCATTTTTGGGCGAACGGCAGGAGAAGCGGGTCAAATTTCTGTCGGTGCAAGAGGTTGCGGACGAACTCGCCGCCGGGATGGCGCTGATATCGGATCTGGTCGCATACGCGCGGACTTTTGAACGCACATCCGTTCCGTTGTCGGCGCTGCGTGTTGGATTGAAGTGCGGCGGATCGGACGGGTTTTCCGGTATGACCGCGAATCCGTTGGTGGGAGCCCTTTCAGACGCGTTGGTGGAAGAGGGTGGGACCACACTGTTGACCGAGGTTCCCGAGATGTTCGGGGCGGAGACGATCTTGATGAACCGAGCGTCAAGCGCGGAGGTGTTCGAGGACATTGTCCATCTGATTGACGACTTTAAAGACTACTATACGCGTCATGGCCAGGTCATCTATGAAAATCCTTCACCAGGCAATAAAGAGGGCGGGATCACAACCCTGGAGGAAAAATCGCTCGGTTGCATCCAAAAGGGCGGAAGGGGTCCGGTGAGAGGCGTTCTCTCTTACGGTGAGCCGGTGACAGCGCGCGGATTGCACCTGGTTCAGGCGCCGGGCAATGACATGGTTTCGGTTACGGCCCTGATTGCGGCGGGCGCGCATCTGGTGCTCTTTACGACTGGCCGCGGCACACCGATGGGCGGAGCGGTTCCCACGGTGAAAATCTCCTCCAACTCTGCGCTATTTGAGCGAAAGAGCAACTGGATTGATTTCGACGCCGGTTCCCTCGTGCACGAAGGGGCCATTGCAGACCTGCGCGACGATCTGCATCGTCTCATCGTTGAGGTTGCGTCCGGAAGAAGATATGCGCGAAATGAAGTGCATGGGTTTCGCGAAATTGCGATTTTCAGGGATGGGGTCACGTTATAACTGTCAACTGGCTGGGACTCGCCAGAATCTGATAGAACGGTCGTGGTGACGCCAATGTTGCTCTCTCCCTCTCTCGCGCCGAGCGAAGTGCGATCACTGCCTGAGCGCGTGATCCAAATCGGCGAAGGCAACTTCTTGCGCGGGTTTTTCGACTGGCTGATTCATCAGTTGAATCAGCGTGGACATTTTAACGGCCGCATCGTTGTCGTGGCGCCCCGCAGAAGCGGCGCGCAAAATATCCGCAAACTGAATGCACAGGGCGGACTCTTCACGGTGTATATGCGGGGGCTCATGGACGGGCAGGAAATCGATCAGGCGGAAATCGTCTCATCCGTCAGTCGCGGACTGGATCCGTACACGGATTGGGGCGCCTTTCTTGCCTGCGCAGAAAACCGCGCGATCGACATCTGTGTCTCCAATACCACCGAAGCGGGAATCGTTTACACACAGGAAAAGTACGAAGCGGGTCAACCCCAGGGCTCGTTTCCGGGCAAGCTGACAGCCTATTTGTATCATCGATTCATGCACTTCCGGGGGAGCGACGACGCGGGCATGACCATTCTTCCCTGTGAACTGATCGACGACAACGGTGGACGGTTGCGTGAAATAGTTATCCAGCACGCACGCGACTGGTGTCTGCCGGATGCATTCATGCACTGGGTGAAGCATGCCAACCGCTTTTGCAATACGCTGGTGGACCGCATTGTCAGCGGAATCCCGGACCAGATCCAGCAAGAGAAGATATTTTGCCGACTCGGGTACGAAGACAGCCTGCTCACGGTGTGTGAGCCATTTCATCTCTTTGTGATTGAGGACCCCGGGATATTGGCGCGGCAATGGCCATTTCAGGATGTTGGTCTCAACGTGCGGTACGTTTGCGACGTCAAACCGTATCGGGAGCGCAAAGTGCGAATTCTTAACGGAGCGCATACAGCCATGGCGGCGCTGTGTTATGCGGCAGACTTTCGTACGGTGCAACAAGCCATGGACGACCCTGCCTTTGCGTTGTTCGTCCGCAGGGTTGTATATGACGAGATCATTCCATCGATGAACGAGGAATCGGCGTCTCTGGCCGACTTTGCGCGCGTCACGATCGATCGTTTTCGCAATCCCCATATTGAGCATCGATTATCGGACATTGTGGTTAACGGATTGACCAAGATCCGGGTTCGCCTTGTGCCGACGATCAGGGATTACGCAGAGAGGTATGGACGCGCGCCGCGCCTGTTGACGCTCGGTTTGGCGGCAACCCTGTTGTTTTACCGGGAACAGGCCGTGGACGGGAAGGTCGCCCGCGACGATGAACCGCTTGTACGGCGGATTCAGGATTTGTGGTTGGAAAGAGAAGGCGCGGATCTGCAGGAAACAATGCAGAGATTGCTCGCCGATGCCGTGGTCTGGGGGTATGATCTGAATGAGATCGGCGATCTCCCGCAGCAAGCGGCGCATCACGTGCGGGAGATTGAGCGTGACGGTATCCGCGCATACGTAAACAAACTCATGGGACTTGTTATGGGGGCGTCGCTCGCATAGAGTGGTATCGTTCGAACGGCAAACTGGGTATGGGGCTTGGAGGAATTCGGCATGGCTGAGCAATGGGATGATCCGGTTTCAACAAAGGTTTTAACGTTTGGCGAACCTCTGATGGCTTTTGTTCCCGGCGAACAGGAAAGGCTGAACCGCGCCCACAGCTTCCGTCCCCATGTAGCGGGCGCCGAACTGAATACGGCGATCGGGTTGGCGCGGCTGGCCGTGCCGGTGTCGTTTGCATGCGCTGCTGGAATGGATCCATTCGGCAGTCGCTTGATTCGAGCGGCAAGGGCAGAAGGGATCCATACGGAGTTCATGGAGGCAAAGGCCGAAGGCTCGACGGGGATTTTCTTTAAAGAACAGGATGGCTTAACCGGCGATACGAAGGTTTTTTATTATCGCTCCACAACGCCGATGGCCTTGGGACTCTGGCATTCGACTCTTCTGCGAAAGCAAGTCCGCTCGGGCGCCTGGGGATGGGTTCACACCACAGGCATCACCTGGATGTTGGGAACGCAGACCGCGCGCCATAGTCTGGACTTGCTGACGGATGCGAGACGCGGCGGCGCGACAGTGTCGTTTGACGTGAATGTACGGCTTAAGCTGGCTCCCGTCAACCGGTGGGTGAGCATGGTGCAGGACGTCATTTCCCATGCGGACTGGTTGTTTATGGGAAATGAAGAAGCGCGGCTGCTTTTTGGCCGGGAACAGGCGACTGATGTGGAGCAACTCGCTCGGGAGACGGGCTTTTCCGGCGTGGGTGTCATTGTTAAGAGAGGTGAACACGGCGCCAGTGCAAGCGTTCTGGGCAAGGTGACGGAGACCCCGGCGTGGCTGGTCGATCATGTGGTCGATTCCGTCGGCGCCGGGGACGGATTTAATGCCGGATGGATCGCCGCCATGGTTCGTGGCTGGCCGCTGCCAGACGCCTTGCGACTGGGCGCTTTGATCGGAGCTAGCGCTGTGGTTTCCACTGGAGACAGCGACGGTTACCTCACGTGGGACGAAGCATCCGGGATGTTGTCCGGTCAGCGGGAGGCGTTGCGATGAACACCGGCGGGCGCTGACGGGGGTCGTCGTCGACTCGGTCATTCCATATGCGCAAGCCGCAGGAGACGATGGCGGATGGGTGGTCGAACTTGTCACGGGGCATTGAATTGGCGCTATTATAGCCTCTCGGCATTGAGACGCTCCTAAATGAGCAATGACGGGAATTATGCAAGTTGTTTACTGGGAATGGGGTGCTTCCGGTATGTCTGGCTGGTTT
>JAJYTO010000235.1 GCA_021793015.1 Bacillota bacterium
GATCTTACTCCTCTATCGCCTTTCGTTGCTCCCTTCGCGGCTGAAGAACCCAACACCGCGCTTGCCTACGATGTGGCATTGACAAAACGCGTCCGAAATGATGTCTCCTACGTCAGTGACATGAAGCGGCACGTGTTCATCACAGATCCATCGCTCTATGACTCGTCCTGCGTTCCTGACGGAGGCCAGTTGCTGCAGGCCATCGCCTACACGTCTGCAGACACAGCGGACGACGAGGCGGTTTTGACAGAGCGTCGAAACGACGTCGAGTCTCTGTACGATGCGTATTACCCCGGCTGGCGCGAGGCGCTGGTGTTCTCGCGGGTAACCGACCAGGCGATCGTCCAAGGAATTGGCTGGGGCCGCGAACGCGTTCATCATCGAGAAGGACTGGCCCAGATTCACCACTGGTAATCCAGAGCGGAAAATGGGCATTCGTGCTCATATCGTAGCCGAATTGATTTTCGACAATAAGGTTATTCCGTCATGTCAGCTTCTGTAATTGGCTTGGAGGAAATGGATGCTCATAACAGATAGAACCACTCGCGCTGGAAGTGCCGCTGGTTGTAGCGATGTTTTATGCATACTAAAAGTGCAGACCCTGCGCGTCTGTATATGCGGCTGTTGATTCAGGCGGCGCCCGATTCCGGTCGCAGGGCGCCGTCTGTCTCGCCATCACCCGCCGCACTAGCCTTCAAGCAGCAGCGACTCGGGATCCTCGGCAAGTTCCTTGACCCTGACCAGAAAACGCACCGCCTCGCTGCCATCGACGATCCGGTGGTCGTACGACAGGGCGAGGTACATCATGGGATGGACCTGCACCTGTCCATTTACGGCGATGGGCCGTTCCTGGATCTTGTGCATGCCAAGGATGCCAACCTGCGGAGCATTGAGGATGGGTGTGGACAGAAGCGATCCAAATACGCCGCCGTTAGTGATCGTGAACGTGCCTCCCTGCAGTTCGGCAAGCGTCAGCGAATCGTCGCGGGCGCGCTGGGCCAAACGGGCAATTTCCCCTTCAATGGCGGCGAAAGAGAGGCGATCTGCTTCCCGCAGGACCGGAACGACGAGCCCTTTGTCTGTCGAAACCGCGATCCCAATGTCGTAGTGTTGTTTGAGAATCATGTCTTCGCCGCGGATTTCGGCGTTCAGGGCGGGAAACGACCGCAATGCGCTGACGACTGCCTTGGTGAAAAACGACATGAATCCAAGTCCAATGCCATGTTCTTCGCGGAAACGGTCGCGTCTGCGTTTGCGAATGTCGAGTATGGCTGTCATGTTCACTTCGTTAAATGTGGTGAGCATCGCCGCTGTGTGCTGCGCCTCGACCAGCCGGCGCGCGA
The DNA here is from genome assembly GCA_021793015.1 of Bacillota bacterium. Lineage (GTDB taxonomy): Bacteria > Bacillota > Bacilli > Alicyclobacillales > SLC66 > JAKADD01. The sequence goes on from JAJYTO010000235.1 coordinate 1,344, forward strand.
TCGTCAGGCGCCGCCGCGTCATGCGCACGGATTTTTCGTCAATCCGACCCTGCTCCATGGCGGCGCTATTCTTGTGTCCGTCAGCGGGCGTGGCTGGACCATGCTGTGGTTCGGACGGCGCGGAAGCGGGTGCGCCCGTACTCTTCTCCGCCGCAGGAGCGGCGGCTGATGCGGTTGGCGCGGCAGGTTGACGATCAGGGGCTCCTTCCGCGCTGCGAGCCATTCGGCGCATGGAGGGCGTGGATCTGAGCGGGCGATCCTCCGTTGCGTGGGGCGCAGCTGATTTCGCCGCTGCGGGCGGGTGCGACTCTGGCGGGGCCTGCGGGGCCTGGACAGGCTCTATACGCGAACCGGTTCTTGCCCCTGCGTCGGGCGCCGAATTATGATCGTCCGTCGCGGCCCGTACTTGTCCGTCTATGGCTTCGATGTTCGCCAGGACTTCGCCGACAGCCACTGTATCGCCCGCCTGTTTATGCACACCTTGCAGTACCCCGGCCGTTTCCGCGATAATCTCCAGGTTAACCTTGTCCGTCTCCAGTTCGAGGAGAATCTCGCCCTCCTGAACTGCGTCGCCCTGCTGTTTTAGCCAGCGGAGAATGGTTCCTTCGCGAATCGATTCTCCCAATTCCGGAACGATGACCTCAACCATTTTTACCTGCCTCCTTTTGCTGATCCGTGCAGCGCATCGTGGATGATCCGATTCTGTTCCCGCTGATGGACTTCCGGCAGGCCCCCCGCTGTGCTTGAACGCGCCGGTCTTCCCACGTACTGGAGTCGGCCGACGCCAGGCAGATCGGCCGTCTCAATACGCGCGTACCACCCGGCCCCCATGTTTTCAGGTTCCTCCTGGGCCCATACAAAATCGGTTGCATTGGGGTAGGATTTTAGAATTGACAGCAGTTCCGCCTTGGGAAAAGGATACAGGCGTTCGAGACGGATCACGGCGATGCTGTCTGCTGAAACCGACTCCTCCTGCATAGCCCTGATCAATTCGACGCCCACTTTTCCGGAACAGAGGATGACGCGTTTGACCCTTTCTCTGCTGTCTGGCGGAAGCGCGCTGTCCAGCACGGGTTCAAAGTGACCTTCAGTCAGTTCGGTCATGGTGGACGCGGCGTCCGGACTGCGCAACAGACTCTTTGGCGTCATGATGATGAGCGGTCGCGGTTTATGGAAAAGTCGGTTGGTCTGCTCGCGGAGCAGATGATAGTACTGGGCCGCCGATGTGGGATTTGCCACGATCCAATTGTGTTCAGCCGACAATTGTAAAAATCGTTCCACCCGCGCGCTGGAATGATCCGGGCCCTGTCCCTCATAGCCGTGCGGGAGCAGCAACACAAGTCCGCACGCCTGTCGCCACTTGCTGTATCCGGCCGCGATAAACTGGTCGATGATCACCTGACCGGCGTTGGCAAAGTCGCCGAATTGCGCTTCCCACAGGACAAGCGAACCGGGGGATTGCACGCTGTACCCGTACTCGAAGCCCAGAACGCTGGTTTCGGACAGAGGGCTGTTATAGACGGCAAAGGACGCCCTCGCCGCTGGCAGATGCTGCAGCGGGCAATGGGTTGCCGCGATGCGGCTGTCATGCCATACAAGATGCCGTTGGCTGAATGTGCCGCGTTGCGTATCCTGCCCGGTCAGACGAATGGGGATGCCTGCGGCCAGAATGGTGGCAAAGGCGAGCGCTTCCGCCAGCGCAAAGTCCACTTTGCCGCCGACCGCAAAGGCGTCGCGCCGGCGCTGTTCGATCCGCTCCAGTTTCGGATAGGCGGAAAATCCGTCGGGGATCTCTAGCATTGTTTCGTTCAGTTCCTGCAGATATGCGGCGGTGGCGGGAGCAAGAGGCGGACGGTCATCCGCCTGCGGTCCGCCGTCATCCTGCTGTGGCGCGGGAACGTCTGCCGTCATGGCGTCATACGCCTCATGAAGGAGCGCATCACAGGCCTTCGCCATCGTCAACGCATCCGTCGGCGCAAGCACCCCCGCGTCCTCCAGTTGCTTCTGATATAGACTGTGGATGCGTGGATGGTCCGCGATCTGGCTGTACAGCAGGGGCTGAGTGAAGGACGGATCGTCAGTTTCATTGTGCCCGAACCGTCTGTATCCGACAAGGTCGATCAGGAATGACTTGTGAAATTGGCGACGGTATGCGTGCGCCAACTGAATCGTGCGCAGACAGGCCTCGGGATCATCCGCATTGACATGGGCGATGGGCATTTCAAATCCTTTGGCCAAATCGCTCGCGTAGTGCGTGGAGCGGCCTTCCGTTGTGTCTGCCGTGAATCCGAGCTGATTGTTGACGATCAGGTGAATCGCGCCCCCGGTGCGATAGCCCGGCAATTCGGACAGATTCAGGGTTTCCGCGACAACGCCTTCACCTGGAAACGCCGCGTCGCCGTGGATGAGAATCGCAAGGGCGATGTTGGGGTCCTGCACGGGAACGCCTGGAAGATCGCGCCGTTCCTGGTGCGCGCGCGTAAATCCTTCCACGACAGGATTGACGAATTCGAGATGACTGGGGTTGTGAGACAGAATGACGCGCACGGCGAGCCCGTCCTGATCGCCTTCCAGTCTGCTGGCGCCAAGGTGGTATTTGACATCGCCAGTCCAGCCGTGGTTGATTCCCATCGAACCCTCGGAAGGCGTCAATTCCTTGTTTGGCGCCGTGTGAAATTCTGAAAAAATCGCTGCATATGGTTTTCCGAGGACATGAGCCAGCACATTCAGCCGTCCACGGTGCGCCATTCCGATCAGAATATGCCCGGCGCCAGCCTGCGCCGCTCTGTGAATCAGTTCGTCCAGCATGGGAACAAGGGCGTCCACGCCTTCAATGGAGAAACGTTTTTGGCCCACGAATGTCCGATTTAAAAACTGTTCAAATGCGTCAACCTGAATCAGCCGGTTCAGCAAAGACCGGCGCTCCTCGGAACCTGGCGCAGCAAATGTGCTCGCTTCCACCTGCATGTGGAGCCATGCGCGTTCTGTCGTATTGTGCACATGGGCAAACTCGTAACCGACAGAACCTGTATACATCTGTTTGAGGTGGCTGATCGCCTCGTCCGCGGCCATGGCCTCGGGCGCGTCCGGCCAGATCGCGCGTGCGGGCAGATTCTTCAGCTTATTCCAGTGTAGTGCATGCGCGTTCGGGTCGAGTTCCTGCACGTACGGCGGTTCGCCGCCCAGTGGATCCACATGGGCGGCGAGATGGCCATAGGTACGGATGCTGCGTATCCATTGTTGCGCGCCGTACACCGTTTCGTTCTCTGTTGAACTGACTCCGGGCTGCTTCCCGGAAGTGGACGCATCACGATTCTGCTCTGAGTCATCCATGAAAAGAGCGCCGGGCGGTGGACCTACCCGTGCAAACCAGGCTCGCGTCGGCTCGTCGACCGTCTCAGGATTCAGTTGATAGCGCTCGTATAACTCAAGAGCATACGCCAGATTCGGTCCGGAGAAGGTGCGCCACTCTCCAGTTGGGGGTTTGATTATTCTATCCATTTTTGCAGCACCTCCGCTTACTGTGCGTTGCTACGCGTTACTGCCTGGTTGCTGCCCGTACTGCCCGCATGGCTACAGTCATTCTGGCCATGCCGAAATCATCGATTCATCCCTTCCCGACAATCGTTGCGGGAAGGATCTTTCTGTTTCCAGCATGCAGCAAGACGGTCTGGCGCGCTGTGACACATCGCACAATACGCCTTGGAGCCTAACTCAAATAGTAACCTGCATTCCCGAAACACATAACGATGATCTGATCTAAAAGGGCGAAAAACCCTTGATTTTATTGGATTTTTGTCAGTTTTGACACCCCGCTACTCGTTATGTGTTAT
>JAJYTO010000236.1 GCA_021793015.1 Bacillota bacterium
CGGGATGCGGGGGGGGGGGGATATCGAAGTGTTTTTCAAATGCACCAAGTCGCTGTTACGTTTGCAGAAGGAATTTCAAGGGCGCTCGTACGACATGCTCATTAGCCACACGACGATTGTATTCTCACGGTATATCCTATTGGCTTGGCAGCATCGGCAAAGCACCGACGACCGTACCTTGGGGAGTCTATTTCTTGCCTTATGTGATGAAGTGAGTGAGTTGGATTGGGCGGTGGCACTGAGTCAACTTGTTGACCTGATGAAAGATATTTCGAGAAAGACAGGCAAGCGGATGTCAAATTGGATTCGCAGTCAACTCCAGCAGTGGGTCGACGCTTTGCCCAATTACATCAAGGCATATCTGCCTGATTTGCTCTGCGAAAGTTGAGTTATGGACGTCACCCTGGTTTTGCCCGAAGAGACCAGAGAGGTTCGCCCCGCGCGCTACGAAGAATCCGCCGCCACGGCTGAGTCCCCCACGGGCTACCGCCGCCATGCAGGTCATCCGGGGCGCATGCGGCGGCAGCTTTTCAATCAAACCGATCTGTTGTCCCTACCGTACGGTGCCTGACCCGTTGGCCGCGAAACCGTCATACCATTTATTTGCCCACCGTTGCACTTCGTTCATCATGGGTTCCAAATCGCGTCCTTTTTCGGTCAGTTCATATTCCACCCGAACCGGAACGTCGGGATAGACTTCCATGCCTGAGTTTTGCGAAGCAAAATCTCACTGGCGCGCCACCAACAACCGGGAAGAAAATGCGCCTGCGGCGATATTTCGGGATAGACCGTCCGTTTGACGATGCCGACGGCTTTCAACTCTTTAAGTCGTTTGGACAGCATCCGGTCGTTCAAGAGAGGAATCAGTTGCGCGATTTCGGAAAAGTGGTGCTGTCCGAACAGGATCGCCCGGATGATCAAGCCGGTCCAGCGTTTCCCCAACAGGGTAAAGGTCGCCTCAAATTTCGGACACATTTTCACGTTTATCATAGACCTCCTTCTTTCCAGTAACTAATTTTATTATAGCACTTGACAAAACATAAGTTGATATTCTATAGTTATTTTTGTAAAGCGGCTTATCTTTGATAAGCAATGGTGCGTCTGTCCGGACCATTTGGGGTCAAACCAATCGCACCGTCACCGTGGCGAAGTGGCTTCGGAACGGGAAATCTTGATTCATCGGATTGGTTCAGCCGTTGGTCCATTCAAAACGAAAGAATGCCAGACGATGATTCCTGCGTGGTCTGTCGCGCACAGTGCATCGCGCGTGGCTTTGGTGGAACGGGGGTGATTGCGAAACGCACTTCGGAAATAAGAATTTTTCAGATTCACAACCATCATTCAGGAGGGATTCAGATGCAGACGATTGCTGTCATTGGAACAGGAAACATGGGGCGTGGTCTCGCCAAAGTTTTGCATGAAGCGGGGTATGCCGTCCATTTGGGGTCGCGGGATGCGACACGTGCGGCGCAAGCGGCCGAAGAAGTGGGACGGGGTGTAACCGGACTCGGCAACACGGATGCCGTTCGCAACGTGGATGTGGTCATTTTGGCCATCCCTTTTGAACAGGACAGCGCCACACTTCGGGAACTGCGGCCGCATCTGGCGGGGAAGATTGTGATTGACATCGCCAATCCACTGAATGCTTCGTTCGATGGACTGACCACGTCACCCGGAACGTCGGCGGCTGAACTGACGGCGCAGCAATTGCCGGAGTCCCGCGTCGTTGGAGCGTTTAAAAACACACTGGCCGCCGTATTTCATAACCCGGTGTTCGATGGACAACAAAGCACCGTCTTTGTGGCGGGAGATGATGAAGACGCGAAACAGACCGTGTTGACACTGGTGGACTCACTGCCTTTTATGGCGATTGATGCGGGTTCTCTTGCCGCAGCGCGGACGCTCGAACACATGTCCGTTTTGTTGATCCAGATTTCGCAACGCCATCAGTACAACTGGCACGCGGCGTATCGTATTCTGTCCTGACGTTTCACGGCTGCCGGCATTCTCATTCAGAGCAACTATGTCCACAGAGTAACTGTGTCCACGAGAAGGATGCTTATGAGAATGCCGGCGGAGAGTAAAACCACGAATATCGCAATATCGAAAAAGGGAGGATTGCATCATGCTGAGCGCAGGTTTATTGGTGATCCGCATCATCGTCGGGTTGACCATGTTCGGGCACGGAACGCAGAAACTGTTCGGTTGGTTCGGAGGCTATGGATTAAAAGGGACGGGCGGGTGGTTGGAGTCGATCGGCGTCAAGCCCGGCGTGTTCATGGCATTTCTTGCGGGACTCAGTGAAGCGGCAGGCGGTATTTTACTTGGAGTTGGCTTCCTTATGCCTGTTGCGGCGGCGCTGATCATCATCCCCATGCTTGTGGCCATCTTCACGGTGACGGGAAAGAACGGCTACTGGATCACCGCCAACGGCTTCGAGTACAATTTTGTTCTGATCGCGGTCGCAGTCACCTTGGTCCTTACCGGACCGGGGCAATTTGTTCTGCATGGTTGAGTCAAACGACAGGCAGGAGGACTTACGCATGAACGAGCCTCTCTCTTACCAAATGCGCAGTCCCCTGGGGCAGGGAGCGGGGCAGTCCTATCCTGTCCTGCTCTGCATGCACGGCATGGGCAGCGATGAGCGCAGCATATTGAGCGTAATGGACGGGATGGAATCAGCAAGCTACGTCTTTGGGATCAGAGGCCATCTATTGCAACCGCCCGGGTTTGCCTATTTCACGATCGAGGGGTATGGGAAACCGCATCGCCACTCGTTCGACGAAGCGGTTGCACGACTTTGCGCCACCATACACGACATTGTAAACAAGTACCCCATCGATCCAAATCGGGTGTTTCTTGCAGGGTTCAGCCAGGGTGCGATTCTCGCCATGACGCTCGGTTTGCTGCTGGGAAGTCGTATTCGCGGCCTCGCGGCGCTCAGTGGATACGTTCCCGGTTTTGTCACTGACGACTATTCGCCGCAGTCTCTTCACGGCATGTCGGCGTTCATCGCCCATGGTACGGCCGATCCTGTCTTTCCGGTGCAATGGGCCGATCGCAATGCCGACGTGTTTCGCTCGGGCGGGGCGGATGTCACCCAATGCGTGCATGATCACGGTCACTACGTATCAGAGGAAACGAGGACGGATCTGATTCGTTGGTATGAAATCCAGGTAGGAAAGGCAGGGGAACATTGATGATGCCATCGTTATTTGTCACGCACGGCGCACCCTCGTTGGTGCTGGAGCAGAGCGAGTATGCACGCTTCCTGCGGGATGTGTTGCCGGCGCAACTTGAACGACCGCGCGCCGTGGTGCTGTTCACGGCGCACTGGGAGGCAGACACGCAGCAGGTGGGATCCGGGTTGCGGCCGGCAACTCTGCACGACTTTTATGGCTGGCCCGAGGAACTGTATCGGATCACTTACCCTGCGAGCGGCGATCCGGACGGCGCGCGTGCCGTCAGGGATCTGTTGCGCAAAAGCGGCGTACGCGCCGAGTTGGACGATGCGCGCGCCCTGGATCACGGAACGTGGGTTGTGATGAGCATGCTCTATCCGGATGCCGGCATTCCCGTCATCCAGATGTCCGTGAATCCCCATTTGTCCAATGCCGAACAGTATCAAATAGGGCGCGCGCTGGCCGTCCTGAAGTCAGAGGGGTATCTGATCATCGGAAGCGGCGCCACGGTGCACAATTTACGCGCTTTGGACTGGGACGCGGCGTCCGCCGAGTCATGGACGGTCGAGTTTGACGCCTGGGTCGGCGAACGTCTGCTGTCATGGAACCTGGAAGAACTGTTCGCGTATGAAAAGCTGGCGCCGCATGCCAGACGGTCGGTGCCCCGCAATGAACACTTCGTTCCGCTGCTGATCTCCATGGGCGCAGGCGCCGATCGCCGCAAGGCGCAGTGTTTGCATCAAACGTATCAATACGGCACGCTCAGCCTGTCTTGTTGGCGATTCGACTGAGTTCGTGGATCACGAGGTTACGCATCAAATCCAGTCATCCCTATCAGTTTCAGATCAAGCGCGGCCGCCGGGTACTCTTCGTGGCGAAGGAAATGCGCAGCGTAGAGCTCGGCCAGGTGCGCGTAGCGCGGGCCGCCGGTCTCAGCCAACCTGTACAGCAGTCCGATCTGCGCGGCGTCGGCCAGAGTGGTCAGGGCGTGCTTGGCGTGCCACTGCGCTTCTTCCGGATTTCTCAGGCTGGCCAAGCGCTGCACGGTCCGCTCCATCGTATCGGCCGCCAGCCGCGCGGCATCCGTGTCAGCACGCCTTAGCATCGGCAGGAATTCGGCGAGAAATGGTTCGTGCGCCTGCTTTTTCTGCATCGCTTCGAGCAGGTCGAGCGCCTGGATGTTGCTCGGGCCTTCCCAAATCGGAGTGATCAGGGCTTCCCGGTGCCAGCGCGCCACCGCGTACTCCTCAAGGAACCCGAGTCCGCCGAAAAGTTCCATCGCAGTCGCCGTAATGAAGGCGGCGTGCTCTGCGGTGCGGTTTTTCGCCAAATGGCTGAGGAAGCGGGCGTAGTGATAAGCGGGTGAATAAGGCGGGCGTTCATGCCAGGCCTTGTCAAAGGCGTCCACGGCGTGGAAAGCCAGTGCGGCGCCGGCGGCCATGCGGACGGCCAGATCCACGAGATCGCGACGGATGAGCGGGTGTTCGACGAGCCGTTTGCCAAAGGTTTCCCGATGCTGTACGCGCCCCAGCACTTCAAGCTGTGCTTTCTTTGCAATACCCATCGCGGCGACCGCGTTGGCAAGGCGGGACACGGTGAGATTTTCGAGCGTGTAGTAGATGCCGTCCTTGGCGGCGCCCACGAGAAACGCCTCCGTATCGGCAAACTCCACTTCACCGGACGGAACGGCGCGCGTCGCGCTCTTGTCCTTCAGGCGACGGACATGGTAGTTGAGACCGCCCTCCCGATTCAGGCGCGGAACGAGAAACAACGCCAGACCCTTCGGTCCGCCCGCCGCCCCTTCGGGCCGCGCCGAAACCAGCGCCAAGTCGGTGAGGCCGGCGCCGCTGGTAAAGTATTTTTCCCCGTTCAGACGCCACACCTCGCCGTTAAGGTGAGCGGAGACGGTGTTCGCCCCAAGATCGCTGCCGCCCTGCACTTCGGTCATCCAGGTGGCGCCAAACGCGTCGCCGCC
>JAJYTO010000237.1 GCA_021793015.1 Bacillota bacterium
GGCCACCGTGGCTATCATGGTACAGGTATTTGCCGCATGCGCCCCCCATCTGCCACGCCAACTGCGCAGTGGGGGGATACGGGCGTCCGTTTTCGTTCAGAACCAGGGCGCAGTCTCCCAACATGTACACATCGGGATGGCTCGTGGATTGCAGATAAGCGTCCACCTTGGCGCGCCCGCGCGGGTCCGTTTCAAAACCAGCGTCGATGACAAGCTGATTGCCGCGGACGCCGCCGGTCCAGACAATTGTTTCTGCGGCGATCGCATCCCCGGTCTTTAAATGAACCACGCCTGGATCCACTCGTACAATCGGAACACCGGTCAAAAAGCGCACTCCGCGCTGCTTGAGGCTTTTCTCCGCGGCGGCAACGAGATCGGAATCGAATCCGGGCAGTATGCCAGGAGCAGCCTCCACATTGTAAATTTCTACTAGCTCCAGCGGCACTCCCGCTTCAGAGGCCAGTTCGGGAAGCGCATCGGCAAACTCTCCGACGAGTTCAATTCCACTAAATCCTGCGCCCCCCACCACGAAGCGCAGCAGTTCAGGTCTGCGTTCCAGTGGATAGCGGGCAAAACAGGATTCCAGATGCGCGCGCAACAGCCTCGCCTGGTTGAGCGATTTTAACGTAAACGCGTGTTCCTTTAAGCCGGGAATGCCAAAATACTCAGTCTCGCTGCCCAAAGCGACAACCAGTTGGTCATAGGAGAGTTCCTCGCTGTCCTCAAGGAGCACACGCTTATTGTCCGGTTCGATCCGGGCGACGGTGCCCTTGTGAATGGTGACATCCTTGTCGCGCAGCACCCTGCCAAGCGGTATTCGCAATGACCGATCACTCCGGGCGCCCACGGCCGATTCATGCAGCAGCGTAATCAGTTGATGGTAATCATGCTTGTTTACAAGTGTGATTGTCGCTTCTGTGTTTGTAAGATATTTTCTTGTTTGTAGCGCGCACACCAATCCTGCATAGCCTGCACCCAAAATAAGAATCTGCTTATTCATGTCCATTCCCGCTTCCGTTAAGATTGTCCAATATTTCACAAACTCAGCCGAAAATGAAGTGTATTACGCATAATCATACCAACTTTACGCCCTGTGCCAACCTTTCGTGAATTCCCCGCCCAAAATCTACACATACCTTATTCAGTCTGTTTGCCTGAGTTGTTCACAAATATTGCGACATGACGCCTTCGTATGCCCTCGAAAATAATGCGTTTCACCTGCTGTAAAGTGTTCTGGCAGGATAAGCTGGAATCCCCGTCGAAATCCCTTTACGTAGCGGCCTTTAAATGTCTGTCCAATCTGGCTTCGCCATACGGTCCGATCATCCATGCCCACCTTCCTGACGAACCAATCCGGCAGGGTTCCAAGCTGCCATAATGTTTCGCTAACGGGAGGTTCCCTTCGAATTGGACTCTGGGTATAATCCGAGCTATTGCCCACGTTGATGTTGCCGCGAGGCGGAATTATCATAGTCAGCATACACCCGTCAGATCCATCAGATTGTGACGAGGTGCACACAACGATTTTATTTCAGAAGTTCTTCTCTCTCTCTACAGCGTGCTTTGTGCCGCATGTAGCAGGTGAGAAACGTATCAGACTGTACACGTATTTCAATTGGTGACGGAGATATCCCCGCCGATGAGCACAACTTTCAAAGGAACCGGGAAACTCGACGACGTAGCGGCAAAGTCAAGAAGACCAAAGCCCGAAACCTGTTGGAACGCCCTGATCAGCACCGTAATGCTGTACTGCTATTCATGAACGACTTCCGAGTTTCGTACACGAATAACCAAGCGGAGCAAGACGTGCGGATGATCAAAGTTCATCAGAAAATACCGGGAACGTACCGCAGTATAGAAAGTGCACAAACATTCTGCCGAATTCGCGGATACATCCCCACTTTGAAAAAAAAGAGACAACCCGTCCTGGACTATACTCGGCGTGCGTTCCAAGGGAATCCGTTCATGCCGCAATCGACAGAGTCGTAACCTTTTGATTACTCGACAAGGGGTGCTTTGTACCCCTTGTTTGCATTGGTTTCATGGACCAGTGAGCGGTTACGAAACTTTACTCATTTGTTACCAAATACCGAACCGATTTTGGCCAAATACCGATATTGACTGGCATCTTTCAGTATATAGGCCATGCGTCCTCTCGTTTTGTAAGAACGGCCCACCTTCCCCACCGCGTCCTTCCGGCCAAGTGAAGCGATGGAACCCAAAATTTCCGGGTGAAACTCTTCTTTCAGACCACCGTGGCTATCATGGTACAGATATTTGCCGCAAGCGCTCCCCATCTGCCACGCCAACTGCGCCGTGGGTGGATACGGGCGTCCGCCATCGTTCAGAACCAGAGCGCAGTCTCCCAACATGTACACACCGGAATGGCTTGTGGACTGCAGATAAGCGTCCACCTTGGCGCGCCCGCGCGGATCCGTTTCAAAACCGGCGTCGATGACAAGCTGATTGCCGCGGACACCGCCAGTCCAGACAATTGTTTCAGCGGCGATCGTATCACCTGTCTGCAAATGAACCACGCCTGGATCCACTCGCACAATCGGAACACCGGTCAAAAAGCGCACTCCGCGCTGCTTGAGGCTCTTCTCCGCGGCGGCGGCGAGATCGGGATCAAATCCTGGCAATATGCTGGTGGCAGCCTCCACGTTATAAATTTCTACCATCTCCAGCGGTACTCCCGTTTCAGAGGCCAGTTCGGGGAGCGCATCGGCAAACTCTCCGACGAGTTCAATTCCACTAAATCCCGCGCCCCCCACCACGAAGCGCAACAGTTCAGGTCTGCGTTCCAGTGGATAGCGTGCAAAGCACGATTCCAGATGCGTGCGCAACCGTCTCGCCTGGTTGAGCGATTTTAACGTAAACGCGTGTTCCTTTAAGCCGGGAATACCAAAGTACTCAGTCTCGCTGCCCAAAGCGACAACCAGTTGGTCATAGGAGAGTTCCTCACCGTCCTCAAGGAGCACGCGCTTATTGTCCGGTTCGATCCGGGAAACGGTGCCCTTGTGAATGGTGACATCCTTGTCGCGCAGCACCCTGCCGAGCGGAATTCGCAATGACCGATCACTCCGCGCGCCTACGGCCGATTCATGCAATAGCGTAATCAGTTGATGGTAGTCATGCTTGTTTACAAGTGTGATCGTCGCTTCTGAGTTTGAAAGGTACTTTCTTGTCTGTAGCGCGCATACCAACCCTGCATAGCCTGCACCCAGAATAAGAATTTGCTTAGTCATGTCCATTCCCGCCCCCATTAGGATTGTCCAATATTTCATAAACTCAGCCGAAAATGAAGTCTATTACACTTGGTCATAACAACCTTATGCACTGTGCCAACCTGTCGTGAAATCCCTGTTCCAAATGTACACGTACCTTATTCAGTCTGTTTGTCTGGATTGTCACAACTACTGCGCCATGACGCCGCCGCGACGCGGAATCATCATGGTCAGCATACCCCCGTCAGATCCATCAGATTGTGACGAGGTGCACATAATGATTTCATGTCGGAAGTTTTCTCCCTACAGCTTGATTTGTGCCGCCGTCAACCGCTCCCGACGAGAATGCCGGCTGTGAAGACGAGAATTCCGCCCAAGACGACCTGGACAATGGACATCCATATCGCGGTGTGGAAGTAGCGGTTTCGAATGATGGCGATCACGATCAACTCGACACCCACAACCACGTAGGCGACGTTTAGTGCGATGTACAAGTTGGGAATCAAGAAAGGCAGCGTGTGGCCGATCCCGCCAATCAAGGTCATGAGCCCCGTGATCATGCCGCGAAAGATCGGGCGGCCGCGACCCGTCAACGTGCCGTCGTCGGACAGCCCCTCGGAAAAGGCCATGCTAATCGCGGCCCCCACAGCAGCTGCAAAACCCACGAGAAACGTGGTAGACTGGCTGTGCGTCGCGAACGCCGTCGCAAAGATCGGCGCGAGGGTCGACACGGAACCGTCCATAAGTCCCGCGAGACCAGGTTGAACAATGCGTAGAACGAAGATTTCCCGATGCCCATGTTCCGTCGGTTCGGGTACGACGCGGTCAAGAGTGGGCATAGGAAAGTTTCTCCCCGTCCACTTGTTCTCATCGACACGTCGACTCGGTCGAGTTTGCCGTGTGAGTGTTCGTTGTGCATCTTCAAGGGACGCAGCACAGTTGGAACATGTCAGCAATTGAATTTCAGTTGCTGCTGTTTTCATGCGAATCCGCTCCTTTCCAGAGACTATCTTCGCAGGTTTGCAACCGGAAAAAAATGATCCAGATCAACATCGGAGTCAATTTGCTGTAAGTGGCTCTGATATGGGAAGCGATTATGCAGACGACAATCGTGCAGACGAGAGCAAGAAAGCAGGTGAGCCGGATGGCGGGAGAATTTTCGGGCTGTGTAAGAGATGAGTCACGCGTTTGCCATGTACCCATCTTTCGGGACCTGAAACCATCGGAGGTATCGCTTTTGGATGCGGCTGTCCAATCGCGGCGTTACCGTAAAGGCGAGTTCATCTTTCAGGAAGGCGAAGAGTCGGATTCCTTGTACATCATCCATCAAGGCGTGGTAAAGATTTATAATTTATCCGACGAAGGAAAGCAGCATATCTTGCGGTTTCTCTTTGCAGGCGACTTCGGCGGACAATTGGCTTTGTTTAAAGAAGATATTCAATACACCAATGCGGAGGCTGTCGAGGATGCGGTCGTATGTCGTATCTATAGAAACGATTTGAGAACCATTTTGCAATGCAATCCTGAAATGGCTTACCGTTTTCTGCAGGCCATGAGCGATCGGCTGCGTGACGCAGACGAATGGACAGGATCATTGAGCCTGCTTGACGCAGATCGCAGGATTGCCAAAGTGTTGCTTAACTTGGGCACACCAAGGAACCAAACTCCATCTCCTCCCACTCTTCGATCTCTCTGGAGTCCCATTGGATGACCAATGTGCGCAGTAAGCAGGCTGGGTTCGTGAGAATATCCACGACAACGCCCGGTTTACCCTCCTGTGGATGAGCGACACGATCTCCGATACGAGCATGCATGACGTTTCTCCTGTCTGCTTGATTTAGAAACAACAACCTCGGAATTCTCAAGGATACTTGGTTCGACAACTTTCGCTCAATCGGCA
>JAJYTO010000238.1 GCA_021793015.1 Bacillota bacterium
GGATACGCGCTCACAATGAGCAGAGCGCCGCGGGCGTGGGCGCGTTGCGCGATATCGCGGACATCTTCGACGGAACCGAAGAAATTGGGATATTGTATGATGACGGCCGCCGTATCGTCGGAGAGTTCCCGCTCCAGATCCGGCAACGAAAGTTGACCGTCCGTCATGGCGATTTCCGCCACAGTGACCGCCTGGCCTGAGGCATAAGTGCGCAGCACCGCGCGGTGGTCGGGATGCACGGTGCGCGCAACGAGAATCCGGCGCCGTCTCGTATGACTGCAGGCCATAAGCGCGGCTTCTCCGAGCGCGGTGGCCCCGTCATAGACGGATGCATTGGAAACTTCCATGCCAAGGAGGTTCGCGACGAGCGTTTGATACTCGAAAATGGCCTGCAAAATGCCTTGACTGATTTCCGGTTGGTACGGCGTGTATGCAGTATAGAATTCGGATCTGCCGATGACGGCGTCCACCACGCTGGGGATGAAGTGATGATAGGCGCCCGCCCCCAGAAACGAGACGGCGTCCTCAACGTGCACATTCCGTCCGGCGAGTTCTTTCAGTTCCCTCATCAGTTCCCACTCGCTGGACGACGCGGGCAGATTCATCGGGCGATCAAGACGGACGGCTGCGGGAATATCCGCAAACAGTTCTTCGACACTGGACAACTCCATTGAGCCCAGCATGCGCGTCCTGTCCTCTGCCGTGTTGGGAATGTAGCTGAATGACTTCAATCTGGTCCCTCCTCGGAGCATCATTGACCGCGTCGGCAGCGCGGGGATGGCGGAACGTCGCCGCCTGGCCGATCATTGACCGCGCCTGTAAAATGGCGTTTTGACAAGGACGCCAGGCACCTCTTTCCCGCGGATGTCGACGGCGATCGAACGCCCGATCTCCGCCTGCGCCCGTTCCATCAGAGTCAGTCCGATACTCTGTCTGAGCGTCGGACTCATGGTCCCGCTGGTCACGGCACCGACTGCCCGCCCGTCGGCGCTCACTTGATGCCCTGCTCTCGCAATGCCTCTTTCCTGCAAGACAAAACCCATCAATTTCCGCGCAACGCCCTCGCGTTTCTGCGCCTCCAGAGCCGCTTTGCCGATAAAATCCGGCTTGTCGAGTTTCACGAAAGGCGCGAGGCCAGCCTCCAGAGGCGAAATGTCGTCCGCCAGTTCGTGGCCGTACAGCGGGAGCCTCGCCTCAAGGCGCAGCGTATCGCGCGCGCCGAGTCCGACCGGCAACAGACCCGCGTCCGCTCCCGCCTCCAGCAGTGCGATAAAGAGCCCGGCCGCGTCCTCAGCCGCCGCGTACAATTCGAATCCGTCCTCGCCAGTGTACCCGGTTCGCGACACCAGACAGGGGATGCCCGCCACCAGTATATTCTCACGAAAATGATAGTAGGCGATCGAACGCGCTTCAGGATCGGCGACGCTCGTCAGGATCGTCTGTGCAAGCGGGCCCTGAAGCGCCAGTTGGGCTATGTCCGCCGATCGGTTGACGATCTGCGCTCCCGCGCTGTGACGCGTAAACCACTCAAAGTCTTTGTCGATGTTGGCCGCATTGACGACCACCAGATAATGATCGATCGTGAACCGATAAATCAGCACATCGTCCACCGTGCCGCCGCGTTCATTGCACAGCGGCGTGTAAAGCGCCTGGCCGTCCGCCAGACGGCTGACATCGTTTGTCGCGACGTTTTGAAGGAACGAGAGCGCGTCCGGGCCTGACACGTCAAGTTCCCCCATATGCGAAACGTCAAAGAGACCGGCGCGCGTTCGCACCGCCTCATGCTCAGCCAATATACCCGTGTACTGAACGGGCAGATCCCAGCCCCCGAAATCGATCGTCTTGCCGCCGTATCGCTGATACACGTCATATAGAGGCGTGCGTTTTGGCAACGGTCCTACCTCCTTGATCTGAAAGTCGACCCCTATAATCCGCATGTCGACCCTGCATACAGCAAGAGGAGACGCCGAATAAACATCCGGCATCTCCTCTGTCCCTTTACCTGAGAGTTCCCTTTGTCGGCCATGTGATCGCCATGACAAAGTTTCCCCGTGGGTGGCCATACTGCGCACTCTCCAGAGAGGCGTCCAACCGCGGTACTTCTACCTGAGAGATTCACACTGCAAGACCGCTCTTGCCGCTTGCTCCTTCGGCGACGACTCTGTTGCGCCGTTCTCTCCCGCGACCATCATCCGCATATGATTTTGTGACTCCAGTATACCTTTTAAACGCTCTGATTTCCAGCACAGAAAACGGACATACTAATGAGACTTGCAGAAGAGACATCCGGACGACGCGCAACCGCCGGCCTGCGACCGCCAGCCTGCAACCGCCAGCCTGCAACCGCCGGCCTGCAACCGCCAGCCTGCAACCGCCGACCAGCAACCGCCGACCAGCAACCGCTGGCGCTCATCCTGCTGACCAGCAACTACTTTGGGAGTGAAGGCGTTTTGTATACTTACCATGAGCACACGGAACTGCGCACATTGCTGACCGAGCATGGCAACATGCCGGTCGGCAAATGGTCCATGTTCACGCTCGCGTACGAAGCGCATCAACAGTCAGTCTCGGAATCCTTCGACGAATTGACCTGCCTGGGTGTATTGCCCGGACTTGTTCCGTTCGATCATCAGATTGAAACCGCTAGGAGAGTGATCAATGACCTGCATGGACGGGCCCTTCTCGCAGACGAAGTGGGGCTGGGCAAGACGATCGAAGCGGGCCTCGTCCTAAAGGAATATCTTCTGCGCGGATTGGTGAAAAAAGCGCTCATCCTCGTTCCTGCGTCACTGGTCCTGCAGTGGACTCGCGAACTGGGTGAAAAGTTCGCCATCCCCGCTTTTGCGCAGCGCAATGAATGGTCATGGACAACGTATGATGTATTGGTGGCATCCATCGATACCACAAAACGGGAACCGCATCGCTCACAGGTGCTGAGTCAGGATTGGGATCTGCTGATTGTCGATGAGGCGCACAAATTAAAGAACAGCAAAACGCGCAACTGGCAGATCGTCAATCAATTGCGAAAAAAATACCTGTTATTGGTTACTGCTACACCAGTTCAGAACGATATGCGCGAACTGTACAACCTGATCAATCTGTTGCGCCCCGGTCAACTCGGCAGCCAGGAAGCGTTTCGTTCCGCTCATGTCAGTTCCAAGCGCGTGCCCAAAGACCCGCGGGCATTGAGATCCGCAATCAGCGAAGTGATGGTTCGGAATCGGCGTCTCGACGGCGGCGTAGAATTTACCGAACGCTTCGTCGAGGCGCTGCAGGTCAAGTTGTCTCCTGAGGAACAGGGCCTGTACGATGCGGTCACCGAATTCATTCGCGATGAATATGTGCGGCGCAAGGAACGACAGCGCAGCGTGCTGTCTCTGATCACTCTGCAGCGGGAGATTTGCAGCAGTTCCTACGCCGCCATGTGTACATTGGAAACCATGCAGAGGGACAAACATCTCACAACCGTTGAACTGGCGCGGTTGCGCGAGCTTCATCACCAGGCTGAGTCCGTGCCCAACTATACCAAGGTGAACCGCGTGATCGAACTCGTCAGGGAGATCGACGACAAAGTCATCCTGTTTACGGAGTATCGCGCCACACAAGATTTCCTGCTGTATATGCTGCAACAGTCGAACATCAGGACTGTCATCTATCGGGGCGGTTACAAGCGGGGGAAAAAAGACTGGATGAAAGATCTGTTTGAGCACCGCGCACAGGTGCTCATCGCCACCGAGGCGGGCGGTGAGGGCATCAATCTCCAGTTCTGCAACCAGGTCATCAATTTTGATCTGCCCTGGAATCCCATGCGCATCGAACAGCGCATCGGGAGGGTCCATCGTCTGGGTCAGACGCGTCCCGTCCATATCCGCAACTTTTCGACGGCAGGAACGATCGAAGAATACATGGTCACATTATTGCAGGACAAGATTCGCATGTTCGAGCTGATCATCGGTGAACTCGACGTGATCCTGGGCGCGAAGGCCTTCGAAGACGACCTCATGCGCACGTTCATGGAGAGCCACGATGATGCGGAAGTCAGGGCTCGTCTGTCTGCGCTGTCAAAGCGCGTGCAGATGCGCGAGTCCAGTGCTGGGGAGACTTGCCATGGTCGAGGATGAACACTCTCTGTTCGATTATTGTGAGCGCTATTTCCGTCACGTGGGCGCCTTGCAAAAACCAGCGCCGTCCGATGTGCTCTGTGTCGAACTGCCGCGCGACGTTGACAAGGAATTGACCGACCGTCCCTTCTACTGGATGTGGGTCGAAGCCATGAACGAAACCCCCGCCAACACTGTGCTTTATCTGAAGTTCAATCCAGACAGTACAGATGCGGAGGCGCCGCCGGAGTCAAAACCGGAACTCGTGGTTCCCGGTTGCTATCGGATGCTGCGGCTATACGCCAGCGCAAAGGCGCGCGGCGCTTTTGCGGCGGCCTACGAGACAGGCGGGGTGCTGTTCCCCTATGCCGTTTTCGTGGTTAAAGTGTCGTTCGTATCCGACCGGAGAATGGATTTCCTTGAGTCATACGCCATTGATCTGCAAACCTTTCAGGTGTACGGCGACGTGATTCCTGAACTATTGAACCGGGCCTTGCTCGATGAACGCCCACAGCACGCCCGTCTGATCGCGACGCCGATCGACATGGACAAAGTCTTTTCCTTGCTGCTGCGCTGCGTGCGTCTGGATGTGGAAGCCCGCGATCATCAATGGGCCATTGATGCGCGGCGCCGGCTGGAGTTGGAATTGGGCCGACTGGACGACTATTATACATCACTGCACGAGCAAACGAGGGTGATTGACCCACAGCACATTCTGCCCCATGCCGCCGAGCGTGAATTGCGCATAGCGGAAATCGTGTGGCGCACTGAACCGAAGATTGAAGTGCGGCCGCTTCAGATGGCCCTCGTCTATCTGGGCGCGCCGCCCGGGCCAAACGCAACCAGTGCTCTAGCGGACATGTGATAAAGTCCGCACAGCAGGCGCTATGATCCCACATATAGTGTTTGAGGCTTTAATCAAACACTATATGTACCGCACCGCGCCTGCCAAAATAGGGTTTATCACATGTCCCCTAGCGGACGCGAAACGCCCGACCCTATAAACACTTCCGGC
>JAJYTO010000239.1 GCA_021793015.1 Bacillota bacterium
CGGTTGGCAAACGCCATCGTCAACCCGATGATGACGAGCAAACCCAATTGCGCGAAAAATGGGTTGAGCGCGACCGTCACAGACTTTCTGGCATACGCATCCGGTTGCCCGCCTGGACCAAAGTGAATCGGCAGAACGGCGGGAAGATGGGGGTATCGCCACAGCGTCAGGAGCAAAGTGACTGAGGCGATGATGATCATCGGCAATATCCATGGCCACAGGCTCCCGGCGCGAGGCTGATCCGTTTCCGCACTCTCTGGAATCTCGGCGACCGCCGCTGCGCGCTGCCCCTCATACCACCCCTGTTTCGCCTTGATGGCGAGCAACTGCCGGCGCGTCGCGTAGTAGACCGCATAGCCGACGATGATCCAAAGCAGCGGCAGAAACGGCGAGAGAAGCATCGTACTGCCCGGCGATTGAAGAAGCCGGGGCGCCAAGGACAGCAGCAACCCCATGACAAGGCCAAGCGCGACAACCCATTTGCGGTACTGATGGCGCAAGCGAACAAGGACGGGATCGCCTGCAAATTCCGGAGGGATTCGCACGCCAAACGGCACCGTCGACGGCATCCACCCAGGCAGCAGATAGAGGATCGCCTCTATGGAAAGAAACACAGCATAAGCGACGATCCCGTACGGAAAGATCATGGCTGTCCACCTCCTCTTGAACGTGTTTCGTGCAGTCCGGCCGTGATCCGCCGTCCCGTGTGCGGAAACGTCATGGCTGTCCGCCTCCTTTTGAACCGTTTTCGACCGACAGTCTGACGCTGTCCAGCAAACGGCCAACGCGGCGCACGATATCTTGCCGGGACACGCCGCGCGCCACCAGTTCCGCAAGCAGCGTGCGCTCGCGATTGTCCCATTCTTGCAGGAGCGTTTCGTTCGTCGAGGGTTCGCTCACGACCGCTGTCTTCTTGCGGCTGAACTGAATGTACCGCTCTTCGCGCAGGAGATTGTACGCCTTGTTCACCGTGTGAAAATTGATCCCGAATTCGGCGGCGAGTTGCCGTGACGACGGCAGCACGCTGCCGGGGAACATCTTTCCACCGGCGATGGCGTCGATCACCTGGTCATGAATTTGCAGATAAATCGGTTTGTCGTCAGCAAAGTCAATCGAAATGAACATTGCCTCACCGCCAATCACGTGTTCTATATCATATATAACACGCGGCGTTGCGATCGTCAAGACGCCGCATCTTGGGGCAGCGCTGACGCATGAGTTCGTATTGGAAAAACTGGCGAAGGTGAACGCCGCGTATTCCCAGCGCGTTCACTTTCGCCGGCAAGGCATCCATATGCCGCGTCACCGTGTTGAGCAGATGTCCCAGATGCATCATCATGTGCCAATTCGCCGCTTCATGCGTCAGCACTGGGACAAGCTTCGCGCGGGTGCATGAGCGCGGCGGCGAAAGCCGTTGGCGCCACTCCCGGCAGCATGTTACTATGATCGTATGGACAGGTTCGCCATACATAAAAGCTCCAGACGCTCATGCCGCGCATGGATCGCCGTGTGTGTGATCGCGCCCGCGTTTTTCATGCTGACGCCCATGCGCGCATACGGAACAGGCATGAGTCTGACGCAATTGCACAGGGCTTATCAGGTTGCCAAACAGAACAGCATGGATCTGGCCCGAAAAATCTCTGTATTGAATGGACGTGAAGCGCGGCTCTCCCATAACCTGACGGCAACGGAACAGGCGATGGTGAACGAGCAGCATCTGCAGACCGTGCAGGGTGCTATTGTTGCGCGCATGCGTGACCGTGCGCTGCGCGATCGTCGGTTGACTCGTCGTTTCTCTGCCATGGCAAGGCGGGCGAACGACCACTTGGGGACCCAATTGCGATTCTGGTACGAACAGGGCAGTATTCCCCTCATCGAAGTCATTTTTGGCGCCAACAGTTTTTCAGATCTGCTGTACAGGGTCTCCGCCATGGAATTGTTGTTGCAAAGACAAAAGTCAATTTTTTTGCTGGACGTCCGAATCGTGCGCCAATTTCACGCCCTGACCAGGAGGGCGCAGAGGGATGTGGAACTGGCGGACGCCGCATACGCCAGAGTCTCGCGCATACGCTCGCAGATCGCGATGAATGCGGCGCACGAACAGGTCTTGGCGACACAGTTGGCGACCCTGAAGACGTCAGTTGCGTCGCAGCGCGCCGACCAGATTCAAAATATGCAGCGGCTGGCTTCGGAAATTTCCGCGGTCCTTCTGGCCAAGAAACGCGCGGCAGCGGCTGCGGCGGCAAAGAAGGGAGAACAGCCGCCGCCGGTGTCAAATGTCCTTGATCTGTCCGCCATACGGGCGGATCTGCTGACCGCGACCCATGATGCTGGAGTTTCTTCCGCATGGCTGCCCTGGCTTCTGCTTCTCGTTCAGTATGAGAGCAGCGGCAATCCAGCGGCGGTCAGTCCTGTGTCGGTTGACGGACAACACGCTTCGGGGCTGATGCAAATGCTGCCGGACACATTCTCTCGCTATGCATTGGGCGGATATGGAGACATCTGGAATCCGGTAGACAACGCCATTGCGGCGATCGAGTACATCAAGGCGGCTTACGGTGCGCCGTGGAACATCCCCGGAATCGACAGCCAGCGCACATACCGCGGATATTGATGAAACCGGCGCGCGGGGGAGGCGCGGGGCGCGAGAGGTATCTTTTGGTAGGGTTTTGGGTGTAGCATGATTGCGACTTTCGACGGATTGTGACTTTTTGCGCGAGGTCCGTTCACTTGAACCTTTGCACAAGTCTACGGCGTCTATTACAATGATGTCGTGAAGACTTGAGGGAGGCCAGGCATGGACAAGAAGGGCAAGGCAGCACCCAAGCGCCCCACCCCCAAAGCAAAACAGAAAGTCCGCAAACGTGTGCCCCTATGGATTCGAGTCATCTGGATCGGGGGATTCAGCGCACTGCTCTTTGTAGGACTGGTGATTGGATTTGTGTGGCTGTTCGCGATGCCGAGAGTCAATCTGTCCCAGCTTGATCGGACCAGTTCACCGACTGAAGTGTTTGACCGCTATGGACAACTGATATTCAAGATTCAGCCGGCAGGCGTTGTGCAGGTGCCTTTGCCGGAAATTCCACGCAACTTGCAGCGGGCTCTCATTGCGACCGAGGACGCGAATTTCTATCACAATTTTGGTTTTAGTCTGCGCGGTTATGTGCGCGCAGCGGTGCATGACATCATTCATATGAATACGGGGCAGGGCGCCAGCACGATCACTCAGCAACTGGCTAAATTTGTGTATTTGACCGACAACAAGACCATCCAATACAAACTGGAGGAATTGTTGCTTTCGATTCAAATTTCGCGCCAGTTCAGCAAAAATCAGATTCTCGACATGTATTTTAACCATGTGTACTTCGGCAACGGCGCGACAGGCATCGCCCAGGCGGCCTACACGTATTTCAGCCTGCGTCCGTCGCAGATGCATAACCTCACTCTGCCGCAATGCGCGATGCTCGCGGGATTGCCCCAGGCGCCGTCGCTGTACGATCCGGTGGTCAATCCGAAGCTTGCGATCACGAGGCGCAACGAGGTGCTGCAACGCATGTACATCCAGCATTTTATCAGCTACGCGCAGTTGCAGGCCGCGCTGAAAGCCCCCCTGGGCCTGAATCCGAGCAATCAGACCTGGACGGGAATCCCGCCTCAGTACGATTATTACCGCGACTATCTGTATCAGGAGATGAACAGTCTTCATCTGAGTACGCAACTGCTGACGCAGGGCGGAGTCAAGATTTACACTGAACTGAATCCACAGTTGCAATTGGCGACGTACAACGCGGTGAACAATCCAAGCAACTATCCGACGCCGCTGTCGACAGCGACAGAGAAGATTCAGGGCGCGGCCGTATTTATCAATCCACACACGGGGGGCATCGAGGCTCTGACAGGCGGCCGTCAGAATCAGTACACATACCGTGGATTCGATTATGCGACCGCCACACAGCGGTCGCCAGGATCGGCCATGAAGCCGTTGGTGGTCTATGGCCCCGCGATTCAGACGGGGCAATGGAACGCGAGTTCGGCGCTGCTCGACGGAAAGAACAATCAACTGACATTTGGCAACTACACGGTGAGCGACTGGGAGAACCACCCGACCGCAAACGGATATGTGACGATGCGCTGGGCGCTGGCGGAATCGTGGAATGCGCCGGCGGTATGGTTGCTGAATCAGATTGGCATTCCGACGGGGATCAGTTTTGCGGAGCGCGCCGGGATTAATCTCTCCAACCCCGCAAATCAAAATCTTACGATTGCGCTGGGCAACATCCATCCGGGCATTTCGCCCTTGACGCTCGCTGACGCATATGCGGCGTTTGACAACAACGGGGTGCGGATTCCGCCGCATGCCATCGACCGCATTGTCAGTGCGCAGGGAAACTTGATTTATCAGTATGTGCCGAAGCCAGTCACCGTCATGTCGCCGTCCACGGCGCGGCAGGTTGTGGCGCTGCTGCGCAACAACGTGATCAACGGGATCGTGGCGGGGGCGGCGGTTCCCGGCCACGAGGTGGCGGGCAAGACCGGCTCCGTCGCGTACACCAATTCTTCTCATACCGACAGCGACCTCTGGGTGGCCGGATTTACGCCGAACGTGGTGGGGGCGGTTTGGCAGGGATACCCTGTGACGTCGCTGGCAAACAGCCTTCCGCAATGGTCGAGCAGCTACCCTCCGCGGATGTTTTCAGCGATTTTGAGTGCTGGGTTGCCGCCTCAGGGGGCCAGTTTCGGCATTCCTCCTGCGGCGGGAAGCAATTTTCCTGCGCCTCCTGCTGCGCGGAGTTTGAGTGAGCCGACGGGCGGCGGCACGACGACCACGGGCAGCGGCACGACGACCACGGGCAGCGGCACGACGACCACGGGCAGCGGCACGACGACCACGGGCAGCGGCACGACGACCACGGGCAGCGGCACGACGACCACGGGCAGTGGCACGACGACCACGGGCAGCGGCACGACGACCACGGGCAGCGGCACGACGACCACAGGCAGCGGCACGACGACCACGGGCAGCGGCACGACGACCACGGGCAGCGGCACGACGACCACGG
>JAJYTO010000240.1 GCA_021793015.1 Bacillota bacterium
GTTCCCAAGCGATAGACAAAAGCGGAACAGACCTGCCAGCGAGCGGACAAATGTTAACAAGCCAGTTTGATCATATACGTCGCCATGTCCGTTTCCATCACTTCACTATATGTGGGCGAGTGACGATATGTGCCTACTTTTCCCGCAAACTTCGAATCCCCTCGCCGAGCGACGGGGCATTGAAGATATGCGAGCCCGCCACCAGCACGGTCGCTCCCGCAGACACGAGCGCGGCCGCATTGCGCGCAGTCACGCCGCCGTCGACCTCAATCCGGACGGCGGTTCGTCCAAGTTCAGTGAGACGACGCCGGATATGCGCGACTTTATTGACGCTTGAGCCGATAAAGGACTGGCCGCCAAAGCCGGGGTTCACACTCATGACCAGAATCAGGTCCACCTGCTCATACACATATTGCAGCGCCTGCTCAGAGGTGGCCGGGTTGAGCGCCACGCCCGCTTCGGCGCCGCTCTCCCGAATCTGCGCAAGAGTGCGGTTCAGATGCCGGCACGCCTCAGCGTGGACGGTGATGATGTCCGCGCCGGCCTTGCGGTACATGTCGAGCGAGCGTTCAGGTTCCTCAATCATGAGATGGACATCCAGCGGCAATGAAGTATGCTCCCGCAAGGCGGCGACGATGGGCGGCCCAAGCGTCAGATTGGGAACAAAATGACCATCCATGACATCGACGTGAATGAGATCCGCTCCCGCCGCTGTGAGATCCTCCACAGCACGGCCCAATGCGGAGAAATCGGCCGCCAGAATCGAGGGCGCTATCTGTACGAACATTAGTATCGCCTCGCCTTTGCTTCTTTCAATTCGGCAAGCAACTGCCTGTAACTGTCGTAGCGCGATTGGCCGATGCGATTCATTGACACGGCCCGCAGCACGGCGCAATCAGTTCCTTGTTCGTGCAGGCAGCCCCGAAACGCGCACTCTTCCGCCGCAGCCGCAATGTCGCGAAACAGGCCTGTCAACTGCACAGGTTCCATGGCGTCAAAATCAAATTGGGAGAACCCCGGCGTGTCAGCCACGTATCCTCCCGCGTAAGGATACAGTTCCACATGCCGAGTTGTGTGCCGCCCGCGGCGACTGCGCTCGCCAACAACGCCTGTGACCGCCTCCACATCCGGCAACAGCGCTCCCAGGATGGTCGATTTGCCAACGCCAGACTGTCCGGCAAGGACCGTTGTGTGTCCGGACAGCAACTCGGCCACACGCTTCGCGCCAATGCTGTTCCTCACGTTGAGGGCCATCGTCTCGTAACCCATCGATTCATAGACGGCTCGAGCCGTTTCAAACAGACGGGCCGACTCCGGCAGATCCACTTTGGTAAAACCGAGCAGGGCCCGCAATGAATATGATTCGATCATGGCCAGCATTTTATCGACCTGGTAAAAGGAGAGCGGCGGATCGGCAAGCGAAAAGACCAACAGAACCTGGTCGACGTTGGCGACAGGCGGGCGAATCAGTTCACTGTCGCGCGGTTTGACCCCGGTCACGATTCCCTCGCGGGTCCCCTGCGGCTCCACGAATACGTAATCACCGACCAGAGGCCGGATGTCGCGTTTCTTGAATACGCCGCGAGCGCGGCATTGAAGCACCGCGCCGTCTTGCGTCTGAACATAGTAGAAGCCCGAAACGGCGCGAATGATCCGGCCTGGCACATTCAATTTCAATCGATCCTCTCACTTCTGGCGATCGACGGCGGCGCACCGCGGCTCGCTGCGCGGGTCGTCGCCTCAACCATCATTAACCCGTGCCCGTGCCTGTTCCCGTGCCTGTTCCCGTGCCTGCGCCCGTGCCTGTTCCCGCACCTGTTCCCGTGCCTGTTCCCGCACCGCCGCCCGTTCCGATGTTCGCAGTGCCGCCGCCGTTCGAAATCATGTTGGTGGACATCATCTGTCCATTCTCATAGACGCTCACTTCTCCGTTGACCGTAGGCGTCGTCGTCACCTGGACCTTGTACGTCGCAGACGGATTTGTCTGCGACGCTGTGGCCGCCGTCCGCGTCCCCAGGGCGTCTGAAACCACGATTTTCACATCCACAGGCAGTGTGGTGCCAGGAGGAATCGTGACGTTCACGTTGGCGGTGGTAACCGTTGTGCCGGAGGGTTCCCCGGAACTCACCGTCAGTTTGACCGCCGAGCCGGCCGTGACCTGTTGTCCCGGAGACGGCGCCTGTGCCATGACCTGATTGGCTGGCACCGAGAACGACGGCACCTTGTTCACAGAGCCCAATACGAATCCGTCGGCTTTCAGCACATTCTTCGCGGCGACGAGCGTTTGTCCGCGCACATCGGGCACCGCCGCAGACTGGGCCCCCGAACTGACGACAAGATCAACTTGCGTCGTGCTCGTGGTAAACCTTGTGCCCGCCGCCGGAGTTGTCGAGATCACCTGATTCACAGGCACGGTCGCACTCTGTTGGTTGGTCACCGCGATGTCGCCGCTTGGAACACCCAAATCAATCAACTGTTGGTAGGCGTTGTTTTGGGCGTATCCAGCCAAGGGCGGCATGGTCACCTGTGCGCTGCCGTCCTTGACGACGAGGGTCACCTGCTGATCGGTCATTATGTTGCCCTTTGCCGGACTCTGCCTTTCCACGTCGCCCATGCCCACACTTGACGTGGAACTCTGATCAAAAATCTCGCGGATTTTGTCCGAGTGAAACCCGTGTTCCAACAGCACGCTCCGGGCATTGGCGTAGGACATGCCCACGACATTCGGCATCTGTGTCGTGGGCACCCGAATATACGTCACCATGATGTAGATGGCGGCGACAGCGGCCAATCCGACCAGAGCCCCAAAACCGAAGATCCATGCCAGCACGATCAATACCCGGCGTCTCAGCGATCTAGGCGCCTGCGGTTCCTCATCCTGCAGGTCACTCTCGAGCGCAGGCGCGCTGTTTTTCACCATCGTCGGAATCTCAATCGTCGGACTGTCGTCCACATATTTTCCTGTGGACACAAACTTGGGCGCGTCAGGAAGCAACAGAGCTCGTTCCAGGTCGCCCGCCATCTGTCTCACCGATTGGTACCGTTCACGAGGATCTTTCATGAGCGCTCGGAGCACGATGTTTTCGACGCTCTGGGGAATCCGCGGCGCGAGATGGCGAGGCTCCACAAATGTTTCCTGCAGATGTTTGAGCGCCACACTGATTGGCGTTTCTCCGGAAAAAGGCAGCTTGCCCGTCAGCATTTCATAAAACACGATGCCGAGTGAATACACGTCCGACTTCGCATCGGCAATGCCGCCGCGCGCCTGTTCAGGAGAGAAATAGTGGACAGATCCGAGAACAGCGGTGCTGTTGTGCGTGATCGTGTTCGTCGAAATCGCTCTCGCGATCCCGAAGTCGGTCACCTTGACACGCCCTGCCCTGCTGATGAGAATATTATGCGGCTTGACATCGCGATGGACGATGTTGTGCTCATGGGCGTGAGCCAGCGCTTCGCAAATCTGCCGCGCGATGTCGACGGCCTCATCGACCGGCAGGGGTGCTCTCTCCTCGATGAGCTGTTTAAGTGTTTTGCCATCCACATATTCCATCACTATATAATGTAAGTCGCCATCCTGACCCACGTCATAAATGTTGACTACGCTCGGATGGGACAGACTGGCCGCCGCCTGCGCCTCGCGCTTGAAACGCCGAATAAAGTCCATGTCACCCACGTACTCCGGCCGAAGCGTTTTGACCGATACAGGTCGGTGCAAGAGCACGTCCAGACCCCGATACACGACTGCCATACCGCCCCCGCCAATTTTCTCCAGGATCTGATAGCGGCCGCCCAGAATCTGTCCGATCATGATGCATCCCTCCGCTCTGCGCCGTCGTCATTCAACAATGCCGCTACAGTCACATTATCGTGTCCGCCTTCTTCAAGAGCAGTCTGCACCAGGGTGTCCAGCTTTGCCTGAAGCGCGCCATCCCCCGCCAGAACCGCCTGCACCTGGGCGTCTGATACGTGCGTGGTAAGTCCATCCGAACAGATCAGCAGTATATCCCCCTTGTCCCAGGCGACCTGTCTGCTTTCGATCGCCACATCCGGCAACGTCCCCAGAGCCCGTGTCAGCATATGCCTCTGTGGATGTGTCAATGCCTCCTCGGGGCGTATCTGTCCCCGCCGCACCAATTCATTGACCAACGAATGATCCTCAGTCAACTGTGACAGGTCCCCGCTCTGGCGCCACAAATAGGCGCGGCTGTCGCCGACATGCGCAACCCATATGTACGTGGAATCGGCCACCGCTGCCACGATGGTCGTACCCATGCCTGTATACACCTCCGAACCGTTCGCTTCGTCAAAAATTCTCTCATTGGCAGCCTGAATGGCTAACTGGAGGCGCACATTCTGGTCCAGTTCGGCAGTCTGCTCGCTGAGCGCCTCCCATAGAGAGCCCAGTGCAAGCGCACTGGCCACTTCGCCCGCCACATGCCCGCCCATGCCGTCGGCGATGCATACGACATAGGCGCCGCTTTGCTCCTGTTTGACCAGATATCCATCCTGATTGATTTTGCGCACGAGGCCCATATGGGACGCTGCGGCCAACTGCATTTCTCTCACCCCTAGACCTTTTCCCGGGCGTGCTCTGCCCGCAATTGCCCACAGGCAGCCGCGATATCAGCGCCCATCTCCCGCCTGATCGTGGCGTTGACCCCAAGTCGCTGCAGTTGCGCGACAAAGGCTCTGATCTGCTCGCGAGGCGTCCGGCTCAAGTTGCGTTCAGGAACGTAGTTTATCGGAATCACATTCACATGACACGGCACTGACTCCAATAAGTCTGCCAGTTTCCGCGCGTCTTGTAAACTGTCATTGTGATCGCGGATGAGCGCATACTCGAATGACAGACGTCTGCCAGTCTGATCATAGTAATAGTGACACGCCTTTAATAAACTAGCAATATCATACGCCTTATTCACCGGCATCATTTTGGAGCGCGTCTCATCATCCGCCGCGTGCAGGGAGACGGCGAGAGTGACCCCGCGCCGTTCGTCCGCCAGACGATAGATGGCCGGAACGAGTCCAACCGTCGACACCGTGATATGTCTCTGCCC
>JAJYTO010000018.1 GCA_021793015.1 Bacillota bacterium
CTCCTACCAGGTTTCCGCGACAGGCTCAGATGGCTCGCCCAACGTGTCGATCTCGGGAACCGGGGGAGCCGCGGTATCCGTGTCGGGAAACGGAAAGAGCGTGGGCACGGTGTCGGTGAACGGGTCCACTGCGACGGTGAGCGGGTTTCCCAATCAGCAAAATATCCAGGGCGATAATCACTTTTTCCCGCCTCTGGACGCCAAATCGGACAACAAAGCGAGCGTGTGGGTGGAGGGCAGCTATAAGCTCTTGTTTGGAGGTCAACCTTATGACAATCTCATCGTAACCGGTAATTTCGACGGAACACTGGGCAATGTGAAGGGAACGGCCATCGTGACGGGAGCCCACGCCGCCATTCTCGGAAACATTGGCGGCCCGCTGATCGTGGCGGGATCCAATGCGCTCATTTATGGCGACACCCATTGCGCCGTCATTACCGGAAATAATGTCACGGTTGTAGGCAATGTAAAAGGGAATCTTGTCATAACGGGTAACAATGTCAACATCTATGGGAATATTAAACCCGGAGAATCGAATGGCGATGTTGTTGTCACGGGAAACAATGTGACGATCCGCGGCAATGTCGGTGGTCATCTCATCGCGACGGGAACGAATGAAGTGGTGTGGGGAAAGATCACGAAAGGACTCACGGCAATCGGGCCGACCGGGCAAAATGTGACTGTTTATAGAAACAGAAAAGTCGAGGGAGGGCTGAGCCAGTTCCGATCGGGTCCGATCAAAATTTCGACCGCCTGTCTTGGCGCTGTGACTGTTCAGTCAGGCGCCGATGGAACGGGCAACGGCGGCGTAACGCTCATCCCCTCCAGTTCCACCGTAAGTGGATAGCGTCGGCAAGGGGGGGGGCTCGCAGCCCAGATCCTTTGTCCGGGAGACTCGTAACCTTGGCCGCATGTTCGCGGGAGACTGGCAATCCGGATCGGTTGTCCGGGAGACTGGCACCCCGGTCGCCTGTCCAAGCGATCCACCGATGGTCGCGTGAACATTCGCCGTTGGGCGGACCGCGGCTGACTGCCAGCGCACCGTAAACCCGCGCGCAGCAAGGCCGACTGCCAGCTCCCATCCGCTCCCATTGCATATCCTGCGTTTGCAGGCTATACTACTGTCTAGCTTGAAATTAGCTTTAAAGGCAGTAGGCGCTGTCTGATGCTTTGCCCCTTTTCCGTAGGCTTTTCATACGTGAAAAGAGGTGGTCAGGTGCAGAAGTTCCGCCGAACCAAGTATGGACTGATGGTGTCGTCTGCGGCGCTCGTGGCGCTTGGTCTTACGACAGGCATGAGTTCATACAAGTCCGTTGACGTGGTGGTCAATGGTCACGCGAGTCAGGAAGGCACGTTTGCCGGTGAAACGGTGGCGCAGTTTCTGGCGCAGCAGGGCGTCCACGTGACGGATTACGATTTGGTTGAACCAGCAAGAGCGACACTACTTCAAAACGGAATGAAGATCGTCGTAAAGAAGGCAAAGGCAATCACTTTGCGCGACGGGGCGAAAGCTCCGGTCGAGGTGCACACTCTGGCGAATACGGTTGGAGAGCTTCTGCAATCGTTGCGCATCCGCCTCGCCAAGGGAGATCTATTGAACGCGCCAGCCAGCACACCCATACGGGCGGGCATGCGTGTGATCATCACGCAGCGGAGGACTGTCGTGGATACGGAGTCGGTGGCGCTCTCCTATGCAACCGAGCGGCAACCGTCCAGCGCATACACGGCGGGCACAGATGTGGTGGCGCGATCAGGTCAGAATGGCGTGGCGCGTATCGTAACGCGCAGGTTTTATGTAAACGGCAAGTTGGTCATGACGCGAAGGAAGAGGCGCGTGATCCAGCAACCGGTGGCAGAAATCATTGATGTGGGCACCGCGCAGCAACCGGCGCCGGTCACAGCCCGCAGCGACACGTCACTTGTTGCAAATGAAGTGCTCACTGTCGTGGCGACAGCTTACTCAAACCCGGGCGGCTTCACGGCCACAGGAGCTCCGGCGGGGTACGGAGACATAGCGGTTGATCCCAGTATTATTCCTTTGGGAACGAAGCTGTACATTCCTGGGTACGGATATGGCGTTGCCAATGACACGGGGGGAGCAATTCAGGGGTATCGCATCGATTTGTGTTATAACTCGGTCAGCCAAGCCATTGATTTTGGACGGCAAGTAGTAAAGGTTTACATATTGAAGCATTAGGCAGAGATCATATCGTCCAAGTGGCTGAACGGGCAAACGCAAGGGATGGACAGCGCCGTATAAGACATTTTGGGAGCCGCGGCTCCCCTTTTTTGGTATACTGGGCAATGCGCAGGGGAGTTCTGACCCCTTTTTGAAAAACCTCCAGTAAAGGATGCGAAACGAGTGATCGAGATTTCGACGCAGGATGAGTGGACGAGTGCCGCGACAAGCGCCGGCGGCCTGTATCTTCTTTTCAAACACAGCACCACCTGACCCATCAGCGCCAGAGCCTACCAGGAGGTAGACGCGTTTGACAGGAAACAAGAAGCACCCATTTTGATGGTCAAGGTCATCGAATCGAGACCCTTATCCCTGTGGCTGGCGGAGCGCTTGCAGGTGAAGCATGCGTCGCCGCAGATTATGATCGTTAAAAATGGGGCCGTTGTGTGGCATGCATCTCATGGTTCGATCCGGGTTCCCACGCTCGTGGACGCTCTCGCGCAGCATAGATGATCATGTAGCATGTTTGGGACGCGGTCTTCATCTTTGGGGAACAGTGATAAAGTCCGGAGCGGAATGAAAACTGGGCACATATAGCGTTTGAGGCATTAGTCAAACCTAGCGTTTGAGGCATTAGTCAAACGCTATATGTGGACGATTGGGCGACGGACCGATCGAATTTCACTGCTCCCAGGGGAGAAAATCGCGCCCGGTTGGCTGGAGACTTCAATGCCGCGCCGCCGCGCGCTTTGGATTAAGACGCGATCGGCCGGTCCTGATGCTGCAGCAGCGAAAATATAGGCGGCGCGAGGAGGACGGTGACCATGGCTGTAGCGATCAGCAGCCCTTCCTCGGTTCCGCCTATGATTCCCTCGCGCGCCGCCAATGTGGCCACGGCCACGACGAGCGTAAATCGCGTTGACATGAGCACGCCGGCCGCCGCTGTCTGACGCCTTGACAAAAAGGGGAAAAAAGCTGTCGCGGCGCCCATTTTCACGAGGAAGGCGATTCCCGCATACAGGGGCAAATTCGTGAGGACAGAGGCGAAGTTCACATGGCTCAGATCCAGTTCCATGCCCACCGTGACAAAAAATAGCGGCAGAAACAGCGAATAGCCCACGATCTCTAACTTCTCTCTCAATACCTCATGTTTTTCTTCCGCCAACAACGAGCAGACAAGTCCTCCCACGAAGCCGCCCAAAATCACTTCGGCATGCAGCCACAGAGCCGTTGCGCCGCAGATCGCCATGATGGCAAGCGCGCCTCGCACGCCCAGCTGTGACACTCGGACGATGCGCTGGCGTAGATTCAGACGGCGCAGAACGACCTTTCCGCCGGTGTACAGAAGGATTGCCAGGACACTCAGCACGAGGAGTTGCATGGCCAGGGAGCCCTTTTGGCCCGCATGGCTTTGCAGGACAAACGACGCTGCAAACACGGTGGAGAAATCCGCCAGCAGGGCGGACAGAAGCAGAAGCTGGCCAAAGGGCCGATCGATCTGTCCGGATTCTTTGAGAATCGGAACGACCACGCCAATGGATGTTGTGGATAGTATGAGCGCGGTCAGGTTCGGATTTTTCGTGATGTCAAAATGGGCGAGTGAATGACTGGCGGCCAGCGCCAGCGCCACTGTCAGCGCGAGACTCACGACAGCGCCGTAAAACAGCGGGAGGGTGACGCCCGCGTGCGTCGATGTGACCTGATTCTCGAGCTTCCTGGTCGGCAATCTGATTTCGAGGCCGGCGAGAAACATGAGATAGAGCAGCCCGATCCTCGTGACGGCTTGCAGCCAGTCGGGAGGCAGTACGATGCGCAAGCCACTCGCACCCACCAACACACCGCATGCGATTTCGAGAATGGCGGTCGGCAGCCGCAGTCTTGGGATCGCCAGAGCCAGCACAGGCATCGCGAATGCAATCACGAGCACAATCGCAAATGTGAAAAATGGCGATGTTACCATCCCAGGCCCTCCTCTCTGCCGCGCCGATCCCGGGTTGGGGAAGGCGTCCATCATGCGAGCGTGATCGTTACATCATATGAGGCGGCGGACAGGCTCAGACTGGATGAACCATGAACGAAAACAAACCAATGAGGACACTGTCGATCCCGGCGTTCATAGATTCAACGCACCGCTCATAGATTCTACTAGTATTCCATCGGAACTGGCGGGTGATAGAGTTGACGCACAAATTGACGTTTCACCTCGATCCGCAGACAGGACGGATCAGGTCGCGAATTGATCCGCAGTCGGGACCAGAGTTGCGGGAAAGCTCCGCCTGGGCCGACCCGCAATCGAGGTCGGAGCTGCGGGGAAACGACTCTCTGGCCGACCCGCAATCGGGGCCAGAGTCGCGGGGAAACGCCGCCTTGGCGGACAGAGGGTTGGAAGACATTCTCCGCCATGCCCGCGAAGCGGCCAGCGCTTACGATTCCGCACGGGAACTGCGGTTCGGCGGGTCGCCCGCACGACGGCCGCGAACGGCGCGGACGCGGTTTTCTCCCCACAGCGATCGCCGCGCGCGCAGCGCCGGGAAACGAATCCTCGCGTCAAGCAAGCTTGCCCGCTTTTCATCCGGCAGGGGGAGAGCGCTTCACGCCAGGAGGGGCGATCGGTCTGCACTGGTTTTGCTCAGATCGATCATCAATCTGTCGCAGTTGGATTCCTTCCTCAATCTTTCGCAGTTGCGGGAGGTCGCTTTTGCTGCGCTCTCAATCGGCGTCACACTCGGAGCGCTGTTGATAGCGTCTGTACACGGCGCGGCAGGCAGCCTTGCGGCGCCTGCGCAGTCCCGGCTGTCGCAAACCAACGTCAGCGGCGTTGGAGCAGGGTCGGCGACTGGAGCCAATGTGGCGGTTACAGTGAACGTGACCCCCACATTGGCCGCTGCTGCACAGCACTCGACGCTGGTTGCTCCCACGGTGTCCACTCTGATGTATGAAGGCGGGGAGTTCGCCACGCGCGCGCGGGCTGCCGTGCAAGCAAACGACCTGCGGATCAGCGGCGTGCGCGCCTTTGTGTCGGCGGGTCCGCCGTACACCCTGTTGTTTGCGCCGGTGGCGTCGGGCGCCGCGAATACTGCGTTTGGCAATTATTTGCGACGCGCTGAGGCGCCATTTTATGTGCGGGCGTGGAATTTGCCGGGAAGAACGTTCTCCATGACAGGGCGTACTCCAAGCACGGTTCGACGAATAGAACAATTGGTGGTCGACGATGCGCAGATTCTGCAGGGCTTGCTTGCTGTCCATGCAGGATATCAGGCGCCTCAACTCGGCGTCTGGGAACGGACGAGCCATAGCCTTTTTGGGGCTATTCGGCAGAATGAATGGCATAGTCTGGGCATTCTCGGTACGCGGCTTCGGGCGCTTCATGAAGCCGTGCAAAGCGCCTTTGGCGCTGTTCTGATTCCTGGCGCCAATACTGGAAAAAATGGAAACGCCGTGGTTTCAAGAACGAATCCAGAGCGGCAGCGTGTGCTGCTGACAGAGGCGCTTCTTGCCTATGACGCCCTTGTTCACGATGGAATGGGGAACCGCAAGGCGCTTCCGGCTCGAACGCCTCGAATTTAAGAGGCTGACCACTTTTTATACGGCAACTTGCCTGCCGCTTCCGGGAAGCTGCCATTGCTGGCGGTGGCCGTCAGGCCATGTTGGTTTTGAATAGGCTCTTTAACGGGCGTTTCGCTCTGCCGTATCGATGGAATGGGGAATCGCAAGGCGCCTCCGGCTCGAACTCGATGGCGGGCCGTACGATTTTGCGCTCGCCACTCAGTTGGAGTCAAACCCATACAATGGGAGTGGGCAGGAGTGGCAGACGTGATATACTGCCGATAACAGAGACAAACATAGATTGTTCTTACCCTGGGTATGTTAGGGTTGGGTGGAATAACAACGGAGGATGCAGAGTAGTGAAGGTCATTCTGGCTTCGAGTTCGCCCAGACGAACTCAGTTGTTGGCGCAAATCGGGGTGGAACACGAGGTGATGATCCCGGAGGCGGATGAGACATATCCGGCCGCTTTGAATCCCGGTCAAGTGGTGGAGACGTTGGCTCTTAGAAAGGCTCGGGCCGTGGCCAAACCGGCGGTGCAGGCATGGGTGATCGGCGCCGATACGATCGTGGTGAAAGATGGGGAAATCTATGGCAAGCCGCAGGACGCATCCGACGCGAAGCGGATGCTTTGCGCGCTGCAGGGGCAGCGCCACGAGGTGTTCACCGGCGTCGCTGTGCTGGATGCGCGCGGACGGTCGCGGATTGGCCACCGTCGCGTGAGTGTCGACATGACGCCTGTTGACGAGGGCGCAGTTGTCTCCTATGTGCAATCGGGCGAGCCTCTTGACAAGGCGGGCGCCTACAGCGTGCAGGGGTCCGGCGCGCGGTTTATCGAGCGCATCGAGGGCGATTATTATGCGGTGGTCGGTCTTCCGCTGTCCATGATCGCGCGTTTTCTCACCGAACTCGGCTATCATTTTTCCGGATAGACTGCCATGCCTGAGTTTTGCGAAGCAAAATCTCACTTGCGCGCCACCATCAGTGAATGAAAAAGGCGCCGCGAAGTTTTTCACAGCCGTAAAGCCCGCTCGGGGAGGGGTCATATATTGCGCCCGTCGCGAGTTGTGCGAAGCGCTGTTTGAGCAGGGGCGCAATATATGACTCCGACCGGCAGGGACCATCGTATTTTCGGGATAGACCGGCTCATGCATGCCGCTGCAGCGAGTATTAGCGGCCTTTAGGCCGCGGCCGTCTGAGCGGCAGCGGCATGCATGATCCGTCCTGGCAGGCAGGGGCGCAATATATGCCTCCGACTGGCACAGACGATCGATTTTTCAGGATGGACTCTCATGGCGCATTCGAGGATGTACCCGATCTTGACATGATTGCGAGGTTGATCGAAAATTGAACGAGCGCACAGTTCGCGAACGTGGTACACTAATGGCTGAATTGCCCGCGCAGGAAAGGCCTCGGGAGCGGCTCACGCACTTTGGCGCGCAAGTGCTGTCAAACGCTGAACTCATCGCTCTGGTTCTCGGTACGGGACGTTTGGGGGAATCGGCGCTCGGCGTCGGTGAACGCCTGCTCGATCATGTTGGTGGGCTGCGCGAACTGGTCGATGTGCAAGTGAACGAACTTCGTCAGGTGCCCGGAGTGGGGTTGGCCAAGGCGGTGGCGGTTCTTGCGGCCATTGAGTTGGGACGGCGACTGCAGATGAGCGCTGGCGCGGAATTGCGAAGAATCGCGTCTCCGCACGAGGCGGCTTTGTATCTGATGGAAAAGTTGCGCTTTTTGCGCAAGGAACACTTTGTTACCATCCATTTGGATACGAAGCATCAGGTGCTTGGGGAGGAGATTGCCTCCATCGGATCGCTCAACGCCTCCATTGTGCACCCGCGCGAGATCTTCAAAACCGCGGTCAAACGCAGCGCCGCCGCGATCATCTGCGCTCACAATCACCCAAGCGGCGACCCGACTCCCAGTCAGGAGGATGTCGATGTGACACAGCGCCTCGTGTCTGCGGGACGGATCCTGGGGGTTGAGGTGCTCGATCATATCGTCATTGGTGACAAACGTTATATAAGTTTGCGCGAGAGAGGCTTCATGGCATCATCGGGGTGATCGGGGGGTCCATGTGCTGTCTGTTGTTGTGCTGGACTGCAAACAGTGAGGGGAGTAGAAGCGTTTATGTTTGGTAATTTGCGTGACATGGGAATCGATTTGGGAACAGCCAACACCTTGGTTTACATGAAAGGGCGCGGCATCGTTGTGCGCGAACCGTCCGTTGTCGCGATGCGGACAGATACTGGGGCCATTCGCGCGGTGGGCGAAGAGGCCAAAAGAATGATCGGCAGGACCCCGGGAAACATCGTGGCCGTCCGACCCATGAAAGACGGGGTCATCGCCGATTACGAAACGACCACAACGATGTTAAAATATTTCATTCGCCAAGCGCTTAAAAATAAGTCGGTGTTTGCCGGCAAGCCGCGTGTGATCATCTGTGTTCCATCCGGGATTACGGCGGTTGAAAACCGCGCTGTGCTGGATGCGACGATGCAGGCAGGCGCCCGCGAGGCTGCCACCATTGAGGAACCCATGGCCGCCGCCATTGGCGCAGGGCTTCCGGTTGGCGAACCAACCGGAAGCATGGTTGTTGATATCGGCGGAGGCACGACAGAGGTCGCCATCATTTCCCTCGGAGGCATTGTGACGAGCCGATCAATCCGGATAGCGGGCGATGAGATGGATGAAGCGATCATGAGCCACATCAAACGCAACTACAATCTGATGATCGGGGAGCGTACGGCGGAAGAACTGAAGATTTCGATCGGGTCGGCCATGGTGATCGAGGAGCGGGAGGAAATCGACATACGCGGTCGGGACCTGGTGACCGGGTTGCCAAAGACAGTGACCATAACGGCAGAGGAAATGGCCGCGGCTCTGTCGGACACCGTGGCGAGCATCCTGGACGCCGTCAAGGTCACTCTGGAAAAATCGCCCCCGGAACTGGCTTCGGACATCATGGATCGGGGTATTGTG
Source organism: Bacillota bacterium (assembly GCA_021793015.1). Taxonomy (GTDB): domain Bacteria; phylum Bacillota; class Bacilli; order Alicyclobacillales; family SLC66; genus JAKADD01. Next base: position 8,708 of record JAJYTO010000018.1, read on the forward strand.
TTGACCGGCGGCGGCGCTTTGCTTCGCAATCTGGACAGGCATCTGTCAAAAGAAACAGGCATGCCGGTGATTGTGGCGGAAAACCCGCTCGACTGCGTGGCGGTCGGCACTGGAAAGGCGCTTGACAGCATTGACATACTGCGCGGTCACCGTGGTCAGAAACGGTATCGTCGGTAACGAGGCCAAGTTGGGAGAGAGGCATTTGTGGGAAGACTGTTTTCGGGTGGACGGTTGCTGGGTCTTCTAGCCTTGCTCATCATTTTGGTGGCGCTGGCCGGAGTGTCATTGCGTTCGCGTCTGGCTGCGCTGTCCTGGCCGGAGCAATTGGTTCACGACGCAGAGTCGGTGGCGAGCGGGTGGTTCTATCAGCCCATTTTTCAGATTGAGACGTTTTTTTCCCGTCTCAGCAATTTGCAGACGATGTACCAGGAGAATGCGCAACTCAAGGTCTTGGTCAATGAGGATGCCAGTCTGCGCATCCAGATCTATCAAGAGCAGCAACAAAACCGGATTCTCAAGCAGATGCTTGCCTACAAAGGGAAAACGCCGCAGTTTCAACTCATTGCCGGAAAGGTGACGGGACGCAGCCCGATCTCATGGAATTCCCAACTGACCATTTCCGTAGGCAGCGCGGCTGGCGTCCAGCGCAATCTGCCTGTTCTCAATCAGTCGGGAGCGCTCGTTGGTCGGGTTGTCGCGGTCGCACAGTATAGCAGCACCGTGGAACTGCTCTCGTCGGCGGAGACGCCGGATGGAGTGTCCGCCGCGATCGTTTCGAAAGGAGGTCCGCCTGCCTACGGGGTGATTACGGGTTCTCACACGAATCCGGGGCAGTTGTCGATGCAGTTTATTTCCCAACTGGCCAGTGGAATTAAACCGGGCAATCTCGTGGTGACATCAGGGCTGAGCGATATTTATCCCCGCGGCATACCGATCGGCACGGTCCGCTCGTTTGTGGCAGACGGTACGGGGATCACCCGATCCGCGGTGGTTGTTCCGACGGCCAACCTGAACCAGTTGGATTATGTGTTCGTCGTGGTGCCGCAACCCGGGCAGGTTGTGAAGCCATGAAGGTCATCCTGCTGTTTGTGGCGCTCTTTGTCAGTCTAGTGTTGGAGACGACTCTGTTTCGCATTCCCTTTCTCGCTTCGTACGCGCCGAACCTGGTTGTGCTTGGTCTCGTGATGGCGGGTGTCTTTCGCGGCTCTCGCACAGGCGCTGTGTTGGGCGTATTGATCGGGCTCACACAGGATATCAGTTACGGTGCGTTCTTGGGGCAAACAGCCTTCGCCTACGCTGTGATTGGCTCGATGAGCGGTTATTTTCGGAGTCTGGTGATGCGCGAAAGCCTCCTTCTCGGCTTATTGCTGACGGGCGTCGGCACGGAGGTTTTTGCCTGGTTGACGTACGGCGCGAGCAGACTGTTCGGCGAGGCTCCGGTTGGCATTCACGCCGTTGTTGCGGAGTCTGCCCGGTCGTCGCTGGTCACCATGGGCTATGCCATCGTGCTGTACTATCTGTATCGCCGCTGGCTTCGCGTCAAACCGCGCGTTGGCTATGAGGAAGATTCGACCACTTCCTGACAGGGCGCGCCGCAGATCCTGCTGCTGGGCGGGGAACGGGATTTTCGCGAGACCGAGGACGATCCCCATGAATGACAAAAAACTGCTGCACAGGATTCATCGCTTTGGCTTCTTGCAGACGTGGACGGCGCTTGGACTTACGGTCCTCATCCTGCGCATGGGGTACATGCAGGTGGCGGCGCATGATCGATATGCTGCACTCTCGGCGAAAAACCGCGTCGATACATTTGCGACGCCTGCGCCGCGCGGGGCGATTTACGATCGGAACATGCGCCTGCTCGCCTACGACAGACCGTCGTTCAGTCTGATTTATGCGCGCAGCCGGCGACCCGTCGCACCGCTCGCGGCCCTGCTTGCTCCCGTTCTTTCGCGATCGGCGGCCACTTTGTCCGCACAGATGGCCGGGTACGGCGCAGGCGGCGTGCACACGCTCATCGCCAGCCATATTCCAGACGCCGTCGTCTCCTATGTAAGGGAACACCAGTCTGAGTTGCCGGGCGTCAGCGCGATTCCCGATTCGGTGCGCGTCTACCCGCACGGAGACGCCGCCTGTCACATCCTCGGCTACATCAACTCGATCCCTTCTGACCGCCGTCGGAAGTATATCGATCAGGGGGGCTTTCCGCCTTCCGCAAAGATTGGCTGGAGCGGCGTTGAACGCTCCTATGATGCGCTGCTGCGGGGACAGCCGGGACGGATTTGTGTAGAGGTGGACAGCAGGGGCGTTCCGATGAGAATCCTGCCGGAGAGCAGGGGAGCGTCAACAGGCCAGGATTTGACTCTGACCATCGATCTCGACTACCAAACTTATGTACAGCAGTTGCTGGCGCGGCAGGTGCGGCGCCTGCGCGCGCACGGCCACCACGGCGTTCTGCATGCGATGGCCGTGGCGCTCGAACCCCATACCGGCGCGGTGCTGGCGCTTGCCAGTTTCCCGGCGTACAAACCGAGCTGGTTTGTGGACGGCATGTCGGATCGCACATATACGCGGCTGTTTGCGCCCGCTGAACGCAACTGGGCGACGCAGGCCGCAGTGGCGCCCGGATCCACGGTGAAACCGCTCACTGCGCTGTACGCACTGGCGCAGCACGCCATATCCCCCGCCACGGCCTTTGTCTGTGAAGGGGCGTTAAAACTTCCCGCCACTGACGGGAAGATCATCCGCTGCTGGACGCGCCATGGTTCGGTATCGCTCACCGCTGCGCTCGCGCAGTCGTGCGACGTATTTTTCTACAGAACCAGTCTGCGCTATGGTCAGTGGCCACCGCCCGGTCATGAGAGCGTGGCGCACTGGTTGAACGTGTCGCGGCCACAGTCGCTGCGCAGGCTTGAGCAGTTTCAACGCGCCGTTGGACTCGGGGTGGATTCAGGCATCGACTTGCCGGACGCAGAAACCGGATACATGAATGAAGGCTCCGGCCATGTGACAGACCTGCCCTATACGGCGATCGGTCAGAACGAAGTGTTCACTCCCCTCGAATTGGCTGTGTATGCTTCAACCATCGCCAATCAGGGGATAAAACCGACGCCGCATCTTGTCCAACGCGTCCGCGGCAAGGTGCTGCGGGCGGGCGCAGCGCGGTTTGGGCGGGAGCTTGCCCGACTTGGGGTTACAGAGTCCGACTTGAAGATCGTGCAGCGCGGCATGGAACTGGTCTGCAATGATCCCCGTGGTACGGCGTATTATACGTTTCACGGCCGCAATCCGAGCGTCTATAAGGCCGCCGGCAAGACGGGAACGGCGGAAACCGGAATCGCGGGATTGGATAACGCCGTCTTTATCGGCTACGCCCCGTTCGATCATCCCCAGATCGCCATCGCCGTGGTGATTCCGGGCGGCGGACACGGAGCGGATTCGACGGGCCCTGTGGCGAGAGGGATGTTTGATCGATTCTTTGCGATTTCTAGCAGGAGAATTTCTTCCACGCGTTGAATACATCCACTGGAAAGCTGGCGAGGGAGGAACGTCATGGCAAAGTCGGCGAGGTCGACGGCGTCGGAGGGAAAACGCAACCTGGTGACGATCAAGGGAATACGCAACGGGCTGGTCTTCGCGCTCGCTGAAGACGCGCCGTTTACGGACGTCCTGACCGAACTGGAGGACAAGCTCCTGGGCAGTCATCAGCACTTGTTATCCGGCTCCACGCTGAGCGCCTACATCGAAAAAGGCAAGCGTCAGTTGAGCGAAGACGAGGAGAAAGCGCTCCGTCGCATTTTTGCCTCTCAGGGCGAACTGATCGTCAGCGGCCTTGATGGACCGCCTCCTCTCAAAGATTGGCGACCGAAAGATCCTTATGTGCACAAGGGCACGCTGCGTTCCGGGCAACTGATTGAGCACGACGGCGATGTCGTGGTCATCGGCGATGTCAACCCTGGCGCGCACATCATCGCCTCGGGCGATGTGTTTGTGATGGGTCGATTGCGCGGTTCCGCCCATGCGGGGGCTGGCGGCGATGTCCTGTCAGTCGTGGCCGCGACCTATTTCGAACCTTTGCAAGTTCGCATTGCAGGCGTGGTGCGACGCTCCCCAGAAACGTACACGCGCGCGGCGGAAATGGAATTTGCCTATCTGGAGGGAAACCAGATGGCTGTGGAAAAGATGTCAGTGTTAGCGCAACACCGCATGCGCACCCGTTCTTCACACGCTGTCATATAAGGGGGTAATCGCATGGGGGACGCTATTGTGGTGACTTCCGGAAAGGGCGGAGTGGGCAAGACGACTTCCTCGGCCAATATTGGCACAGCGCTGGCTCTGTTGGGGAAAAAAGTATGCCTGGTCGATACGGACATCGGACTCCGCAATCTGGACGTTGTGATGGGCCTGGAAAATCGCATCATTTTTGATATTGTCGATGTGGCTACAGGGAGTTGCCGACTGGAGCAGGCGCTGATCAAGGACAAGCGATTTGACCATCTGGTGCTCCTGCCTGCGGCCCAGACCAAAGATAAACTTGCGCTCAGTGTAGATGCGATGCAGACGATCATACGCAACTTGAAGGCTCAATTCGACTATATTGTGATTGATTGCCCGGCGGGTATTGAGCACGGATTTCGCGTGGCCATCACAGGCGCGGACCAGGCGGTTGTGGTGACCACTCCCGAGCAGGCGGCCGTGCGCGATGCGGACAGAGTCATCGGACTGCTCGAAGGCGTCAAATTGCCCCCCGCCAAACTGGTCATCAATCGGATTCGGCCGCATATGGTTAAAAATGGAGACATGCTTGACATTGACGATATCGTGGGTATCTTGTCTCTGGATCTGTTGGGGATCGTGCCGGACGACGAACACGTCATCAGGGCCGCCAATCAGGGCGAGCCGACCGTGTTGCGCCCGGATTCACGCGCCTCCCTTGCGTATCGCAACATCGCGAGGCGGATTCTCGGCGATTCCGTTCCCCTCATGAATCTTGAAGATGACGCGGGTTTTTTCAAGCGGATGAAAAAACTGATCGGACTCCGTTAAAAAGCCTGTTCAAAACCAACATGGCCTGACGGCCACCGGCAGCTATGGCAGCTTCCCGGAAGCGGCAGGCAAGTTGCCGTATAAAAAGGGGTCTTACCTGACCCCTTTTTGAACAATCTCTTAAAGATCAGGCCATTAAGCCGCAGAACGTTAATCAGCATAACCGTTCCTCTCGGCACATAGAGATAGATGGACGAGTCTTGCGAGGGCTCGCCAGGCTCTTTGCGCGGGGGAGGGATGGGTTTGGTTCCGGTCGATCAAGATGATTCCGAAAGACGAAAGCGCGATATCCGTCCAGAGTACTCGGTGTCTCCTGACGACGATCTGTACGGCTCTCCCCGGTCATGGGCGGGCGCGCAGTGGTCGCAGGGACGCCGCGGCGGGATTTCGCAGGACGCTCCTCAGGCGGACGCGCGCTTTGCCGCGCAAGCCGAGGACGAACCATTTATTCTCAAGACGCTGCCGCCTCATACGGACCACCCTCAGTCTGCGGCGTTTATGCAGGATCGGGACCTCTACAGACGCTCTGCCGAATCGTCGCGCACGCGCCGCGGGCCCGGCGAGCCTTATGGTGTTGTCCGTGAGCGTCCTGTGTCCACATGGACGCTGCAGATCTTGGCCTCAGCCTTCCTGCTGGGCGTTATGGCTCTCATGTTCCACAGCAATCAGCCGCTGGCCCTGCAGATCCGCCGCGGCGTGCGGCAGGTGTTCGCGACCGATTACTTGAAGAGCGCGCCGCGCGCCTTCAAAACGGCGCTCGGCGCCGGTGTGAGCACCCCTGGCGCTTCGATTAGCGTGACAGCGCCGCCGGTCGATGTCGTCGCGCCGATCAGCGGTCCGATCACGAGAGCATTTTCCGTCATTTCACCGGATATTGTGCTGCACGGACGGCCGGGTTCGACGGTTGCGGCCGCTGCGGACGGCCTTGTGGTCGCCGCGGGGGAGAGCCAGGCGAACGGCAGTTACGTGCTGATTGATCACGGGGCTTTTGGGCAGACATTCTACGCCCATTTGGGCAAGGTTGTCGTTCATGCGCAGGAATACGTGACCGCGGGCGAAACGATCGGCTACCTTCCGAGCAACAGCGGCAATCTGACGTTCGGGTATATTCGCGCAGGTTCCTACCGCGATCCCGCATCCATCCTGGGACGGGCAAAATGACTCTCTTTGCTGTGAAAGTGCGGGTGCATCCACTCTTTCTCGCCGTGTTGGCGCTGGCGGTCTACGCCCATTATCTCGATCAGGCGCTGATGCTGTTCGGCGTCGTGCTTCTCCACGAATTCGGGCATGTGGTCGCCGCCGCAAGGTACGGCTACAGGACGGAGTCCGTCGAGTTGCTGCCGTTTGGCGGAGTGGCGAGGCTGGGTACGCGAAATCTGGGCTGGAATTCCCGTCATGAAACGGTCATCGCCATCTGCGGTCCGCTCGTAAACCTGCTGTTGACGGTTCTCGCGCTGGGATTGCACATTGTCGGCCTGCTGCCGGAGCATATTACCAATCAATTTGTCACAATCAATCTTACGCTCGGCCTGTTCAATCTTCTTCCCGGACTTCCGCTTGACGGAGGGCGGATCGCGCGCGCTGGTCTGGCCCTTGCGCGCGGGTATGAAGCGGCGACGAGAGTGGTGACCAGAATGTCCTTTTATCTGGCGGCGGCGCTGATGACTTTTGGCGCATTGTCACTATGGCTTGGCTATGCGGACAGCGGCCTGTTGGCGTTGGGGATTTTTCTGCTCTTTTCGGCGTATACCCTGCATCGCCACAGTCGTTATGACACCCTGCGCTTTCTGGACGCCAAAAGGCGCGATCAGTATGCGATTCCCTTGCCTGTGCGCGCGCTCGTGGTGTCGGAGGGGGCGGCGATCGGCGATATTGCGGTCGGCTTTTCGCCTGGCGCGTATCACATGATCTATGTGCGCGACGCCGCGCGCAGGGATATGCTTGCGGCGCCGATCACGGAACAGCAGGTGCTGGAGGCCATATTTGAACGGGGAATGTGGACGGAGTCAATCTCGGAATTGCTTTTGTGAGGACGCATGTGGTAACATATTGCGAGCAGTCTGCAACGCATGTCTGCGCTGTTGCCGCATGTGTCCAGGTTCCCGCATACTATAAACCGGATCTTTCCGTGCCTGGCGCAGCGAGTCGAAGGTTGGAGGTGCGCGTGATGTACGCGATTGTCGAAACAGGTGGAAAGCAGTTCAAGGTGTCTGAAGGCATGACGCTGTATGTGGAAAAACTTGATGCGGTCGTCGGTGACACGGTGACGCTCGACAAGGTGTTTCTGGTGGAGAAAGACGGCGAGGTGACCGTGGGCGCTCCCCATGTGCCGGGAGCCTCTGTGACCGTGTCTGTCGTGGAGCACGGAAAGGCCAAAAAAATCCTCGTGTTCAAATACAAGTCGAAGAAAAATTATCGCCGCAAGCAGGGTCATCGACAACCGTACACCAAACTGAAAGTGAACGCGATCAACGCGTAATCCGCCATGATTCATGCGGAGGTTTGGCAGACTCAGGACGGGCGGCGCATCGCTCGCTTCGTTGTCAGGGGACATGCGGGATCAGGCGTCCATGGCCACGATCTGGTGTGCGCGGCGGTGTCGGCGCTCACCATCAATTTTGTGAACAGCGTTGAGACGATCTGTGGCGCGGCGCTTGATCACCGGGTGAAAAACGGTTTCTTTGATATCATTGTGACAGAAGAGCCTGACGTGCAACTCTTGGCCAGGAGCCTGAAAGTTGGACTGACGAGTTTGGCGGGGGACCATGGACAATACATTGAGGTTTCTCTGCGACAAACGACATAGATTGTACACCATACACATGGGAGGGAAACATCATGCTGCGTTTTGATCTTCAGTTGTTCGCCCACAAGAAGGGGGTTTCCTCGACGCGCAACGGTCGTGACAGCCATTCGAAGCGACTCGGCGTCAAGCGTGGAGACGGTCAGTTTGTGACTGGCGGAAGCATTTTGGTCCGTCAGCGCGGCACTCGCATCTATCCGGGAATCAATGTTGGACTGGGCAGCGACGACACCTTGTTCGCAAAGGTGGACGGGCGCGTAAAATTTGAACGCATGGGCCGTGACCGCAAACGCGTCAGCGTCTATCCGGCGATGGTTGCAGAGCCCGCCACCGTGGGCGTGTAAGCGGCGGGATGAGCATGACATGGGCGGCTGTCGCCGCATAAATCTGCGCCGCGCCAGCCTGGAGCGTCTCACGCGGGGATCTCCACGGACCTCGATCGCGATGGGTTGCGGGAGGTTGCGAGGCGCCAACATTCGGATCGACTTTGAAATTTCGCCCAGTTGCCTTGACGCGACTGGGTTTATTGCTTCATTCAGCCTGGCCGGAGGTGTGAGCCTTGTTTGTCGACACAGCGAAGATTGAAGTCAAGGCGGGCGACGGCGGCAATGGGATGGTTGCCTACCGTCGCGAAAAGTACGTGCCCATGGGCGGGCCGGCGGGAGGCGACGGCGGACGCGGCGGCGATGTTGTCTTTATCGTGGACGACGGCTTGCGAACGCTGATGGATTTTCGTTATCAACGGCATTTTCGGGCGTCGGCGGGGGAGAATGGGCGGCCCAAGAGCCAACACGGCGCCAACGCCGAGGATTTGGTGGTGCGCGTGCCTCCTGGAACCGTTGTGCGCGATGCTCTGACGATAGAACTGATTGCCGATCTGACGGTTCACGGACAACGCGCTATCATCGCTAAAGGCGGTCGGGGAGGGCGCGGGAACGCTCGCTTTGCGAGCGCCCGCAACAAGGCTCCCGACATGGCCGAACGCGGAGAACCTGGACAACAGCGGGAGGTGCTGCTGGAACTGAAGCTGCTGGCCGACGCCGGGTTGGTCGGATTTCCGAGCGTGGGCAAATCGACGCTGCTCTCCGTGGTCAGCGCGGCGCGCCCGAAAGTGGCGGACTATCATTTCACAACGCTGACCCCGCATCTGGGCGTCGTGTCGGTGGACGGGGAGCGATCGTTTGTGCTGGCCGATCTGCCCGGACTCATCGAAGGCGCGCATGCCGGGCACGGGTTGGGGCATGAATTTCTGCGCCACATCGAACGCACAAAGGTGCTGGTTCACGTCATTGACATGGGCGCGTCGGAAGGGCGCGATCCGGCGGCGGACTATCATGCGATCGCTCGCGAACTCGTCGCGTATAACGAGATCCTGGCGCGGCGTCCGCAGGTGGTGGCGGCAAATAAAATGGACATTCCTGAAGCGTCAGAACACCTGAAGGATTTCCGGGAAGCGCTGCCGGACGTGGAGATTATCCCGATCTCCGCAGCGACGGGGCTGGGTGTCGACGTTCTGATGCGCCGAGTGGCCGATTTGGTGGTCACCCAGGGGAATGTGGAACAGGTTGCCGCGCAGCAGACGGAAGAAGAGGTCGTGTATCGGGCGCCTCCGGAGCGGTTGCAGTACGTGATCTCGCGCGATCAGGACACCTATGTCGTGGAGAGCGCTGAACTGGATCGGCTGGTTGCGATGACGCAGTTTGACCAGTATGACGCGGTCAAACGGTTTCAGGCCATCATGCGTCGCTCAGGCGTTGACAATGCGTTGCGGGCGCGCGGGGCGAAGGATGGGGATACGATTCGAGTCGGCGATATGGAGTTTGATTTCGTGGAGTGATCGCGATGGGGGAGGCCATGGAGATGTTCAAGGGCAGAGAAGGCGTCACCCGGGATTTTGTGGCGACCGGAATCGTTGTGGACGGCGATCGGGTCGTGTTGCTGTTCCACCGCAAACTGAAGCGTTGGCTTCCGCCTGGCGGTCATGTCGATGCGCCGGAATTGCCGGATCAGGCGGCGATTCGGGAGGTATTTGAAGAAACCGGGCTGCGCGTGGAACTGGTGGCCGATCGGGAACCGCGAGGTTTCGTCCACGCGTTGCCGCGTCCGGCGGGCATTCAGTTGGAGGACATTGAACCCGGGCATCAGCATATCGATCTCATCTATTTTGCCCGCCCGATCGCTGGCACGGACATCGTTGCCAACGACGAATCGGAGGGCGTCGGTTGGTTTACGCTTGCGCAGATGCGCGAAATGTCGGTCGACGAGGAAGTGCTGGCGTGGAGTGCGCAGGCGATCAGCGCCGTGAGGGCGGCTGGCGCGCCCTGACGATCACGGCTGCGATTCTGGAGGAAATCGGACGTCACGTCGGCCGCTCTCTGCCGTACGAAAGCGGAGGCATTCTCGTTGGCAGTCGCGTTAGCGACGCACTTTACGCGGACGAGTTTGTGCCGTTGGAGGGAGCGTTGCCGTCAGGGCACAGGTATGTGGCGCGCGCGGCGCAGGCCACTCGCGCTGTCTTGCAGGCTGACCGCGCGGGGAAGTCGGTGGTCGCCACGGTGCACAGCCATCCCGACGGCGCCGGGGAACCGTCATTAGCCGATATGCAAAACGCCTATGGATACCGCGATGTGCTCCACATCGTGGTTCATTTTTGCCACGGCGCCCCTGTCTGCCGGGTGTATCAATACCAGCGCACAAAGGAAGGATACCGGGCGCAACCCGCAGCCCTTGTCGTCATCGCAACATGATGGTGCAAATTGTCGGCACGAGTCTGTCTGACACCCTCCCTCTCTGCAGGGAGTTTTTTTTGTGCGTGGACACCCACTATTGGATGTGCCACATTTTTGAAAGGATGCCGTTCAAAGCGTTATGCAAATGAGTCTATGGTGTAAAGGAATTACATTGGAGACTTAGAACAGATCCATGGTAGCGGCAGGGAAAGAGACGCTGCCTCCCCCTTCGATTGACTGGCGAAGGCGCGGAACGGGGGCCCACAACGCACGGCAAGGGGGAATTCAAGTGGTGACGATGGCCAGCGAGGCTGTTGACGAGATAATAGCGGTCGCGGTGTGGTTGCGCGCGTCCGATATTCACTTCGATCCCGTCGCCGATCACCTGGCGATTCGATTTCGCATCCACGGCAAACTGATCGACGCCGACGCAGTCTCGCACGTAGCGCGGATCATTCCAAGGCAGGTGGTCGGGCGGCTAAAGGTGTTGGCCAGACTGTCGCTGACGGAGCGACGGAGACCGCAGGATGGGCAGGTCCGCCTTGAGACTCCGCATGGCGCTGTGGATGTTCGTGTCGCGACGATGCCCACGGTCCGGGGTGAGCGCGTTGTGGCGCGGCTGCTGCCGGCAGATACAGAGTGGCGAACCGTCGCTTCGTTGGGGCTGGAACCTGCGCAACTGCATGAACTCCGCAAGACCGCCGCCATGGGCGGGATGATCCTCATAGCGGGCAGAGTCGGCGTCGGCAAAAGCACCACCCTGCATGCGATATTGGCGGAGCGAAGCCAGGCGGGCGACTCCGTACTGACGATTGAAGACCCCGTTGAGCGGAAGATCGACGCCTACAGTCAGGTCGAGGTGGACGAGCGTGTGGGGCTGACCTTTGCAGAGGGGCTGAGAAACGCGCTCCGTCAGGATCCGGACGTGCTCATGGTGGGCGAAATCCGCGATGAGGCGACAGCCCAGATCGCCGTGCGCGCCGGACTGATCGGCCACCTCATGCTCAGCACCATCCATGCCGACAACGCGGAGCAGGTGGTCTTGCGGCTGCTGGAACTGGGCATTGACGCGTCTCTGCTGGCAAGCGCGCTGCGACTGGTCATCTGGCAGACGCTGACGCCGATCCTGTGCGAACACTGCCATGGTCATGGGTGCGGCGATTGCATCGGGTTGGGACTTGTCGGTCGTCGCGCAATATTTTCGCTGTTGCGAGCGGATCAGATCGTGGAAGTGGTCGACGCGAAGCACGGCAATAAGCTGCGTAACCGTTCGCTCCGGACGGCCCAGAGCCAGTGGCATGGCGATCGTCGGCTCTCCGTATACAGTGGTTCAGGCGCAGCGGAGCGGGAGGGGGATATCACCGTTGCTGAACAGGCCGAAATGGACAGAGATGGCTATGGAGTATCTCTTGGTGGATCTGAGTGACCTTCTGCACGCAGGATTTGATCTCCGTCTGGCGCTGCACATCCTGCACGCCCGGCCCGGCGTCCATGCTGAGGATCTGGAAACGCTGCGACGGGGCGTCGAGTCGGGGCGACCGCTGTCAGAGGGGTTGGCCGCTGTCGGGTTCACATCTTACGTCGTGGGTTTTTTGCAGGCGGGTGAACTGGCGGGAGATGTCGCGCTTGCCGCCGGTCGAACAGGAATTCATCTGGAGCGCAAACGGGGGTATCGAACACGTTTGACGAAGATGCTTGCTTATCCGCTGCTGTTAACCATTTTGTGCGTGGTTCTTGCTTACGTTCTGGCGGCTGTGGTGATGCCCAACTTCTTCAACATGTACCACGCCATGAATTTGAAGCTGAGCGCTCCGACGGAACTGCTGTTTTCCTTCAGTCGACTGATGGCGGCCGTGATGCCCGCCATCCTGTTGTCGGCGGGGCTGCTGATCGCCGTGGGTGTAACGGCCCGACGGTCGATTCGCCCACGTTTCCTTGTGGTCGGTTTGAAATGGAAAGCGAGTCGCACTCTGATTCAGATGTGGAAGGCAAGGGAGGGTATGGAGGTGCTCAATCTGTTGCTGGGCGCGGGCATAGATCTTCTGCAGGCGTTGCGGGTCATGGCGCAAACGGATACAGCCAGGATGAGGGACATGTGGACACAGGTCGCGCTGGCGGTAGAGAGCGGTGTGCCGCTGTCGGACGCCCTTGCAGATGTGGCGTTGATGCCGCCTGTGGTCAGGGACATGATGGCATTGGCGGAACGGACGGGGGATTTGGAGCATGGGTCTGAGCGTCTGTTTCATTATTTGGAGGCGTATCTCGATCGTTCGTTTGAACGTGCGCTTCGCATAGTGGAACCTGCCATGACGTTTTTTCTGGGCGGTGTCATAGGTCTCGCGACCATGCTGCTCATGTGGCCGATGATGCAGCTGGTCAGACAGCTCTCATAAGGCGGGTCGACGGATGAAGCGGGTGGCGAGAGGACGATGAAGCAGGCGGCGGGTCGACGGATGAAACGGGAGGCGGGAGGACGATGAAGCAGGCCGTCGCGTCGGTGGTTTGGGTATGGCGTTCCCGGAGGCGGGAGGATGGGTTCACTCTTGTGGAGATGGTGGTGGCGCTGTTCGTTGTCTCAGTGGTGATGGCCATCACCTTGCCGAATCTTCAGGTTGCGGGCGTCAATGCGGCCAAGATCGGTTGTGAAGGCAATCAGCGCATGATTCGCGCAGCCTTGACCGAGTACTATCTCAATGAGCATCGGTTTCCGCAAGAGGCCACGGTGCAGGGAGATTTGCAGGATCTTGTCGCCGCGGGGTATCTCGACAGCATTCCCATCTGTCCGAGCGGAGGCAGCTATGTGATCACCATATCGCCGGATGGAACGACCGCAACGGTTTCGTGCACAGATCACGGGTCCCTCGGAGGCGATTGAAGTGCGGTTCGATCAGGGTTTCACTCTCGTTGAGACCGTCGTGGTCCTCCTGATCTGGTCCATTGCGGCGGCGGTCGCGCTTCCGGATATCATGGCGCTGTATGATTGGGCGGCGCTGCAGGACACCGCCGCGCAGACGGTGTCTGATTTGCGAACCCAGCAGTTGCGGGCGGAGGATTTTGGACGGTACCAGGAGGTGCGTTTCGCACCGCAACAAGGGTGGTATTTTCTATACGGGGACGTTGTGGGCATCGAACGATTTCGCCTCTTTGTCTGGCCGACTGCGTACTTTGAGGGGTACGTGCATTTGCCTGAGCCCACGGTGCGTTTCGATATTTACGGCACGGTGAGCGAGAGCGGACAGATTGGGTTTGTGAGTCCGACTGGCCGCGTCGCCGACATCATTCTCTACATGCAGTACGGTGAACTGAGGCTGGCTTCACACATGGCGAGTTCATGACTGGCGGCAAACGATAACGGCATGGAGGGGCAGCGGTGCTGAATCACTGCCTGCGGCGATAGGTTCATGACAGGGAGCAGACGATAATGGCGGTGGAGGGTTTGCGGTATGACGGTTGTGGAGGCTGTCCTGGCTGTGTGGATCACTGTCTTTATTCTCATGGGTTCACTTGGTTCCGCCTTGGACGCGTTGAAGAGCGTGCAGCGTGACATGGCTCAAAGCGGCGCCCTGTACTTGGCCCAGGGATATCTTGAAGCGGAAGCGCGCGACTTGGGAAGGGGACAATCTCCGGTGGCCGTCGAAGAGACGGCAGAAGACGGTGTGCTGTACACCATTGCGACAACTCTTGGCCGCCATGGGCACGATCTGCTGTTGGTCGATGTTCGAGTCACCTACAATGACGGACTCCGGCGGGGAGAGGCCGATGCAGAAACGCTGCAATATTCACAGGCGCCGTTGTGATCGCCCGGGGTCCGGTGCATCGCGCGGTCACGCTGCTGGCCGCTTATGCGAGACTCGGCGCTCTTCGGTGGAGCGCAGGCATGAGAATGGGTTTTCACTGCTTGAAACAATCATGGCCCTGTGGATTATCGGCATCGTGATGATTGTTGCGGTCGGATCTCTGGTTGCGATGGAACGGACGTTCTTTCAAGTGACGCGAGTCGCTGCAGGGATTGACGACTCGTGGGTGCTCTATCACGCCATGGCCAGCGATATTCGATCTGCGGTCAGTTATTCCTACTCAAATGATGAACTGTCCATTGCGCTGCAGGACGGGTCCAGGGCGGTTTATTGGTTGTCTGCGCAGTCAAATCTCATAGAGCGATCACGGAACGGATATGGCGACGTTCCTGTAGCGGCTCACGCAAGCGGGCTATCGTATGCGGTCGTGCCTGGAACTGGAGTGTGGGTGACGGTGCGACAAGGGGGTTCAGGGCTTGTCACCAACTTGTTTCTCGTCTTTGCGAGAGGTTCATTTTGACGAATCTGGTTATGCGGCACCCGTGGCTCTGCTTCTTTTCATGGTATCCGCCATCATGGCTGCGACCCTTCTGTCCATCGCCGTGGGCGTCAGTGAACGAGTTCATCGGCGCGCCGACATCCTGACGGCTTACGATCTGGCAAGGGCCGGCGTGGAGGCGGAGATTGCCAGGTTGGCTGCGCGCCGGTCGGCGGGTCCCCTTCAAGGAACGCTGGCTGCGGGCAGCTACCAAGCGGCAGTGGTCAGCGGCGCGGGAACGAGCACGCCGGTGATCGAGTCGAAAGGCTTGACCCGTCAGGGCGGAAAGACCACGCTGTGGGCTGCGGTGGATGTGGCGAGCCAGTCGGTGGTCGCCTGGCGGGAAACGCCATGAAGGATCTTTTCAGGCGTTCATGTGCAACCCCTCCGAGTATGTTAACATAGAGTCATGGCGTGGTGCGTCCAGGCAACTGGCAGGCGCTGTGTCCGGGCGATCTGTCGGTGTGCCCATGATCTGGCAGGTGGAAGGGAAGGAACGGTGTCCGGGTGATTGCCCTGATCGGATTTACCGGAACAGGCAAGTCTTCGCTGGGGCGTGAACTCTCAGCCGCATATGGACTGCGCTTGCTGGATATTGATGATCTTGTCGAACGGCGCCTCGGAATGTCCGTGCGCGATGTGTTCGTCCACCGTGGAGAAGACTATTTTCGTGAAGTGGAAGAGCGGGAGATCCTCGCTGCATGCGCCGAAGGCGGTGCGTCAAGCGTTCTTGTGACCGGAGGCGGGGCGGTGAAATCACAGCGGGTGCGCGAGGCGCTCTGTGAGCATTGTTTCATCGTCCACGTCACCGCGTCTCTTGATGTCATCGAGAAACGGCTGGGCTCCGATGCGACGCGTCCCTTGCTTGCCGGCGACGATCTGCGGGCGTCTCTGGAGGCGCTGTACAGAACAAGAGAGCCTCTGTACGCAATCGCGCACGTCGCGGTGGAGTGCGACGACTTATCCGTGGCGGCGAGTCAACTGATGGCGAAATGGGAAGAGTGGCGCCGCGGGAAGGAATGCGCTGTTGCAAAGCCGGATCCGCAATAAGCGTGCGGGAGATTCACGTTAGAGAGGGTGCGTTGCGGTGTGCGGCATTGTGGGGCTGATAAACCGTCGCGGCGGGGACTGCGAGAAGGTCGATGTATACGCCATGAATTCGGCCGTCGTGCATCGCGGTCCTGACGATGATGGCTATGTATTTGACGGTCCTGTTGGTCTTGGTTTCCGTCGACTGTCGATCATCGATCTGGAGGGCGGTCATCAGCCGCTCGCCAATGAGGATGAATCCGTCTGGATTGTGTTTAACGGTGAGATATATAACTATAGAGAGTTGCGTTCGGACCTGGCTGCACGGGGCCATGTGTTCAGGACGGAGTCAGACACGGAAGTGATTGTTCACCTGTATGAGGAGTACGGCGTCGATAGCGTCAAACGACTGCGGGGGATGTTTGCCTTTGCGATTTGGGATCGCAGGGAGCGGCTCTTGTTCTTGGCGCGCGATCCTTTTGGAATCAAACCGCTCTATTATTATCATGGGCCGGACCAGATCGGGTTTGCTTCCGAGATCAAGAGTCTGTTGCAACTGCGCGGCGTTTCGCGGGAAGTCAACCGGGAAGCGTTCTGGAATTACCTCACCTTTCAGTACGTGCCGGAACCCATGACGATGTTTGCAGGCATACGCAAGTTGCGGCCCGCTCACTATGCCGTCATCCGCGATGGTGAGATTACTGAGCGTCGTTACTACCAGTTGCAGTTCAACCCCGGTCGAGAATCGATGGAGCATTATATCCAGGGAACGATTGAGAGACTGCGCGAATCGGTCCGTGTGCATATGAACAGCGATGTGCCTCGTGGAGCGTTCCTGTCCTCCGGCGTCGATTCGAGCGCCATAGTTGCGCTGCTCAAGGAACTGGAGGAGGTGCAGACGTTCACCGTCGGCTTTGAGGGAGCGGGCGGACAGAGCGAGATCGCATATGCCCGGGAAACGGCGAAGCTGCTGGCAACCATTCATCGGGATACGGTCATCAGCGCTGACACCTATCTGAAGGAACTGCCGCGTCTCGTGTTCCATCAGGACGAGCCAGTGGCTGATCCCTCCGCGATCGCCCTGCACTTTGTGGCCGAGTTGGCAAGCCAATATGTGACTGTCGTACTGTCTGGCGAGGGTGCGGATGAGATCTTTGGCGGCTATACGATTTACCGGGAGCCGCTGTCGCTGCGGGTGTTTGACTTCATCCCCATGAGCATGCGTCAAGGGATGGGCGAAGCGGCGCGGTTTCTTCCGGAGGGAATGAAAGGACGCAGTTTTTTGATGCGGGGTGCAAAGCCCGTGGAAGACCGTTTCTTTGGCAACGCCAATCTGTTTGCCGAGGCGGACAAGGCGGCTTTTGTACGGATTGATCCGACGCGGGAAGGCTTGAAACGCCCGCTGGACATTACCCGGCCTTTCTATCGTCAGGTCGCCGATGCGGACGACGTGACCAAGATGCAGTTTATTGACTTGCACACATGGCTTCCCGGCGACATTTTGATGAAAGCGGACAAGATGACCATGGCGAACAGTCTCGAATTGCGTGTGCCTTTTTTGGACAAGGAAGTGTTTGAATTTGCGGCGCAGATTCCCGCGGATTATCGGCTGGCAAGCGGCACCACGAAGCATGTGCTGCGCGAAAGTGTGCGTGGAATTCTGCCGAAGGAGGTCACGGAACGCAGAAAACTGGGGTTTCCCGTGCCGACCAGGCAATGGCTTCGCAAGGAGCACTACCAGTTTGCGCGTGATCTGATTGGATCGAACTGCTTGCCCGATTTATTCGATCGCGAACACGTGCTGCGCATGCTTGACGACCATCGTTCCGGCCTCCGCGACAATGCGCGCAAGGTATGGACGATCGTCATTTTCCTGTTGTGGTATGAGGCATATGTGGAGCAGTCGCGCGTGTTTGTGTCCAAGGAGTCGGAGCATGCGGCGGCCCGGCGGATGCGCACTCTCGCGGAGGCGAACGTATGAGCCTTGAGCGTGTAGCGGGACTGTTGCCAAAGATGGCCGCGAAGCGGCCCCTGCCTTCCCCGAAGGATTTGCGGTCTGCCCTGCCTGCGCTCGCCGAACTCGCGGTTGGCGATGAAGCCGTGCAACGCGCGGAACCCTTGCTTCTGGAACTGCTTGAACAGGAGCGGATCTGCGGCTCCTGCCGCGGGTATGATCGCTGCGGCAAAATGGGCGATGCTCGCGGCATGGTTCATCGATTGACTGTGTACAATGGAGAGTTGACAGTCGAGACGGGGTACTGTCAGACCTACAGGGATCATCTGACCGTACAGAGAGCCGCCAAATACGATTCCTATTCCCTGCGCACAGAGTATGACAGGGTGTTGACGTTCGCCAATTTTCCAGAGCAGCAAAAGGTTCGCAAACCGAAACTGTACTCTGTCGCCTACGCCTTCGCCAATCATTTTACTCCGGGCGACCAGATGAAGGGCCTGTACATTTTTGGTCCTGCGGGCGTTGGAAAGACCCATCTGTTGCATGCGATGTTAAATCGCCTGGAGGAGCGCCGGGTTCCCTGTGTGTTTGTTCGCGCTGATGCGCTGTTCGATCGCTTGCGCAGCATGATCGGGGAAAACCGGGACATTGAACCGGTTCTTCACCTGTTTTCCACGGTGCCCGTCCTGGCGATTGATGAGATCGGTCAGGAACGGCCCAATGAATTTACGCTTGAAAAACTGTTTCGCATTGTCAACCAGCGATTTTCCGCCAAATTGCCCACGTTATACGCCAGCAACTTTGCGCCGCCCGATTTGTATGGGCGCATGCATGCGGACATGCTGGCCTTCACAGATCCCTTGAAGAGTCGAATTATCGGGTCCAGTCGAGTCGCATACCTGGACGGCGACGACTATCGCATTACGCATATGGAACTTTTGGACGACTGACGCCTGCAGCGTGTATAATTGTTGACATATTGTGAACCCAGGCAAGCACACGGGTGTCGCCTGGCAAGTCGAGAGAGGGGAAAGCATATGTCCGGTCTCCCGATTTCGCGCTATATCATGCGTACGGTTTTATTCGCAGCCATTGGCGCGGCGGTTATCGTATATATTGTGCTGTTGACGCTGGGTCCCGTCCCCGCTCTGCAGATGTGGATTCGGATAGGTTCGGTGGCAGTCGCCGGCGGTGCGCTCGGCGCCCTGATCGGCGGACTCAACTATCATCGGTTCGTTCGTCCCATGGCGACGATCATCGATTCTTTAATGTTTGTGTCCAAGGGAGATTTGACGGTCATGGTGAGCCCGGAGAAAGTCGGCCAACTGCAGCCCATTGCCAATTCCGTGAATACGATGACGACCGCACTGCGTGATGTGACAATGCAGGTCAGCCTGACGTCCAGCCGCATCGCGGAGTTGTCCGCGAGTCTCTCCAGCCACGCGGGCCAAGCATTTGTCTCCACCAATGAAGTGCTCGCATTGATGGGCGACGTCACCACACACTCCGAACAGCAGTTGTCCGAGGTGGCGTCAAACGCCGCGTCGCTGGATGAAGTGACGCTCGGCATGCAGAGAGTGGCCCAAACGAGCGGCGACGTCGCGGCGCTTTCGATGACGGCGGTGCAACAGGCGGAGGACGGCCACGTTACGATTGAACGGGCGTTGCGGCAGATGGACGCCATTCGGGATTCTGTGCAACGCTTGGGCGAGGGTGTGAAAAATCTGGAACAACGGTCGGAGCAGGTTGGCCAGATTACAGAAATCATGACGGATATTGCCCGGCAGACGCACTTGCTGTCATTAAATGCAGCCATCGAAGCGGCTCGCGCCGGCGATTATGGGCGCGGATTTTCGGTTGTTGCGACGCAGATCAGGAAATTGGCGGAGGAGGCGCAGCAATCAGCGCGAGAAATCGTCAAGCTTATCTCGGGAATGCAGGAGGAAACAGCGCGTTCGGCGCATGCTTTGACGGCCGCCATGGAGGAAGTCGCCGCAGGCATCAATGTGGCTGCGGGCGCTGGTCAGGCATTTGAAGCAATCGTGGAATCAGCGGGGAATGTGGCTGCCAGAATCAGGGAGGAAGCTCAGGCCGCAGACCAGGTTTGCGTGGGTTCACAGGAGGTTTCAGCTTCTCTGGGACGTCTGGTGAACTTCTCCAAAACGTTGGCGGAACGGGCCCGGCAAGTGTCATGGGCGTCGGAGACTCAGTTGGCTTTTGTCCAGAACGTCGGCGCCGGCGCCGAGGAACTGCACATCGTGTCAGAAGAACTGCAGTCCGCACTCGGACGGATCAGGACATCCGAATCCCCTCGCAACTGAAGCCAGCGGCGCGTCGGGGTCACGCGTCCCGGAGATCATGACAGCGGGGCGCATGTCCTTTACGACGGGAGTCAACGGGCGCCGATGGACGCGTCAGGATGACGCGTCCCGGAAATCATGCAGGGCGCCGGAAGTGTTTATAGGGTCGGGCGTTTCGCGTCCGCTAGGGGACATGTGATAAACCCTATTTTGGCAGGCGCGGTGCGGTACATATAGTGTTTGATTAAAGCCTCAAACACTATATGTGGGATCGTAG
>JAJYTO010000241.1 GCA_021793015.1 Bacillota bacterium
AATGAATACAAGGAGGCCAAGAAAGATTGCCGCCAATACCACGACGGATGTGATTAACAAGAGGCTGCTTCGCAGACGCAAGTAGGTAACCCCCTTGATGCCCCATGTCTTTCTCATATTATACCTGGACTGTCAAGAACGCATATTTGATAATCCTGAATGCGTGGGGCTAAGACAGTCAGGAGACGGGTGATCTGATGAGACGTGTAACAAGATCGGATTTTGCCCACGGCGCATGGTTCTATGCGTTGCTGGGCGCAACCATGTTGACGCCCGTTGGCGGCGTCACAGCCCTTTTGCTGCCGATTCCGTTGACGCTGCTGGTCGCGCGAGGGCGGTGGAAAAGGGCCGCTTTCCATGTCGGAACTGCTCTAATTATACTATCTATTTTGGACTCTATTGTATCTGCGTTTCTCATTCTCCTATTCGTGAGTGCATTTTCCTATGTGCTGGGGATGGGGTTCCAGAAAAATCAAATCAAGCGAGCTCTTGTCAACGCCACTCTCGTCGCCACTGTTTTCTTCATTGCTGGATTGGTCCTCATGCGGATGTCCGGCATAGCGATCCTGCCGCTGATAATGACGGAGGTAAAAAGAACATTGACAGCTGACCCCCGGATGACTCTGCTCGGTGGACAGTCCCTGGGCAGCGCCGCGCAGTTGCTTCAATCGCAGGTGAAGCTGTATTTTCCGGGTTTCATCGTCATCCTGGGAGGAATCGGTACGCTTGTGAATGCGGCCATCACTCGCGTGTTGCTGAACAGAAGCGACAACGGGTACGATCCTGTATTTCGTTATCTCCAATTTCCGAAGATTGTCATGGGGATCTATCTGCTGTGTTTTCTTTTGCTGATCGGTGATGTGGGGCGGGGTTCAGTGATTGTATCCGCCCTGGTAAATAACGTCTTTCTGATCGCCAGCTTTCTCATGACGATACAGGCGCTGTCGCTGTTGTGGTTCTATCTGCAAAAGAGAGCGTTTGGCGCGTGGATCATGCTGTTGGCCGTGCTTTTGTCACTTGTATCCGTCATCGGAATCTTGTACTTATTATTGGGTATTTTGGATGTGGCTATTGATTTCCGGTCTCGGGCAAAAAAAACCTGATTTGTTTTGCCCGAATCGCCATGGTCGGGCTTTTCATCCTGCCCATGGTGGCGCACCGACGGCACGGGAGTCTATAATCAATATGTTGTTGCGCTCTTTTTGTCATGGTGGTTAGACGAGGAGGGATGGGTATGAAGGTAGTGTTTATGCAGGATATCGCTGGTCAAGGGAAAAAAAGCGAGGTAAAGAATGTTTCGGAAGGCTACGCCCGCAACTTCCTCTTTCCGCGTCAACTTGCGAAACCCGCCACACCAGAGGTGCTCAAAGAGTTGGCGAACCAGCGCGCGGCAGAACAGAAGCGGGAAGCTCAGCACGTGGTTGCCGCAAGGGAAACTGCCGCCAAACTGGACGGATTTACTCTTGAACTGTACGTGAGGGTTGGAGAGGGCGGCCGCCTGTTTGGCGCCGTCACGTCCAAACAGATTGCAGAAGGACTGCACGCGGCCGGTTTTACCATCGACAAAAAGAAAATCGTTTTGGATGACGCGATTCGGTCATTGGGAGTGACGATCGTACCCATCAAGCTGTATCACGACATCACGGCGCATTTGCGCGTTCATGTACTGGCGCCATAGCTTCATTGTAGAGCCTGTTCAACAAGGGGTCAGGTAAAACCCGTGCAGTGCAAGGAAGTTAGCCAAAAATGCGGACCGAGCGAACGTTTTGGGTACGTGAGGGGGGCAGCAAGGCGCACGGGAGTTCTCACCCTTGTCGAACAACCTCTTTTAGAGTCGGATCGCGAAGTGGAGGTGCTCTCTAGATGACAGATCCGACCCTTGATCGACTGCCTCCGCAGAATGTGGAGGCGGAGCAAGCGGTGCTCGGAGCGATTCTCATCGCTCCGGATATACTCGTCACCCTCGCGGAACACCTGCGTTCTGACGATTTCTATCGACACTCTCACCGCCTCCTCTATGAGGCTGCGCTGGAGATCACGGAACGCGGCGAACCCGTCGATATCGTTACGCTCACTGCCAGGCTGCAGGCACAGGGCAAACTTGAGGAATGCGGCGGAGTAGAATACATTATTGGCCTTGCCGGCGCGGTGCCCACTGCAGCAAACGCCGAATATCACGCTGAGATCGTGGCTGACCGCGCGATGCTGAGACGGCTCATTGGAGTGTCCACGGAGATCGCCGCCACCAGCTATGCGGGAACGGACAGTGTGCGCGACCTGCTGGATCAGGCGGAAAGGCGAATTCTGGCGTTGGCTCAAACCCATACCGACCGCGGGTTTGTCTCCATTAAGGATGTGTTGCTCAGCGCCTATGAGCGCATAGAGTTTCTATACCATCATAAAGGTGGATTGACGGGCGTTTCGTCAGGATATCCGGAGCTTGATCGCATGACTTCCGGGTTTCAGAAGTCCGATCTCATCATTCTTGCGGCGCGTCCTTCTGTCGGGAAAACGGCTTTTGCTCTAAATATCGCCCAAAACGTGGCTGTCCGCGCGCATCAAACGGTGGCCATATTCAGTCTGGAGATGTCCAAGGAACAATTGGTGCAGCGAATGATCTGCGCGGAGGCCAACATCGACGCCTCGGTATTGCGCAGCGGCCAGTTGGCGGATGATGATTGGACGAAGCTTTCGATGGGCATCGCGTCTCTGTCTGAGGCTCCCCTCTTCATTGATGACAGCCCCGGCATCACTCTGGCGGAGATGCGCTCTCGCCTGAGAAGACTGCAACTGGAGCACGGACTGGGATTGGTGGTCGTGGATTATCTGCAACTCATTCACGGCAGAGGCAAAGCGGACAACAGGCAACAGGAGATCTCAGAGATATCGCGGTCGCTGAAAGGATTGGCCCGCGAACTGAATGTGCCCGTGGTTGCGCTGTCACAGTTGAGTCGGTCAGTGGAGCAACGTCAGGACAAGCGGCCGCTGCTGTCCGATATCCGAGAGTCAGGAAGCATCGAACAGGACGCGGATGTCGTGGGTTTTCTGTATAGGGATGACTATTATGATCCGGAATCCGAAAAAAAGAACATCGTTGAAGTGATCATCGGCAAGCAAAGAAATGGTCCGACGGGGAAGGTAGAACTCGTGTTTCTCAAGAATTACAACAAATTTGTCTCTCTTGAGAAATCGGCGCGGTGACAATCATGCTGGATCAACCGACAGACATTGGGATAGACTCCCATGGCGCTTGCGCGCCGCTGACAACCGGTGAAAATATACGCCTGCGGCGATTTTCCGGGATAGTGATCGCTGATGGGCAGAACCCGACTGACCATGGACCTGTACCTGGCCCGGAACCTGAACTCAGCCCTGAGTTTGCGGAACTTGAGGGGTCTGTGGGACTTGCGCCTCGGCGAGTTACACATCCAAGAGAGCGAATCACCGTCATATGGCTGATCAGGAAAGCGGTCTCTCCGCTGCAGCCGGCTCCGCGTCCTAACCGGAAGTTGTCGCCGGTGCACAGGCAGCCCGAACAGATTGCGTCCGCCACCCGCTATGGGGCAAGACGGCGGGCCAAACGCCTGCGCATGGCATTTCGTCTGCGGATCATAAAGATCGCAAAACGCGTCGGCTATTCGACCCTCACGGCGATTCTTGCGATTCTGCTCACTTTTTGGGCAAAGTTCGCCGTGGTCTATAATATTCCAACGGATCTGCAGACAGGCGCTTTGCAACATGTACAAGAGTATATCGTCTTCAAGTCGTGGTGGTTCGGACCTCCAGAGTTTAACCTGAGCGAGTATCCGAACATTAATCCTCTCAATCCTCGCGCGTCTCTGGCCACAGACTTGCAGAATTATCGGGATATCATAACTAATCCGAATGAAATCGTTTGGACATGGTCTCGATGAATAACGAACAATAACATAAATTTATAATCAATTGTTCGTGTATATACATTGACAGATGGAATGCACGTTGCTACACTCAGATGGGGTTTTTGCTGAGGATAGCTCCTGAGCATATGTTTGATCACCTGGGAGAGATGCGGCATGGCGACTGTGGTCGTTATCGGGACGCAGTGGGGTGATGAAGGCAAGGGCAAGGTGACTGATTATTTGGCTGAAAGGGCCGCCGTGGTGGCGCGCTACCAGGGAGGCAACAACGCCGGTCACCAGATTCGTCTGGCAGGGAAGAAGTTTGACCTGCATCTCCTGCCATCAGGCATCCTGTACAATGACAAGCTGTGCGTGTTGGGCAATGGAATGGTTATCGATCCGCGTTCATTATTGGATGAGATGCGCGAAATCAGCAGCCTCGGCATATCGATTGGCAGGCTGGTCATCAGCGATCGGGCTCATCTGGTGTTGCCTTATCATATTCGGCTGGATAAACTGGAAGAAGAGAGGAAAGGCGTCAGCAAGATCGGCACGACTCGCAAGGGGATTGGGCCAGCCTATATGGACAAGGCCGCGCGCATCGGCATTCGCATGGCGGATCTGCTGGAACCGGAGGTATTCAGGGCCAGACTGAAAGAGAATCTGATCGAGAAGAATCGCCTGTTTGAGAGATATTACGAGGTGTCCGGATACTCCGTTGAGGAGATTGCCGATGAATACTTGGGATACGGGGAGGCTTTGCGTCCCTATGTCACCGACACGTCTGTGGTGCTTGATGAGTGCCTTGCGCGCGGCGACGACGTGTTGTTTGAGGGCGCTCAGGCCACCATGCTGGATTTGGATCACGGCACATATCCATATGTGACTTCTTCCAATCCCGTTGCAGGCGGCGTCTGCGTCGGATCGGGCGTTGGACCCACCAAGATTGACAAGGTTATTGGCGTTGTCAAGGCCTACACGACTCGCGTCGGTGAGGGGCCATTTGTCACGGAACTGAACGATAGCCTGGGTGAACATATCCGAGAGAAGGGTTACGAGTACGGTGTGACCACCGGACGCCCGCGCCGTGTAGGATGGTTCGACAGTGTTGTTACAAGGCACGCGCGCCGCGTCAATGGTCTCGACGGCATC
>JAJYTO010000242.1 GCA_021793015.1 Bacillota bacterium
TCCGATTTGTACGCCGGGGCCGATACAACGGCGTTTCATGTAATAACCAGGCGCCAAACAACAACTGTTATCTCACTACCACCAAGTCTTTGAACGGCCCCTATTACAGTACATGTGCTCCCACGGTTTCAAACGACGATTGCGACGGTTGCAATGGATGCGGTTACGTCGGCTGTGCGCTGTACGAGACAATTACGAGCAGCTGTCTCAGCCCATATAACTGTATCCCCATCTGACAGGAGAACGAGATAACGATAGGGTGGCTCACGCTACCCTATCGTTCATCGATTTTATTTAGTGAACGGAATCCATTGAGACGGAAGAGGAACGGACGTGACATACTCAACACCAGAACGCTTCATTTCTTTCAGAAACAGGCGATCATGCCATAGGACAATGGGTCCTCCAGCATAGTTGTCGGGAGCGAACAAGTGTGCCATTTTTCCAGTGCGAAGATTGTATACCGATACAGATACCAAGGAGTTCACTGGAGACACTAACACATTCCAATTGACACAATATCCATTCGATAGATCATATTGCGCCTGGATATCCTCTTGGCTGTTCAGTAAAAGGCGATGTGTAGCCAAATCATAAATACGTAGTTCGTATCCGAAATCGCCTGTAATAGGATGACGATCAGGCGGGAACCCCACCAGGAGAGCCAGGTAATTTCCGGTTTGTTCCCATTGCTCGATCCATTTCCAACCGGAGCCACGGATCGTATCGAGCAGAACCCGATGTCCACCATGAACATAGAAAAGCCGTAGTGGTTTGTCGGTTACTGCGCTCGGGTCGAGGAGCATGGCGCCCGTTGAGGTTTGAAACTCATGTGCGTTTTGCGCAACCGGATGATACGGAGCCAGTCGCGTTGGCGGCATAGAAGAAAATATATGCTGACTTGCCATGGCTACAGTCACGGCGTTGTCTGGCCGCCCATCCGCGCTCGCTCCTGCAACTCCGAAACGTGCGAACGTGCCACCGCTTATCAAAAGAGACGTTCCCACGAACGTAGCTCCTATAGACACCGCGAACAGTCGTTTCAACTTTGTCACCCTCCTCCGGGAACAATTCTTCCCGAATCAATCGCCGCCTGCATGGTAGACCGCTGCGGGGAGCGAACCAATGATGCTCTACTTAATGCGTCGGATACTCGGCGAGCACATGATGGTCATACAGAAACACGATGCTGCGCCCCTGCATTTTAACGCTTGGCCATTTGAAGTTATTGGGGAATTGCTTGTACGCCGGAACACGTACGGAAATCGTTTTGCCCGTCGCCAAAATGGATATGTCGGCAAACGCCCGCATCGCGTCCCATGCCGGAGAAGGAGAAGGTTCTTCCACCACTGCCACGAAATACCCAGGCAGCACCTGCGTTCGCGTAAACACGCCCCCGCCCACAGGAGTATACGTTGTCAATTTGGACAGCGACGCTCGATTCGGATGGAGAAGGTTTGCATCGTAGGTGGTATCGAACCCTTGGGCGGCATTTGTGGGATAATTGATCACATTCGCGAGAACATAAGAACCGCTGACGGAAAGAGACCTAATGGTCTGAATCGTACGCAACCCGTACCGGGTGATAATAACGACCGGAACTTCGCCGATCAGACGCGCATGAGTCAGCAGATTTCGTGCGACATCCGGCATAGGAGTGAAATACAGTTTCCATCGAGAGCCAATATACTTTGGAAATGGGTCTGGATTTTTGGGGGGCTTGGCGGGTATTGGCATCACCCACACAATCCCCCCTTTTACCGACACATACCGAAACAGTTGCAGATCTGCCGAACGAGACACAGGCAGACGATACGACACACCGCGAATCTTGACCATAGGCGGTGCAGGCGTAGTCTTCATGTGCATGTCAGCGTGTGCTAGGGATGGCGTTGCACCCGACTGATTGGAACTGCGACCAGTCGCCTGACTGGTCTCCGATTGACAACCGACCAGTAACACGATGGACAGACTCACCATCGCGTTGCGTATAACGGATCTCGTTCCTTGTCTCATACTTGTTCACTCCTTTCGAGCGTAATTACACCGTCGCCAACAGGTTCTCATCCGCATCAATCGAGTTGGATTCGTTCTCCTGAAACTCTTTCTACGCCGCGTGCATTACCTCGTCACGTTTGGGCACGCAATTAGAAACCAGGCACCGTGTTTGGTTTCTGATCGTCTATGTCCGCTGAACCACGCCACTGCCACTATGGACCCACGCATAATTTAGACGACACAAGTGGTTGTCTGGTTTCGCCCGCATAAATAATTATCTGCCAAATGTCTTTGACGGTCGAGCCATGGTAGTTCATTTCGCTTCTTCACTAGATTTCACGTAGTACAGATTCGAAAATTGCAAACGGTGCTTGAATCCCAAAATCCTATCGTTTCACCCGCTTCACATGTTCTCTGCGCTGCGTCCGATCCTGCACGTTCAGTTGCCGCAACCGCTCTGCAATCACGGCCGCCTTGGGAGGGTCGATCGCAGGCACCTTCTGGCTGCGAATGGTTGTCAGTAGCTCCCGACGACGAATCACTCCCGCGCCGTTCGTCAGGCGCAGTTTCACCTGATCGCCAAAGACAACAAGACTGTACAGTCGTTCCGGCGCCAACTCGGGAAACTTCTCCTGCAACGTCTTGATGTGACCGTAATTTTGCCATAGCGGGTTGTGCAACGGGTAGTTCTTGCCGCCCATGTACTGCCGCCAGTTGCGCTCCTTGCCGTTTCCGACGATCAGGCCGTGCCAATTCTTCGTCTCGATGACAAATAGTCCAAAGGGCGAAACGACCACATGATCGATTTGCGCCGTACCGCCTGCAGCTTTCGTGAGTAGCAGATCGTCCAGGACCACATAATCGCTTGGCAGCTTATGGAGCACATCGCTGACCTTGCCCTCGCCCATGAATCCGGTCCACTTCTTGAGCAATCCTGCCTTTTCGGCCACGACCAGAGCGATGAGAACCACGATTAAGAATGCCAGTATATCTGCTTCCATTTTGTTGCCCCCCCGCCCATTTCCATCGCGTTTTTGCCAAAACCCATCATCCCCGCCTGATACCTTCTCTCTCGCGCCGTTCAACAAGGTTTTGGTACCGATCGACTTCCTTGCTCCGATCGTCAAGGAGAACGTTGATCTTCTCGCGTTCGTCTGGGTGATGTTTGGCGTAGAAGTGGAGTTTTATCCATGCTCCGTCTGACATGCGGATCTCACCCTCTGCATAGACATGCCACTTCCAAACCCACGTCGCAACCCGTTTCCCCTCCTCAACCACATACGCGCATAAGAGGTTCCTCAGAGCACACAAATTTATGACCACCACTATACCTATACCCAGAAACAACAGTAAAATAGCCACAATGTGCGTGGAAGAAAATACATCCCAATTCCACACCCCCACACAAACCATCACAACTGCTGTTAACACATTGAACGCGGTGCCCCCCAGCAAAATAACAACATACTTCCAACTGTCGAATACCTCAAGGCTTCCAGGGAAGTTTCCTCCCCCACCTGACAAAATCGGCGGCGGCCACGAGAACCACCAGTCTCCTACCCTATAGAATTTTGAGTCCCATGGTCCAATGAAAACATCTGTTTTTATTCCGAATAGTTTCCGAGGAAGATAGTGCCCCAATTCATGAACTATGGTTCTGAAATATACTGTGGTGCATAGCGCGACCATATCGAGCACAACCGATATTCCGATTGTCATTGTTTGTTCTCCTTTTCGAGCAGACGCCGAATCACCATGGCCAAGCGTTCGGAGTCCACCGCAGGGGGCGCAGGCTCTTGTGCGTGTTGCGCCGCGCTCGGTTCTGTCGTGCGTCTGCGTTGTTTCCCTCTACGCCACAGCAAGCCTAAGATGATCAGCAACGCGAATGCGGCTCCCGCTCCCAGTGGCAGACCCATGCCAAACGCACTCGGCGCCGTCGTGAGTGGAGCGCCTGGAATCCCCACAACCGTGACCGATGCAACGGGAATGCCCAGTGCCTGATGCAAAAATGCCTTCATCTCACGCGCAGCCAATGGTGTCAATGAAGTTCGGGCTGTGTTCACCAACACGGCCGCTGAACTCACCCCACCTTGTACAGATTCTCCGACGCTGTGCGTGTTCGTGACGCTGTTTTGATTGTTCGTCACCGCTGCGCTGTAGGTAGACGCCGCCTTGCCTGGCCCCGTGTTTTGGACGACCGCACTTGAGGTGGATAACGGCGGACCCGCATGGACCGTATGCTGAAACGACGACGTGTGCGCACCCTTCTCCGGCGCGTATAGTACGACGGAGGCGTTGCCTGAGCCGAAAATTCTTGAAAGCATATGATTCAGTTCACGACGCAACGCGCCTGTTGGTTCAAACGCGTGCGATGTCATGGTCAACCCCATCTCCTTTCCGCTTGCACAGGGTGGGCATGGTTTGATTTTTGTTCTCCGGCAACACCAACACGGCCCCCGTGATCAGTCGCCAAGTCGCCACCGCACCATCATCCCCACAGCCGTCTTCGCACTCCGCCACGCCGCCGGACTCAGTTCCACCGCCGCTCGCACCGGCCCTGGTGCCGGGTATCGAGGGCACGCATGGCCTGACGCGCACGGCTGCATGTACACGACCTTCTCCACTTTATCACGCCGCACAAAGAGCAGCCACAACGGTTCTGGCGTGTCCTTCATCCAGAACACTGGTCGATGGTGCGGTGGAAACAGGAACAGCATCCCCTTCACACGGGAGTGCGCCAGATTCGCCTGATCCATCAGACCACGATGTCGCTGGGCTGGCGTGTCAGCCACCCATACCTCGCCCTGCCAAGCGCCGATGTGCAGCGTGGCCAGTTGGCGTTGCATCGGTCGATGCGCGACGACGAGAAAACCAGCGGCAACGATGACTTCAACCAGCGCGACGCCGATGAGAACGCGCCTCCTCGTACTCATGGTCCGCCCGTCAGCACCTTGATGTAGCGCGACGGGTTCATGGCGCGTTTTCCGTACTGCTGTGCCGTCAGCAAGAACAGGTTGTCTTTC
>JAJYTO010000243.1 GCA_021793015.1 Bacillota bacterium
TTGAACGGGGAATCGGCTTCGCCGATATCGTGGACATTGTGGCTGTTCCAAACGGCGTAACGGCGGCCGGCCTTCGTGTTTTGAAGGAATGCGACCAGACGTTATTTTCCAGACTGTTTGCGGCGACCGCAGCCCGTCAGCAGGAAATCAATCAACACGGCCACTGACCTGCAGGAAATCACCCGGCACAGCCACTGACCAGCAGGAAATCACCCGGCACAGCCACTGACCAGCAGGAAATCACTCGGCACAGCACCGATAGGAGTCCACCCTCAACTCCCGTCCGTTTTCCGGGCTCGATCTCCAGCCTTGCGAACCATTGACGGCGCGCAGAAGTCGCGACGAAATGGACATCGCTGCGCGGCGTCTGACGGACGCCCGCATCTCTCCCCCTCGCCGGAAGAGGTGGAAGGCGGAGCCAGGGGCGCCACACTTATTACGTTGCGACCCCCGTAACTGTCAAAGCGCTGCTCCCGACAGGCGGCAGAATTGGGGCGCTACGCTCACTTCCGCACAGCCCTGAACTTCTGCGCGTCAAGAGTTGGTTGCGCCAGCGCCCGCCGCCTGATTGGCGGCCTCAGAGGCGCGCGCGGCCGCCGACTGATCGGCGTCAGGATGATACAGTGTACGGCCCTGCAACTCCACCGGAGCCTGTTCGACCACCACGGTTGTATGATACGGGATGTGCGTGAACACCCACTGCGCATCCGGAATCGTCAAATGAAAACACCCTTCGGACGCCTTGTGTCCCAGTTTGGCCGCGATCGGCAACAACAGTTGTTGCTGCTCATTCATGGGAACGCTGTGAAACAGGAAAATGCCGTGCCCGAGCCACGACACCCAATAACGCGCGCCCATCTGATATTGCTGCGCGTAAAACCAATCACCGCGTTGCGCCTGAATGTGAAATACTCCAAGCGGCGTGCTGTTGCCGGGTTTCGTATCAAGGCCCGACGAGGTCACCATCGTATACAGCAACCGTTTCCCGTTGAAAATGTACACCAATTGTTGGGATATACTCACGTCAATCCATACGTGATCCTGCGCCGTCAACTGTGGATACGGGCCGTCCGACGGCTTGAAGGGATTATACCGCAGGTAAACGCCGTCGATCGTAACCGGATCGATGGGCGGGGCGTTGTCCGTCGTAATCGCTGGGGCCTGCCGCTTCACCGCAGCGTTCTTTTTCACCTTCGCCGCAGTCACGTCTTTGACGGACACCTTCGCCGCCGTCGCGTCCTTGACGGTCCCCTTCGCCAACGCGGCTTCCCCGTTCAACTTGGCCGTCACGCTCTGAACCAACCTCTCGCCAGTGGCCACCGTGGATCGCTGATGCGTCAACACCACACCCACAGCCGCAACAAGCGCGATCACTCCGATAATCCTCCTGGCCCCCACCAAACATCCTCTCCATTCCACCGCATGCAACCGCCGGAAAAAGCACATAAGAGCACGGTAACACTATTGGCGGCCCATACACAAGGTCAAACAACTGCCAATTTTGATCAGTCCGACAACGTTGTATGAACGTATGAACAAACGCACAAACGACAACCACATTGCACTCGCGTGGTGCTGCGTGTATAATATCAACGTCCCATGCGCCCGTGGTCCAATGGATAGGACGTAGGCCTCCGGAGCCTGAGGTAGGGGTTCGATTCCCTTCGGGCGCACCACAAGCACCAGAATGAATTCGTTTCACATCATGCAGGATAAGCCCGTTCCACATAGAGTAATCCATAATGTAATTCATACAAACCTCCTGCGCCAGGAGATTTGTTGTATAAATTTGGATGAAACGAGGGATTGGGCATGAAGAGTTTTACGGCCTTCGTAGAGTGGGATCCAGAGACGAATCTGTACACGGGTTTGGTCCCCGGAATCCCTGGGGCGCATTCTCAGGGCGCAACCTTGGATGAGCTCCACGGTAATTTACAGGAAGTTTTAGAACTCTGTCTGGAGGAACTGCAAGGCATCGAACTGCCCCAATTCGTCGGCGTTCAGCAGATTAATGTCAGTATATGACCCGACTTCCATCTGTCTCCGCAAAGGATTTGGAAAGGATTCGGCTCAGCCTTAAGTTTCGAGTTGTCAGGCAACGTGGAAGCCATGTGTTTTACAGACATCAAGACGGAAGAACCACAACAGTTCCTCACCATGCAAAACGAGATATTGCCAGACCATTGCTCCGCGAAATTCTCAGAGAGGTTGATCTGACAGTCGAAGAATTCGAGCGTATTAGATCCAACGGATAGGACACAGGACCTTACGTGCTCAGCTTGATATCTTGCTGGTATAGCTCCCGATGCAAAAGACAACAGAACCGAAGAGCCAGAACACAATAAAAGAGCATGCATTTTGATCTTTTGATCGGTCCAGTGAACCTGTGGACGGAATCCCAGATGGTAAATACTAGTTAAATTTGACTCGAATTGGCTTGACATAGACAACAAACATCGGTAGAATGATCCAGCTTTCCGTCGCCGGTTCGCCATTTGGGCCAATCTATCGCAACGACAAGTTTGAATACGCATGGAGAGGTGACACCAATGCCCTATATCAATCTCCAGATTACAAAAGGCGCTACTCGGGACCAGAAGGCTCGGATTGTTAAAGAGTTTACGGATACCTTGGTTCAAGTTCTTGGCAAGCAACCGAATCACACGCACATTGTCATTGAAGAGATTTCGGAAGAGAATTGGGGTTATTCTGGGGTTCTTACCGACGAATGGAAAGAACGAACCGCCAATCGCGACAATTCCATCTGATACTACTGCCATTGTTGAAAATGAAGATTAAGCGCTCGTATGCCGTTGCATAGAATCAAATTGCCCGACCGTCGCCTTGCGATATAGATATACCGCGCAAGGAACCAGCACCAGGAGTCCGTTCAGCGCGATCAACTGCATGCGCCCCTGTTTTTTGGCCACCAATGGTCCGGAACGCGACTTGCCCAGCACAAAACCGGATCCCCCGTTGCCGCAAAGCACGGAACAAGAATCGCCATTGTCGACAATATGACACGCTGGATGGCAAGAAGGCAACAGTTCCAGGGGCAGCACTGACTGCCGGATCCGACACACTACATACCTAGATTCCCGCTGAAATTTATACCTACGAACGCTGCTCTCCGCAATATGTAATACAAGAAATATATACGCTCTACTTTCGTCGGTTTGAGGCCCATTTCTCCCCCTTGTAAGCGATTTGTACCCGACTTGTCTTGATTTCTGTCAGTCGTGTAGGTATAATATATTATACCTACACGGAGGGGTTGCCTATGGCCTCTATCATTCGGCAGAAAGTCGGTAACAGAACCTACTTGTACGAATCCGTTTCCTATCGCAACGCCGATGGGAAGCCGCGCAACAGACGAGTGCCCATTGGTAAGATCGATCCTGCAAGTGGACAGCCGGTTTACAAGCCCGATTACCTGGCTCGTATGGCGGCGTCCGGGGCGTTTGCGGAAGCGGCCGCATCGGCAACCACCTTTACGAGCGAGGATATCCGACAATCGTCGGTTTTGGAGTATGGATCCATGTATCTGCTGCAGAGCATCGCGCAGCAAATTGGAGTCCTCGATGCGCTGCAAAGCGCTCTGCCCGCTGTCCACCACGAGATTTTCACGCTGGCCTGTTATCTTGTCATGTCCGGTGACCCCTTCTTGTACTGTGAAGAGTGGTTGAGCAAGACGTCATGCCCGGAGGACGTCGGCTCGCTATCATCCCAGCGAATCAGTGACCTGCTTCAAACCGTGACTCCCGAAGGGCGGGAAGCATTTTACCAGGCATGGTGCCGGTTGCGCAGCGAACAGGAGTATCTCGCGCTCGACATCACGTCCACTTCATCCTATTCCGAACTCATCCAAGACGTGGAGTGGGGATACAACCAGGATAGGGAACAACTGGCGCAAATCAACCTCTGCATGCTCATGGGGGAAACCTCACGACTGCCCATCTATCAGGTGGCCTACAGCGGCAGTCTGAAAGACGTGACCACATTGGAAACGACCTTGTCCAAAATGGAGGCTATTTCTGGCGACAAGCCTGTGTTAGCCGTGATGGACAAGGGATTCTTCAGCACGCGAAACGTCAATGCCATGCTGAATCGCGCCCATCCGATTCGATTTGTGGTCGCCGTCCCCTTCACCTCTCAGTTCGCAAAGAAGATGGTGGCCAGCGAGCGAAAGGACATCGACCACCTGCAGCGTACACTCGTCATCGGAGAAAACTCGATGCGCGCCGTGACCAAAGAACGGGCGTGGGACGAAAAGCATCGCCTGTATGCCCACGTGTACTATCACGCCCTGAAGGCATTGAAACTTCGGGAAGAATTGTACGCTCATGTCACGGTATTGAAAGAGCGAGCGGAGATCGATCCGACATCCGCCCTGAAGGACGAGTCATCCCACCAGTACCTGATCATTCGAAAATCCACGAACACTCCTTCGGGCTATACGGTGAACATTCGGGAGGATGTCGTAGCCAAGGAGTTGGAGACGGCGGGGTGGCTTGTCATTGTGAGCAACGACGTGGCCGATGCGAAGGGAACACTCTCCATTTATCGCCAGAAAGATGTAGTGGAGAAGGGATTCCTTCGTTTGAAAGCCAATCTGGACTTGGGGCGTCTGCGTGTTCACCGGGATGACAGCATGCAAAACAAGGTCTTCATCGGTTTTCTCGCCCTGATCCTCCTGTCCCATTTGCACAAAGTGATGCTGGACAAGGATTTATACAAGAGTATGACGATGAAGAAGCTGCTTCTCATCTTGTCTAAACTTCGGGTACAACACATCAACGGTCAGCGCATCCCGTTCCCCTTAACCAAGGAACAGAAGATCATCTATAAGGCCTTTGCCGTGAAGGATCCCGTGTAGGTATAATTTGAGCGGGAATTTAGGTTAAATGATAGCATTCCATTAATACACTTCACGCCCCCTAATGGTTCATCCTGATTGGACATCAGCGCAACAGTCCTGTTAGTCGCCGAATCCCAAATGTGTGGAA
>JAJYTO010000244.1 GCA_021793015.1 Bacillota bacterium
CGGGGCGGACGCTTCGTACCAAAAATTTTTGGCCGCCTATACCCTCCTGTCTGAGAGTTACTTTCAGGGTGTATCCACAAAGCAGTTGATGGACGGCGCCACGGAGGGCATGACGAGAGCTGTCGGCGACTATCCGTTTACCGTCTACATGGATCAACAGACCACGAAGCGGTTCAGGGATCTGGTGGCGTCTCATTTTCAGGGCATTGGCGCCGTGTTGACCACACAGGGTGGAAAATTGGCCGTCAGTTCCGTGCTGGCGGGATCTCCCGCACAGAAGGCGGGCTTGTTGCCGGGCGACATACTGCTCCGGATCAATGGCCGGCGGACAGAGGGAATGTCGCTGGAGCAGGCCGTGCAACGCATCCGCGGCGCCGTCGGAACGCCGGTTGTGCTGCAGGTCCTGCGGGGTGGGAACCAGACGGTGACACTGACCATGACCCGGGCGCAGGTGAACCAGACCACCGTATACGCCAGAATGCTGCCCGACCGCATTGGTTATCTGCTCATCACCCAGTTCAGCCAGGATACGGCGGCCGCGTTTTTGCGCAATCTCGACATGCTGCGGAAGGGCGGAATGCGTGGATTGATCATCGACGTGCGCGATGATCCGGGAGGATTGTTGCAGAGCGTCGCAAAAATCGCAAACGACCTGTTGCC
The DNA here is from genome assembly GCA_021793015.1 of Bacillota bacterium. GTDB lineage: Bacteria > Bacillota > Bacilli > Alicyclobacillales > SLC66 > JAKADD01. The sequence goes on from JAJYTO010000244.1 coordinate 661, forward strand.
AAGCGGTTCCGTGATCGTGCAGATCGACAATCGCAATCATCAGAGGCAGATCATACATGCGACTGGCGGCGGGATCCATGTGCCCATGGTCTGCCTGATTGACGGGGGAAGCGCGAGCGCCGCCGAGATTCTGGCTGCGGCGTTGCACGAGTCGGCTCATGTGCCGCTGATCGGCGAACGGACGTATGGCAAGGGAACTGTCCAGGAAACGCAGGAGTTTCGGGATGGTTCCAGCATCAAAATCACGGTGGCCCGATGGCTGACTCCGAATGGTCAGTGGGTTCACAAACGGGGCGTCGCGCCGACCATTGCGGTGCCAACGCCCGCGTACTTCCGGCTGCCCCTGTTGTCTGTGAGCATGCGGAAATCATACGGACCGGACGCGAGCGGCGTACCCGTGGCCGTGCTGCAACGGATCCTGCTTGCTCTCGGGTTTGACCCAGGGAGAACGGACGGCTACTATGGCGCGGGCACAGAACGCGCAGTCGCAGCATTTCAGAGATTGCACAAACTGCCTTCCACCGGCGTTGTCAATGGAGCGACGGCATACGCGCTCGACGCGTCTCTGGTCGGTCGCCGGAGGCGGGAAGACCCGCAACTCACTGCGGCCATCGGATACCTGCGCCTGAAACTCATGCGCTAGACTCGCGCCAGGACGGATCATGCATGCCGCTGCAGCGAGTATTAGCGGCCTTCAGGCCGCGGCTGTCTGAGCGGCGGCGGCATGCATGATCCGTCCTGACAGGCAGGGACCATCATATTTTCGGGATAGACATCCGATTGGCGGCAGGAAGCGAGCCGTCCGCTGTCGAAATGATAACCTGCAGGCAACTGCAGGTTATCATTTCGTCCTGTGGAGCACAGATGTAGACAGAGAGAAGGGACGATCAGCGTGACTGTATGGCATCAACTGGCATTGGGGTATCGACATCTGTGGGCGGCGCCGGTGGTGTACATCGCAGCCGGCTTATTGGTTTTACTGCAGTACCTGCGCGCTTCCCGGCTTGAGAAAGCGTCGTTTGGCCTCCGTATCACCGCGCCCCTGCGCACATGGCTCGTCTCTATGGGAGCGGGCATTGCGGCCGCCCTTGTCGTGACCGTCGCGCTGTACATGCTCTCTGTGCGCGTCACAGTCTATGAGGTGACGGTTCTGTGGATCATCATGGCTGTCCTGTGGCTGATTGATGTGCGACTTTCCTGTATCGCCTATGCGGCTTCGTTGTTGGTCGTGTGCGGAGAGGTGCTGCGCGCGGCTGTCAACCCCGCATTGATGCCGGGAGTGTTCGCGCCGCTTGATGCCATTCATGCGTCTTCTCTGCTGATTTTGTCAGGCGCAGCGCAGCTTTCTGAAGGCGTGCTGGTCCAACTGCTGGGAGCGCGAGATCCCACGCCGCTGTTCGTGCAGAGTCGGCGCGGGCAGGTGGTGGGCGCTTTTGTTCTGCAAAAGTTTTGGCCGCTTCCTCTCCTGGTGTCCACGGCGTCTGGTATGATTGTTCCATTCCCGCTTCTGATTGGATTTAGCAAGTTGGCGATGGGGTCCGTTCCTGAGAGGAGCGCCCACGCGGTTTCGCCTCTACTGTTGATTCATGGGTTGCTTGTGGCCGTCGCCGGATTTTTCCTGCGCAGTCACCCTGTGGGCCTGGCTGTGGCGGCGGCGCTCACGTTTCTGAGCCATGGGGCTCTTTACGCCTTTGCAAACCACACAGAGACCGCAGCCATGCCACTTTTTGCACGCCCCCAGCGCGGTGTGCGCATCCTGGCTACACTGGCGGGAAGCCCAGCGGAAAAGATGGCTCTCAAACCCGGCGAAACCATCGTTCGCATCGGCGGAGCGACTGTGAACAGTTCGTATGATATTCATTTCGCCATTGATCAGAACCCGGCGTACGCCAAGTTGGAAGTCATGGATTTGCGCGGCGAGCCGCGCTTTGAGGGCGCCGCCCTCTACACGGATGATCCTCATCAGTTGGGCGTTGCCGTCGTGCCGGACGAACATGCGCGCGAATACGCCCAGGTGTTTCAGTTATCCGTAGGCACCTGGTTGTGGCGCTGGTGGCAGCCGCGCCGTCGCGTAGTCGCATCGGGGAACCCTGCGCATGCGCCAACCATGAAGAACCTCGGGGGAAGCTCGGCGCCGAACCTTGGGGGAAATCCGGCGACGGGTCCATGAAGGGCAACCAGAACGATGGCGGCCGCACTGACCGATGGGAAATCCGGCAACTCTACGAAGGTCCATGACGGACAGTCGGCAGGTCGGGAGTCGACCAGGCGCCTTCGGGCGCACACGGTGGACCATCTCAATCCGTCGAGAACATGCGCCGACAGGTTGAGGCCAACCACGCGCCTTAGGGTAGGCTGTGTGTGTGTCTTGGTCTGGACTCAGCTATAGTGACAAAGGGGATATATAGATGGATGTAACCACAATAGGGGGACTCGTTCTAGGTCTCTTGTCGTTGTTTGTCGCTTTTGTGATGGAGGGCGGTTCGCCTCTCGCCCTGTTCGGTCTGTCGGCCGGACTGATCGTGCTCGGCGGCACCATAGGCGCCGTCATGGTGTCGTTTGGCACTCGACAGTTGAAGTCGATACCCGCCTTGTTAAAGGTCGCGTTTGTGAACAAGCCGGAAGACCCGCTGGACGTGATCGAACAGCTTGTCGGACTGGCAACGATTGCCCGCCGGGAAGGCATTCTCGCGCTTGAGGACAAAGTGGAGTCGTATAGCGACGAATTTTTCAAAAATGGGGTTCGGCTCGTCGTTGACGGCGTCGACCCCGAGCTTGTGAGAGACATTCTGGAGAATGAACTGAGTGCGCTGGAGGCGCGCCATGAGTCGGGCGCGGCGATCTTTGAAACGGCGGGCGGCTATGCGCCCACGATGGGGATCATCGGGACTGTGATGGGGTTGATTCACGTTCTCAGCAACCTGTCCAACGTCAACAAGCTGGGTCCGCTGATCGCGACCGCGTTCATCGCGACGCTCTATGGCGTGGGCAGCGCCAATCTGTTTTGGCTGCCCATCGCCACCAAGCTGAGGACGCGTTCCAAAGAAGAGATGCTGAGTCGAGAACTGGTTCTCGAAGGCATCCTATCCATACAGGCGGGTGAGAATCCCACCATTCTTGGTCAGAAACTGCGCGTCTTCCTGGCTCCGGGGAGAAGGACGAAAGACAGTCCCGCGAGCATTGAGGAAGGGAGAACCGCCGTCGATGCGTAGGACCCGCAAAAAGGGATCCCAGGGCAAAGCGAACCATGAGCGCTGGTTGATCACTTACTCCGATCTCATCACCCTGCTGCTGATTTTTTTTGTCATTATGTACGCCATGTCGAAGATAGACGTGGCCAAATTCTTGACGTTGTCGGAATCGCTCAATGCGGCGTTTGATCCAAGCAACCAAATTCCTCTTCACAATTTGGGCAAAACGGCGCTCCTGCAATCGCAAAACCCGACGTCAGGCCACCAGACCGGATTCTCGATCCATTCACTGTCGAAGACGCAGGACCAGCAGTTGCGTCAGGTGCTGCACGAAGATCAGGTGTTCAGTAATCTCTATGCAGAGCTTCAAAACTTTGTGAACCGCAACCATCTGAGTCATTCAGTGAGCTTGGCGAATGAACAGCGCGGTATTCAGATTACCCTGAGAGACGTGGTGCTGTTCAATACCGGCCAGGATGCGATTCTCCCCGCTGCACAACAGATACTGCTGGGACTCGTTCCCTTTTTGCATCGTGTGCCGAACAATATCGTTGTTGAAGGCTTTACGGATAACGTTCCGATCGATACTGCGCAGTTTCCATCCAATTGGGAATTGTCCACAGGTCGCGCGGTCACGGTGGTGCGTTTCCTGATCGGCGCGGGCATCGCGCCGCAACGATTGGCGGCGACGGGATATGGGCAATATCGTCCGGTTGCGCCCAACAATTCGCCTGCGCACAGGCAGATGAATCGGCGCGTTAACATCGTGATTCTGCGCAGTTCCATCTCCGCGCTCACTGGGCCTCAAGGAAGCGCGGGGCCGGGCGCCGGATTCCCTCCCATCACCCAGCCGCTTGGGCCCAATCCACACACTCTGATCTCTCACAACGAGATTGTCCAGTCCACTGTGCACCCGCTGGGGAAATCTCTCTTTGGTCAGGGTTCTGCGCCATCCGGCAAAACGCCCTGAGATCGCGCCATAACAATTTGAACTGTTTATATCGAACGTATGATCGTATATAATGGGAAGTGGAGGCTAGGGGGAAAGAGGGTGATCGCGTGAGGCAGCCATTGCCTGGAACGTTTCAGCTGGTTGCGGAGTATGAACCGAAAGGCGATCAGCCGCAGGCCATCGAGCGTC
>JAJYTO010000245.1 GCA_021793015.1 Bacillota bacterium
AGCCGTCGAGACGGCAAAGCAAGCGGCGCCAAAGGCGCCTTGGACAGACACGAGGGTCCATGCGAGCAGACCCGCCATCTCAGTGAAAAAGAGAAGCGGCCCAAAGCGCGCCAGCAATCGAAATACCGTATTCCACACCTTATGCCGATGTCTGGCAGTCGCGAGCAGTTCCGCAGCCCGCCGATCAAGCCGGGAGATCCAGAAGTGTGCTTTCATCATCGAAACGGACATCCTTACCCAAAGCATAGTGTATCCTCATCATCGCCTGCTGCTCCATCATACCCTAGTCGCTACCAGGCCCCATACCTCATCATACCCTTTCAACCACCCGCAGCGCCATAGCCGCCATAACTCCCATAGCCTGCAGATCCCGGGTCCTCGCCACGGTCCAGCTGCTGCTGAACGTCATTGTCCACGCTGGCGGCGAGTTGCGGCACCTGTTCCAACTCCAGATCGCCTTCGTGATTCACGGCGAATCCATGATAGGAAAAATTGGCGCTGCCGACAAACAACATGCGACCTGCATCCACCGACAAAATCTTGGCGTGCAGATATTCTCCCTGATAGGGCGCGTAGTAGCGGACCTCTGCGCCGGCGGCGATCAACCGTTCGGCGGTGCGGCGGTTATACGGTTCTTTGTGGTCGAGAACCACCGCGACTTTGACGCCCCTGGAAACAGCGGCGGCCAGTGCGTCAACCAGCGTGCGGCTGGTGAATGCAAACGCCTCCATGTCGATCGATTGACGAGCTTCACCGATGGCCTGGAGCATCGCGGGTTCAATCTGGGTGTCGTACAACAACGGTTGAGCAAAGGCAATCGGTGAATGAGGATCGCCCCCGGCGCGCGCATAGTCCTGTTCGAAAAGACCCTCAAACCCTGCGTCGGCGTGGTGAACAAAGATGGATGCGTCGTGATTTTCCCAGGAATATGATCCAAAGTTCATGCCGCCAATCAGCGCCTGCAACCCCTGCGGAGTCTGCACAACAAGCGATTTGATATGAGAGATTCCACCCGGAATGGACAGCAACCGCACTTTCACATGATGGGCTTTGAGATACGGATAACCGACGGACTGGGAATGCGGTTCAGATGCGTCCAGCACGACTTCGACATCCACGCCGCGTTGCTCCGCCTGCGCCAGCGCGCGCAGGATATCGCCGTCGGACAGTTCATACATGGTCAGGTGACAGTACCCGGTGCTCTCCTCAATCATGGTGAGCGCTTGCGGCTTGATCTCAGGACCCCACAACAGAGTGTAGCTGCCTTCCGCGACTGGTGCAGGCACCTGCTCCTCGGCGATCGTGGACAGCGCTGGATTGCATCCGGTCAAAAGCAGCCCTGCAGCAACAACCAGAGTGCCTATGGTTGCGGCGACAATCGTGTGCCGCATTCCCCTGAAACGTGGCATGTGTGAATGGCCTCCCCTATGTGCATAAGCCGGAATCGGCCACCGATGCTGCAGACCTCCTCCTCACACTATCTGTTAGCGGGAGACCACCCATAGTCCTCTTTACGATCATTCAATTGGTCCATTGTTTTGGATAGACATCCATGGCGCTTCGCGCCACCAACAACCGGGAAGAAAATTCGCCTGCGGCGATTTTTTATACGGCAACTTGCCAGCCGCTTCTGGTAAGCTGCCATGACTGGCGGTGGCCGTCAGGCCATGTTGGTTTCGGGATAGACTTTCGTGTCTGAGTTTTGCGAAGCAAAATCTCATCGCCTGCACTGTGTCTGTCTGCGCCTAGAGGCCCCATACACGACGCGCCATGATTTGCGGCGTTCCGCCCTGACGGCGCTGCAGCACACCTTGAACACCGACCATATGCCGGCGTGGAGCAAACAAAACAGCCCCATCACGCTGGTAGACATCCTGAAAAACCGTGACATCAGCCATCCCCGTCTCATCTTCCAGAGAAAAGAAGACAACCGTCCTGCCGCTCTTGGTCGGCGGTCTGTGTGGACGAATGATGATGCCGGCCATACTGACAACGGTCCCATCCTCTCTGGCCAACACTTCGTCAATCGGCAAACAGTCCATTTTCGTCAATTCGTCTCGATATTGCGCCATCCAGTGTCCTGAGACGCCCATCCCAAGGATCTGATACTCGTTAGCCAACCGTTCCTGCGGCGAAAAATCGTTGACGGCAAACCGTCGCTCATCGCGTTCACAGCGCCCGCACGCAATCAGTTTCCCGCTCTCGCGCACTGCCCGAGATGCGGCGATCGCTTCCGGAAGCGCCCACAGCAACGCCTTTCGGTTCCCCTGCAACGAATCGAACGCGCCCGCGCAGATCAGGCGTTCCGCCGATACCCTGTCAATATCCACGATCCGTTCGCAAAAATCGCTGAGTGACGTAAAAGGACCGCCGCCGCGCCGCGCCAGATCGATGTGACGCGCCGCCTCCTCCCGCATGCCGAGAACTTGCAAAAAGCCCAGCCGAATGCGTCCCTCTGAAGCTTCCGCCTGCACAGCGCTTCGGTTGACATCAACGCCGAGTATGCCCACGCCTCTTCTGCGGGCCTCCGCCGCCAGAACATGCCTTGGATAATACCCCATGGGCTGGGCGTTGATGATCGAAGCAAAGAACTCCGCAGGCATATGTCGAGCCAGATACGCCGTCTTATAGGCCGTGGCGGCAAATGCAGCGGCGTGCGCCTCGCAGAATCCATAACTGGCGTATGCGCGCATGTAGGAAAAGATCGTCTCCGCCACCTGCTCGTGCACACCGCAACGCAGCGCCTTGCGAACAAAATCCCGTCCGATGTTTTCCATCTCCGCGCCCGATCGCGCGCGGCTCATGACACGCCGCAGTTGATCCGCTTCACCGGGCGTAAAGTCGGCGATCGCCGTGGCAATTTCAATCACCTGCTCCTGAAACAGAACCACGCCGTACGTTTTCCCCAGAATCGGTTCCAGCTTCGGATGCAGATATGTGACGACTTCCAGACCCTTTTTGCGGGTTAGAAATGGGTCAACCATGTTCCCCTTGATCGGGCCGGGCCGAATGAGCGCCACACTGGCGACGATGTCTTCGAGCGCACGCGCTCCCAGACGGCTTTGCAAAGCGCGCTGCGCCGGGCTCTCCAGTTGAAATACACCGATGGTCTCCCCTCTTGCGATCATCTCAAAAGTCTCGGCGTCGTCAAGCGGAATCCCGTCATAATCCAGGGGTCGCCCCTGTTCCTCCAGTTGTCTGCTCGCATCTTCGATCGCCGACATCGTTCGGAGCGCCAATAAATCCAGTTTCACCAACCCGAGATTCTCTGCGCCCTCTTTGTCAAACTGAGTGATCAGAACACCCCTGGCCGACGGCTGGAGCGGTGTGATCCGCAGCAGCGGAGTGTGGCTGATCACCACCCCGCCAACGTGAGTGCCAAAATGTCTGGGGAATCCGGCCAGCTGTTTGGCGAGCGTCAATAACAGCCGCAAACGATCCTTGGGAATGTATGCGGCGCGCAACTCCGGAAAGCGGTCCAGCGCCATGTCTATCTGATCCGCATGCAGCATATAAGGGATCCGTTTTGCCAGATCGGCGCAAACCTTTTCGGGCAACGCCAACGCCTTGCCGATTTCACGGACGGCGCTGCGTCCGCGAAAAGTGCTGTATGTGCAGACGGAAGCCACATGATCGGCCCCATAACGCCGATACACATAAGCGCGCACTTCATCGCGGCGGCGACTGTCGAAATCGATGTCGATGTCGGGTTTCTCAGCCCGTTCCAGGCTCATGAACCGTTCGAACAACAGATGGCGTCCTGCGGCGTCAACATCCGTAATGTACAGGCAATACGCGACGGCTGAATCGGCGGCGCTGCCGCGGCCTGCATAGCGAATGTTTTGACGCCTTGCAAACGCGACTATATCCCACACCACAAGAAAATAATCGACATACCCCAGTTGACGAATGATCTCCAGTTCATGATCGAGCCGTGCCCGCGGCGCTTCAGCCATGGATCCGTACCGTTTGGCCGCCCCTTGGTATACGAGTTGGCGCAACATGGCCATTCCATTCTCGTACCCATCAGGCACAGTGAATCTTGGAAACAGCGACTGACCCAGACGCGGGGTTTCAGCGCAGCGCTGCGCGATCAGAGCGGTATTGGCGACGGCTTCCGGGCAATCGGCAAATAACGCCTTCATCTGCTCAGCGCTCTTCAGATCGTTTTCACTGTTCAGCGGACGGTCCGGATGCGCCTGATCCACAGTCGTCTTTGTACGCATGCAGACAAGTATGTCATGAACAGGGAAGTCGGAAGGAACGGCGTAACGCACATCGTTCACGGCGACGACGCCCAATCCACACTCGCTGGCCAGGCGCAACAGATGCTTGACGAGCGGTGCATCCCCCGGAAGACTGGTGCGCGACAACGCCACATAAAGCTGGTCGCGTCCATACAGATTGCGATAAAACAGCAATCTCTCCCTGGCCAAACGATATTCGCGCCGCAGGAGACAGGCTGACACATCGCTGAACCGTCCTCCGGTCAATGCGATCAATCCGTCTTTGTAGCGACTCAATCCGCTCCGGGAGATCTGCGGAAAAAGTCGATTGATTTGATGGGCCTCTGTCACCAGGCGGCAGATCTGCTCATACCCTTCATCATTTTGAGCCAGAAGCACGATGCGCCCCTCTTCTTCGAGCGCCATATCGACTCCGCTGATCGGACGTACGCCATACTGCGGAGCCAGGCGCAAAAATTCCGCCAATCCGGCAACCGAATCGCGATCTGTGAGAGCCAGCGCAGCGGCGCCTTCCCATGCCGCCTTCTGCAACAGTTCTTCGAGGCGCGAAGCGCCGTGCAACATCGAGTACAGCGAATGTACATGCAGGTGCGCAAACACACTCCCCCCCCCCTCTTGTCTCCGTATCTCCGTATCTCCGTATCTCCGTATCTCCGTATCTCCGTATCTCCGTATCTCCGTATCTCCGTATCTCCGTATCTCCGTATCTCCGTATCTCCGTATCTCCGTATCTCCGTATC
>JAJYTO010000246.1 GCA_021793015.1 Bacillota bacterium
TTCTCATGGAGCGCGAACTGAGTGTCATGGGGGCGGCTTTGTCTGCTCCGGCGCGCCCATTTGCTGCGATCATCGGCGGCGCCAAAGTGAGCGACAAAATCCGCGTCATCGAAAATCTGCTGACAAGAGTGGACGCATTGCTGATCGGCGGCGGTATGGCGAACACGTTTCTGTTGGCCCAAGGCCATCGCACGGGCCGGTCGCTGGTGGAAGCGGACAGGACCGAGCTGGCGCGCGGGCTGCTGGCGCTCGCGGCGGAGACAGGGAAGAGGCTGCTTCTGCCGGTGGATCTGGTGGCGGCGAAACGCTTTGCCGCGGATGCGCCGTCGCGGGTCGTTGCGCTCGACGAGATTCAGGATGACGACATGGCGCTTGATATCGGCCCGCAAACCATCAGACTGTACACGGACGAGATTGCCCGGTCGCGCACGATTATTTGGAATGGACCCATGGGCGTTTTTGAGATGGAGCAATTTGCGGTCGGCACAAGTGCGGTGGCGCAGGCCGTTGCGAACGTTCAGGGAGTCACGATCATCGGCGGCGGCGATTCTGTCGCCGCCGTGGAAAAAGCGGGCCTGGCGGAGCGCATGACGCATATTTCGACGGGCGGCGGCGCGTCTCTGGAGTTTCTGGAGGGGCGGCAACTGCCGGGAGTGGCGGCGCTGCAGTCGAAAGGGGACGGAAACCTGTGAAGACACGCGTCAAGTTGTTGGCGGGAAACTGGAAAATGTACAAGACCCACGCGGATGCGCTCGCTTTTGCGGCTGAACTTGCGGCAATGACTCTGCCTCGCGATGACGCCGCCGTCGAAGCGGTGATTTGTGCGCCCGCCACGGCCCTCTTTGGATTGGCGGACGCGCTCGCCCCCCTCCGTGTGGGCGTTGGCGCGCAACACATGCACGAGGCGCAGGAAGGGGCATTTACGGGCGAGGTGTCAGCTTCTATGCTGCTTGCGCTGAGCTGCCGTTATGTGATTCTGGGTCACTCTGAACGGCGGGCGTACTTCGCTGAATCCGATGCGAACGTGGCCAAAAAGACAGTGGTGGCTCTGGATCGTGGACTGATTCCGATCGTTTGCGTGGGCGAGACTCTGAAGCAGAGAGAGAATGGGCAGACGGCGACGGTGATTCGGAGCCAGGTGGGCGCTGTGCTCGATGCCTTGCGCGAACGGGAGGCGCAAAGCGATCAGAGTCTACCCGCGACAGACGCTTTGCCGCTCTTCTCGCTGGTTGTCGCCTATGAGCCGGTGTGGGCGATCGGCACTGGACGATCCTCATCGGCGCAGGATGCGCAGGAGGTTGCTCTCCTGATCCGAGAGTTGATTCGCGAGGCGCTCGGCGCCGAAATCGCGCAACAGGTGCGCATTCTCTACGGCGGCAGCGTGAAACCGGACAACATCGGCGCGTATGTGACGCAGCCGGACATCGACGGCGCGCTTGTCGGCGGCGCAAGCCTGAAGCCGGAGTCATTCGCGCAACTGTGGCGGCAAAGCGCCTTGTGATGCAGCGACGGGCTGACGGAACTGAGTAGCGGCTTTGCCGCGGGGCTGCGGTCTGACGCAACAGAGCAGCGGTCTTGCAACGGGGCAGCGGCCTTGTGACGCAGCGGCGACTGCATGCGGCGACAGAGTGTCTTGTCACAGAGCGGCGGCTGGATGTACGAGGAGGAGTGTCTATGGAAAGACCAAAACCACTGGCCCTCATCATATTGGATGGATTCGGAATGCGTGAAGAGTGGGAAGGCAATGCCGTGGCGGCTGCGCGAAAGCCGAATTTTGACCGCTATCGTCAGGCGCATCCGTTTACCACACTGAAAGCGAGCGGTGAGGCGGTCGGACTGCCGGAAGGGCAGATGGGCAACTCGGAAGTGGGCCATCTGAACCTGGGCGCCGGCCGCGTGGTGTATCAGGATCTCACCCGCATCTCGAAAGCCATCAGGGAAGGCGAATTTGCCGCCAATCCGGTGTTTGTCGACGCTGCCAGGCACGTGCTCGAAAAGGCGAGCAGCCTGCACTTGTACGGGCTGTTGTCTGACGGCGGTGTGCACAGCCATATCGATCACCTGTTTGCGTTGATCGACTTTGCCAAACAGGCCGGCCTCCGCAAGGTGTACGTGCACGCGTTCCTGGATGGCCGCGATGTGCTTCCGCATACGGGTCGGGAGTATCTGCGGCGGCTGTTGGAGAAGATGGCGCAGGTCGGCATCGGTCAATTGGCGACGGTGCAGGGCCGCTACTACGCGATGGATCGCGATAAACGCTGGGAACGCACGGAGAAGACGTATCGGGCCATGGTCTACGGAGAAGGCGAACAGTCGAAAGATCCGTTGGCGGCGCTGGAAGACAGCTACCGACGTGCGGTCACCGATGAATTTGTCATGCCGATTGTGATCGTCGGCGCTGATGGGCGCCCGGTCGGCCTGATTGAAGACGATGACGCCGTCATCATGTTTAATTTTCGGCCGGATCGGGCTGTGCAGATTTCACAGGTCTTCACCAATGGCGATTTTCACGGTTTTGATCGTGGGCCCCGGTATCCGCACACGTATTATGTGTGCCTGACGCATTTTAGCGAATCTGTTGGAGGGTACGTCGCCTACAAGCCGACGAATCTGGACAACACGCTTGGCGAAGTGCTGGCGCAGCAGGGTCTGACGCAGTTGCGCATCGCGGAAACGGAAAAATTTCCGCATGTGACTTCGTTTTTTTCAGGCGGCAGGGAAGATCCATTTGTGGGAGAAGAACGCATCCTGATTCCGTCGCCAAAAGTGGCCACGTATGACCTGAAGCCGGAAATGAGTGCGTTTGAACTGGCGGACGCCGCGACAGCGCGCATTCGCCAGGGCCGTCTGGACGTGATGGTTCTCAATTTCGCCAATCCGGACATGGTCGGCCATTCGGGGATCATGGCGGCGGCGGTCAAGGCGTGCGAGGCGGCTGACACTTGTCTCGGTCAGGTTGTCGACGCGTTGCTGGAGGTGGGGGGAGCTGCGGTCATCATCGCCGATCATGGGAACGCCGATGTGATGATCGATCCAGAGACGGGCTCGCCGTGTACGACTCATACCACCAATCCCGTGCCGTGCATTGTGACTGTTCCAGGGCTGACGCTTCGCGAAGGGGGCGTCCTCGCAGATATGGCGCCGACCATGCTTGATTTGCTGGGAATCGGGCAACCTGCAGAGATGACTGGACGGAGTATCATCATCGAGTGATCGAGGGGCTGCTGTGGTCTTGAACTGATGGCGCCTGTGGGCTGGCGGCGCTCCCGGACTGACAGCGGTCTTGAGCCGAGGGCGCCCGTGGGCTGGCAGTGAAAACGGGCCGTGCGAGTTTTGAACTGACGATGGAAAGGGTGTTTGTCATGACGGCGATCTATGATGTCCGTGCTCTGGAAGTGCTTGATTCGCGCGGCAATCCGACGATAGAAGTGGAAGTGACTCTGGAGAGTGGAGAGACTGGACGGGCCATCGTGCCGTCGGGCGCGTCGACGGGAGCTCATGAGGCGGTCGAACTGCGCGACGGCGACGAGGGGCGCTTTCTCGGCAAAGGCGTGACGCAGGCTGTCGCCAATGTCGAAGACAGCATCGGTCCGGAATTGATCGGCATGGATGTGCTTGATCAGACCTCGATTGACCATGCGATGATGGAATTGGATGGGACCGAGAATAAAGGCAAATTGGGCGCGAACGCGATTCTGGGTGTTTCAATGGCCGTCGCCCGCGCCGCTGCGGCAGAGTTGGACGTTCCACTGTACACGTATTTGGGCGGATTCAACGCCAAAACACTGCCTGTTCCCATGATGAATATCCTGAACGGCGGCAAACACGCCGACAATAACGTGGATATCCAGGAATTCCTGGTGATGCCGGTCGGCGCCGCGACATTTCGCGAAGGACTGCGCATGGGCGCGGAGATCTTCCATCACCTGAAAAGCGTTCTAAAGAAGAAAGGGTTGTCGACGTCGGTTGGGGATGAGGGTGGATTTGCACCCAATCTGTCGTCGAATGAGGAGGCTCTGCAAGTCATTCTGGAAGCTGTGCAGAGGGCCGGATATGAGGCGGGGAAAGACGTGCGTCTCGCGATTGACGTTGCGGCCACCGAGATCTATCGCGATGGCGCCTACCACTTTGAAGGCGAAGGCGTGGTGCGGTCGCCTGACCAGTTGATTGACTATTACGAGGAACTCGTGCAAAAGTATCCGATCATTTCGATCGAGGACGGGTTGGCGGAAGACGATTGGGTCAACTGGCAGAGGCTGACGACTCGGTTGGGCAGTCGTATCCAACTGGTGGGCGACGATCTGTTTGTCACAAACACCACCCGTCTTCAGCGCGGGATTACGGAACGCATCGGCAATTCGATTCTCGTGAAAGTCAATCAGATCGGTACGCTCACGGAAACGTTTGACGCCATCGAGATGGCGAAGCGAGCAGGGTATACGGCCGTCATTTCGCATCGGTCGGGCGAAACGGAAGATTCGACTATCGCGGATATAGCGGTCGCTGCGAACGCTGGCCAGATCAAGACCGGAGCGCCGTCACGAACTGACCGTGTGGCCAAGTACAATCAACTGCTGCGCATTGAGGATATGCTGGGAGACGCTGCTTACTATGGCGGCATGAAGGCGTTGTACAGTTTGGGGCGATGAGAGGTTGTTCAAAACTACCATGGCCTGATGGCCACCACCAGCCATGGCAACTTATCAGAAGGCAAGTTGCCGTATAAAAAGGGGTCAGAACTCCCCGGCGCATTGCCGCGTCAGCACCAAGGGGAGCAGTGATAATCCAAACTAGGGCAGGCGCGAAGCGGTCCATATAGCGTCCGACTAAAGCCTCGGACGCTATATCTGGAATCACTGCGCCTGCATCGAGGACTTTATCACTGCTCCCCTGGAATGCTCCCTCACGTACAGGGAACGTACGCTCGGTCCGCATTCTTGGCTCGCTTCC
>JAJYTO010000019.1 GCA_021793015.1 Bacillota bacterium
CATACGCGCCGATGAGGCCATGGCGCTTGTGTGTGCATGGCACGGGCTGCAACCCCGGTTCGACCTGCTAAGGGGCTTTGGCCTGGAAACCTCGTTAAAGAAGCAGTATCACGCATTGTCAACCGGTCAAAAACGACGGCTGCACTTGGCTCTCGCGCTGGTGGGCGACCCCGCAGTGGTCGTGCTGGATGAGCCGACAGCCGGGCTCGACGTGCAGGGCAGGGCGCAGCTTCACGATGCCATAAGAGCTTTGAAAGCAAAGGGGATAACCATCCTGCTGGCCACTCACGATATGGCCGAGGCGGAGACACTTTGCGACCGCCTCGCCATCATGATACACGGCAATATAGCGGCTGTCGGAACTCCCGCGCAGGTGACGGCGGCCGGACATGGCGAGACGCGCATTATCATACGGACTATGAACAGCAGCCTGCTGCCCGGACGCAATATGGGCAATGCGCAGTTCACAAAAGCATCCGAGGGTTACGGGGAATGGATGTGTTCCGATGCGGCGGCGGCGGTCATAGATCTTTTGAGAACAGTGCAGGCGGCCGGCGATACGGTGGAGGATTTGCGCGTGGAAAGGCCATCGCTGGAAGAAAGGTTTCTTGAGTTGGTGAAAGGAGGAGAACACCAATGAATGCTTTTCTGCAGCATCTCTGGGTACAGTTCAGGATGGATGCCCGCGAAAGGGGAACGCTGCTGACTTTTTACGCCGTGCCGCTCACCTTCTTCGTTGTGATGGGGGCGGTATTCTCATCCATAAACCCCACGGCAAGAGAGACTCTTGCGGCTTCCATGAGCATATTCGCCGTTACAATGGGCGCCGTGCTGGGAGCGCCCATACCGCTGGTCAAGATGAGGGAATTCGGCGTGTTGCGCGCCTACCGGGTAAGCGGCGTACCAAGCCGGGCGGTGCTGCTCATCCAGGAGGTCAGCGCATTTTTTCATCTGTTGTTGGTGTCGGCCATTATTTTCGCGGCAGCGCCGTTGCTCTTTGGCGCGGGCGCGCCGAGGGATTATATTGGATACTTCATCATTTTGCTCATCTATATTTTTGCCAGCATCGCGCTTGGATTGCTCATCGGCGTGACGGCGCGCAGTCAGTCCATGGCGACCATGCTGTCACAGGCGGTGTTTCTGCCGTCCCTGTTGCTTTCCGGCATCATGTTTCCCGCATCCCTGCTGCCCAGACCCCTCCTGTGGCTGGGGCGCATCTTTCCCGCCACACACGCCATGCAGTCCTTTTCCGTGCTTGCCTATCATCTGAAAGCGAATTACAGCGGCGCTTCGGCGCTCGGCATAACGGCATGCATTGGCGTGCTGGCGACGGTCGCAGCGGTATGGCGGTTCGAAGCGGCGGGAAGAGAAGAGTCGGGTTGACTGATGGGATATTATTGAATCGGTCCGCCCGACACGCTGAACACTGCTACGCGAAGCCGTCATTCACCGGGATTTCATACCACCTGATCTGCATCGCGCCCTGATTGCCGGAAGTGCTAAACACATAATTTATGCCCAGCGAATGTCCTGGAGTTACGACCACCGCCACCGGGGAGTGATCGTCGTCCACATCCACAAAGTCCGTATGAAAGATCTTGCCGCCAGTAATCGACACCCCCGCCCCTCCGTTGGCGGCTGCGGTACAGAGCGGAGACCGGGTTATGTCCGTGTTCAGGTTGTAACCGGTCACCGCGGCTATACCGCTTGCCGTGCCGTCAAGACGAAGCGTCATCAGCGCCAGAACGCCGCCCGTGCTGACAGACAGTTCGATCTCGTCGATCACCGCGCGGATGCCGGAACCGGAAGGATTGGACAAGGTCATGACCATTTGTTGGGATGTGCCGCCCGAAGTGAGCACCCCGGATGTCACCTGGAACAGGTTGCCAAAAATACTTTCGGCGACCGAGGTGTGGGATACGATATACAGAGGGGCTTTCAGTTCGTTAAAGACTTTATTGTTCACGGTTCGCTCTCCACCCTTTTATCTAGCGGACTCCCGGCATCGAAATGACACAAATAACCATAGCGACTGGTCGGATAGACGCAAGATTCATTCTGTATCTGCTCTTGGCGAGGAGGGCATCTCCCCGTCAACAATGTATGCAGTACTGGTAGTACTAGTTTGCTCAGTTGTGAAATGATTCGTTTCAAATGTGGAATTCGGGGCGCAAATCAGTTCAGTTTATTTGTGGGAAAAATGAGAACGGAGAACGGGCCAACCGCCAGGCAGGCCCGCGGCGCAGAGTGTCGCCTGTAATCAAGAAGACATGGCTACATCGGGGCATCGACTGCAAACGCAAATCGCTCCGCAGTTTTCCTGATATATTCATCCAGATGGTCCGTCGGCTGGAATACGGGGCTGCCATGGCAGACTTCCAGGCGCTGCGGGTTTAACCGGCGCACCACGGCGCTGCTCCTGACCGCCTCTCGCATGTCCGCCGTAAACAGGGGCATTGGCCTGTGGAGTTGTCCGTGTTTCGAAGTGAAGAGATCCCCGGCCAGCAACACCCGATCCTTTTCGTGATAATACACGACGTGTCCCGGTGAATGCCCCGGAGTAAAAAAGGGCGTCAACGAACCCAAGGGTTCCATGTCGCCCTGATCGTTCTCGTGAAGCGCCTGGGCCAGCCCTTTGGCGACGGACATGCCTGCCTTCCTGCGACGGGGATAAGGGAGATCGCCTTCCATAAAGGGGATCTCGGCGCAATGGGCGTAGACCGGGACTTGCCGCCCTCGCAAAATACGTCCGATGGCCCCCACATGATCCGAGTGACCGTGGGTCAGCACGATGCGCAGCAGCGGTCCGGCCTGCAGGCGTTCGATGAATTCCATGATTCCCTTGGCCATCATGGATATGCCCGCATCCACCAGAGTCACGCCATCCTCCTCGACGACAATCCACACATGGATGGGGATTATCACCCAACTGCGCAAACTCCAGACATGCTCGGACGCGCGTTCCATGTTCATAGGGTAGTCCCTCCTTGTATTGTCTGCTGTCGGAGTGCCGTTTGTTGTCGAAAACCGAGAAGAAGCGTGTCAACCGCTTCGTCAAACGTGGGCGACAACCGCTCCATCAACGCCTCGGAAGTTTCATCGGAATAAGTGTATGTGCCCACGATGCCGTGAATCATGAAAAAAAAGATGCGGGCGCTGGTCAGCAGGGTGTCGTTCCGCTGTCCGTCTAGGCAGTCCTGAAGCGCCTGCTGCAGGAGCCGGAACAGCCCGTTGCGCAATTGATTGATCGGCAGGACGGGGCGTTCTTCGTCCACCCGTACGGACTTCGCTTCGAAAAAGATCGTGTACATGGTCCGGTTCTGCAGGCAGAAGCGGATGAATTCCCGACTGATGCCTTTCAATCTCTCTTCTGAAGACAGATCGTGATGAAGCAAAATGTTTTCCATTCTCTGCTTCAATTCCAGCAGCGAAGGCATGGACAATTCGTGCAGCAACGCTTCTTTATTCTTGAAATGGATGTAGATCGCGGTGTGGGAGCAGCCGGCGCGGCCGGCGATCTCCCGCATCGTCACGGCGTCGAATCCACGCTCGGCAAAGAGTCTGCCTGCGGCGGATACAATATCGCGTCTGGTTTCTGCGGAACGGAGTTCCTGTTTGCGCAGCATGTCGGCTGATCATCCTCTCGTTCATGCTCATTCCACTGCAGGGCGCAAGATGAGAAATGCATCGGTGCGATGCGAAAAAGAGGTTGTTCAAGAAGGAGACGCGCTGCATATGACCAACGCGCATGTAACCATTGGTTATATATTAACCAATGGTTACATGCGCGTCAACCGCTTTGTGCCGCCCCGTTTGTACCGCGTGTCGCCCATGAGGTTCCGACAACACGGTTCCATCCGTCTACAGAACCGGATCGGGGGGAATATACGTCCTTGGAACCCGTCGGGAAATCGCGCACAGAAGCTCATAGGGGATTGTTCCAGCCAGGCGGGACAGGTTTCGCAACGAGTGTTCGTCGTAGACCGCAGCCACGTCCCCCTCTTTGACTTCCGGAACAGAAGAGGCGTCGACCATGATCTGATCCATGCACACGCGGCCCAAGATGGGGCAGGCGCGCCCCTTCACCGTCACGTACCCCTTGTTGGACAGAGCGCGCAAAACTCCGTCCGCGTACCCGATGGGCAGGGTTGCCACACGCGTTTCCGCAGTTGTGCTGTACGTTCTTCCATAACCGATCGTCGTTCCCGCGGGGACAGTCTTCAACTGAGCAATCCGGGTGAAGAGACGAAGGGCGGGGCGCAATGGAACGTTCTGCCCGTCCACTTCATCGGAGGGGGGGATCCCGTACAGACTGATCCCGAAACGAACCATGTCGAGATGCGCTTCCGGGATACTGAGGGTTGCTGCGGAATTTGCAGCGTGAAAAACGGGTTCCTCGGAGGAGTCGGTGCACTGTCTTACAATGAGAAAACGGGACTGCGCGAGCGCGAGCTGATGGAGCGCATGGCGTTTGTCCCGGCCGTCCGCTTCGGCGAAATGGGTGAAGGCGCCGGCGATTCGGGCGCATGACCCGCGCAAAATGGCGCAACACCGCTCGATTTCATCGCCCGTACGCACTCCGAGCCGTCCCATTCCGGTGTCGATTTTCAGGTGCACTTGCAGCGGTCGGTCTGTCGTCATGCAGGCGAGCGCGGTCGCATGCGACACAGACACCACGGTCAGCACGATGTCAAACTCGGCTGCGACGTTTGCATATTCGGCTGCGACGTAGCCCAGCACCAGAATCGGCGCGATAATTCCCGCCGCCCGCAGTTCCAGGGCCTCGTCCAACGTTGCCACGCCCAGCCAGTCCGCTCCCGCCGCCAGCGCCGTCAAAGAGACGGGCAGCGCGCCGTGGCCATATCCGTCGGCCTTCACCACGGCCATGAAACGCACGCTGGCGCCTATCCACGCTTTGGCCTGCCGGACATTGTCCGCGATGCAGCCAAGATCAACTTCCGCCCATGTATCACGGTACATTATTGCATGCATCCCCATTTCACCTGACTAGAACGTGGGTGGCGTCATGGCCCAAATCGATCGGCAGATGGCGTCCCCCGGGTTGACAAAGCGATGCGGCGTGGACGATGGGAAACAGATGCTGTCCCCCTGCTCCAAATGAATCTCCTGCGTTCCCAGCTTGACCACCAGTTCCCCTTCCAGAATCACCCCGCACTCCTCGCCGTTGTGGGCCACCATGCCTTCTGGATCATGTGCTTTTCCCGGCATCAGTTCTACCAACAGGAACTCGATTTGGCCTTGCAGGTGAGGGCTCAGCAGTTGATACTGAACCTGCGAGCCGGGGAACTGAATGATTTTGCGCTGATTCTTGCGTACGACCATGCTCTCATCCGTTTCTTTTTGGAAAAAGGAATGCATGGGAATGTCAAGGGTTTCGCATATCTTCCAAAATACCGTCAGCGTCGGGGTTACTTTGCCGCGTTCCACTTGGCTGACGAGGCTGGCGCTCACTTGGCAGGCGTCCGCCAGACTTTGTATGGTGAAGCCTTTCTCCTGACGAATCTTGCGGAGTTTCTGGTAATCGAATTGCAAAGGCCGCTTTCCCTCCCCGGGCTGTCATTCATCGGAAAGCTCGCATGGGCGAAACGATCCCCGCCAATACGCTGGGGCTCCTTCAGATCGTCACTCACCGGAAGCCCCCCTCTGGCCGGCGGGATCTGAAGGGGCGATCCGGTGAATCATGCGTTATCGCCCTCAGACGTCGCCGCCAGACAGTTCCTTCGATCCAGTCTCCAACTTTCCTCGCAAATATGCAAGCCAATAGAGCAGCGCGATGACGATGATGACTGTGGTCGTGATCAAATCCCTGGACGCCTGTTGTGTCAGCGCCAAAATGACTCCAACGATGGCGACGACGGGAGGGATGGGCCAAATGGGCATCCGGAACGGGCGTTCCGCTGAACGGTTGCGAACTCGGCTCACTATCGCTGAAACGGCAATGAGCAGGTAAATGACGACAATGATAACGCCAGTGAACGTGATCAGGTTGTTCAATGACGTGAAGTAACAAAGGATGGCGTTTCCGACGCCGAGGAAGACAAAACCCCATTTGGGCACCCGGTGGCGGTTCATGCTGGCGAAGAATCGATTGATGGGTTCTGGCCAGCTTCCTTCGCGCGCGGTGTCCAGATAAATCCTGGCATACCCCAGGTTGGCGCTGAGCCCCGTGTCAAACATGGCAATCACCACTCCGATAAGGAGGATGGTTGTTCCGACCGGGCCCACAACAGACTGGGCGATGTACACGAGCGGAGCGGCTGAACCGATCGCCTTGCCCAGGTCTGGAATCGCCAGCGTGGCCGAGATGACCGCCAGCACCTCAAAGACCACAGAAGCCACGACCGCGTACATGACAGCGCGCGGCAACGTGCGCCGGGGTTCAAACGTCTCTTCCGCAAAATACAGCGGCCAGTCATACCCATTGAAGGCAAATAGGGCTGGAACCACGGCTGCCATCATGCCGGCAAGTCCAGCGCTCACAAGATGTCCCTTGGGGTCAAGCGTCGTGGGACTCAATAAAAAGGAAAGCGGATGGTGGGCCGCAGCGAACGTGACAATGATAAACGCGGTGATGACAATCAGTTCGATGACGAGCATCACGGCGGCCACCCAACTTGCAGTGCCAATCCGTTCGAGCGAGAATACAGTAATGACAAGCATCATAAACACGGCGGCCCAGTTTACCGGGATCTGCGGCACGAGCGAATTCAAAGCGGTTATTTCAATATATCGAATTTTTAATGATATATCTGCATTATAGTTATTTCGAAACGTAAATCAATACATTTAGCCACGAAAGGAGTTGGAATGTTTTTCTGCCGTGACGCAAGGACGCAATGTTACTGCTTCCAATTTTTAAAACTCTGGAGTATAATGGTTGCGATTTGGGCTTGAATCCAAAGATGGGAATAGACAACGACTAGAGAGGTGGATGTCATGCAATCCGGAAGAAAATACATTATTTTCGCCGTTGTGCTGGGCGTGCTGGCGCTCCTGTTCACTGCCGTCGGCGGCGCCAACGCGAATCTGCACGGACTCGTTTCTATCGTCGTCATCATTCTTGATGTGCTTGCGTTGATTGTGGCGCTTTTGATCGGTCGCTTCGCCAAACGCAAGGGTGGTCGCCCCTTGTGGAATGGAGCGCTCATCGGCGCCATCTACGGATTTCTGATGAGCATCGGCGGGTTTTTCGTGACCGTTACGGCGGCGGAAGTCGAGCAGGTGCTGCGTAAGGCCGGCACCGTTGTTTCTTCCACGCTGGTCACGCAAACGCTCGCGGTCGAAAACTCGCCCCTTCTGCATGTCCTGGGGATCGTCGTGTCGCTGATACTGTATGGAGCGCTGGGCCTGATTGCGGGCCTGATCGGCGGAGCGACGACCCGCCGGGAGGGAGAAAAGGATGCCGTCTGACGCCGGGGACTCTTCTTCTCTCCCGTCACTCGCGTTGCGCGGCGTGTGGAAACACTACCGGCGAGGCGAAGAGGACATACAGGCGGCGGCGGACGTCTCGCTCGAACTGCGAGCGGGGTCGTTCACGTGTATTCTTGGTCCGTCAGGCGGCGGCAAATCGACGCTGCTGCACCTGATGGGAGGCATGGATCGACCTGACGAGGGGGAGATTCTCGTTTTTGGTCGGGACATCACCCATCTCAAATCGGATCAGCTTTCCGCGTATCGCAGAAGTGACGTTGGATTTGTCTTTCAATCCTTTCATCTTCTCCCCACCATGACGGCTGCGGAGAATGTTGAATTGCCTCTGGCGATCGCCGGGGTGTCGCTCGCAAAACGGAGAGAACAGGCAAGAGCCCTGCTCGCGCGCGTGGGTCTGCTTGACCGCGCCGGCCATCGACCCCATCAATTGTCGGGCGGTCAGGCTCAGCGCGTCGCAGTAGCGCGCGCACTCGCCGCAGATCCGCAGATCGTGCTGGCCGATGAACCGACAGGCAACCTGGACAGTCAAAGCGGTCTTGAGATCATGCAGTTGCTGAAGTCCATAGCGCATGAAGACGGACGCACTGTCGTGGTGGTCACGCACAATGAGGAGTTCATTCCTTTCGCGGACCGCGTTGTCCGCATTCGCGACGGCCGGATCCATTCGGACGATGTTCGAACAACAGTGTCTGCGGCCGCTTCGGCCGGGCGTGAAGCGGGGGCTGCAAGCAGCGTGCGGTTTGGCACTCTGGCGCGCATGGCGCTGTCCGCGATCAGGCGGCGCCTGGGGCGAGCCACGCTCACGGGGCTTGGCATCGCGGTCGGAGTGGCGGCGACAGTGCTGCTCATGGGGCTTGGGTCAGGACTGGAGTCAGGCGTCGTAGCCGGGCTCACTTCATTTGGACCGCTGACGTCGATTACGGTGTCTCCGCAACGCGTGTCCGGCACAACCAGTCCGTTTGCGCCGAACACCGCCGCAGGCCCGACGACGCCGATCACGCCGCGGTCTTTGAGTAAGTTCGCGGCGCTGCCGGGCGCCAGGGGAGCGTACGCGTCCGTCATGTTCCTGGCCACGCTGCGGGCGGGCGGGGTCAACACGATGACCAGCATCCTGAACTTGCCGCCTGTCCAACTGTCATCGGTGTCCGGTTTGCGGCCCACTCTGGAGGCGGGCGCATGGCCTGCAGGAAACGGCATCCTCGTATCCTCGGCCGACGCCAAAGCGTTGCTCGGCGGCAAGAAACCGAATCCCGACAAACTGATCGGGCGCACCATTTCCATTCAACCGGAGGGCATGTCGGGCGGCGTGTTCGGCGGCGGCACGGGGCTCGTCATGCCGCCGCGCAGGCTTCCGTTTGTGAAGCTGCGTGTGACCGGTATTGTCACCGCCAACGGCGCGAATTACATTCCCTATACGTTGGCCATTTCGTGGGTGAGACAGGTCTCCGGTTCAACGAGCGTCACGTACCCTGGCGCGACCGTGATCGGCCGGACGATCACCGATGTGGGTCCGCTTGCGGCCCGCATCGGAAAAATGGGATACGGGACCACAACGGTGAAACAGATCCTGAAGTCCATCACGAGCAGCTTCTCCGCCATCGAAGCGGGGCTCGGCGTGATCGGCGGGATTGCGCTTGTCGTCGCCGGACTGATGATCAGCGTCATCATGAGCATGTCTGTGCTTGAGCGGCGTCGCGAAATCGGGATTTTGCGCGCGGTCGGAGCACGGCGCAAGGATATTGCACGGCTGTTCCTGACGGAAGTCGGGTCCATCGGCGTCGGAGGCGGCCTTGTGGGACTCGGTCTGGGGGCTGCGGCTGGCGAGGTGATCAACGCGGTCATAAGCCGCCATGCGAGTTTTCATGGCGGCATATTTCACCTGCCCGCATGGCTCCTCATCTTGGGCTTGGTATTTGGCGCGGCGGTATCGCTGATTGCGGGTTGGATTCCGGCCGCGCGCGCGGCGAGGCTTGACCCTGTCACAGCGCTGCATTCCGAGTGAGTCTGGAATGAACGTAGGATAGGCTTGGTGTGATTTGCGGCATGGCCGAATGGTGAAAAGGTCGAGCGGATCGTGACTACATGACGTCATGCCTCCGTTCGATCTTTTGCATTTCATATAATACATCAACATATAGGTACATTGAAGATCGACATTGACCGCATACATCTTCAACATACATTGACATACATATATGAACATATATAATAAAACCATAACATGTGAATGGGGCGATGGATATGGATCAACATTTGGACTCGCTGACTCAACTGGGAGACCGTTTTCGTCTGGAGACATTCCTGGAGGAATGCATGAAGGCGGATCTGCCCGTTGCACTGGCTGTGCTTGATGTCGATCACTTTCTTGAGATCAACGAAACATTGGGACGCGAGACGGGGGACCGCATGTTGACGGCCATCGCAGACACGCTTAAGGAGGTTGAGTCAGCACACGTGTATCGTACGTCCGGGGATGAATTTGCGCTTGCCGTTTCGGGTGCGACTTTGGAGAACATGTTTCTGCGCATGGAGAGTGTGCGCAGTTCCCTGGAAGCGGTCGGGGTGCGGGAAGCGGCCGAATGGAAGGAAGTGCGGCCGCGCACCGTCAGCATCGGCGTGGCGCAGTACCCTCGCGACCACAAAGAAGTCCAGGGGTTGATCACGATCGCGACCGCGGCGCTGTGGGGCGCAAAGGAACTGGGAGGCAATCGCGTGGGCCTGCCGCAATCGGAAGAGATGGTCATGAAGTCGTGTTACTACAGTTCGGCGCGGCTGCGGCGTTTGAAACTGGTGGCGGAAAAGGAAGGGCGCGCGGAGTCGGTGCTGTTGCGGGAAGCGTTGGACGATTTATTGAAGAAGTATGATCGTTGACCGTTTGAGCGTTGATAACTTCAGGCAGTGCAACAACTCTTTCGGGCACCTGACAGGCGATCGCGTGCTGCTTGCGGTGGCGGATGCATTGCGTCGCGTTGTGCGTCAGGGGGACACAGTGTGTCGCTGGGGCGGCTGTTCAAGGCTGTTGCCGTCGCGGGCGAGTGCGGGAGAGCTTATACGGGAGACAGTCCCGTACACGCCGAGTCATGCGAGGACCGTGGGCCAAAGCACAAACGATGCCCGGCTTCTCTCTGCGCCCGCAGCCTCCAGCGCCTGGGCCGCTGGAGACTCAGTGACCGGTCGCCCATTCCAGGAGTCAATCACGATCTTGCGCAAGCCATGCTGTCTGATCAACGATCTCATCACCTCGCCAATGAGAATGCCGAGCTCGCTTTCCACAACGCTTGATTCTGCGGTGTGTTCGCCGGTCCAGTACAGGCGCCTTCCGCGGTTTTCAATCCAGAGCAGCCATTCCCCGTCGCGAATGACAAGGTAGTTTCCGGCTTTGCGGGCAAAGGCGACAAGGTCACGCTGCGGCCAGTTCAACCCGGCTCCGTACGGGTTGGCGGGATCGACGGCGGACAGCACAATCGTTCCCGAATCATGGCCCCTGTCTGGAGAGCGCCGCAGGGCAGCCGCAGTCTCTTTGGCGACATACTGCAGGGATTGGACGCCTTCGACAAATAGGCCGCGAGTGACCATGCCCCACTCCTCCATGCGCTGCAAAACGCCCTGCACCGTATCCCACGAAAACGGCTGATCATCCGCCGTGTGGCGGGAAAGAACGACATGTCTGCGCAGGAGTTGACGCACCCACCTGACGGCGCTCTCTTCCGCGGCGGGCTGCACGGGAATCGGGGAACCAAGACTGTACCAGCGGCCAACAGCGGAGTGCAGCTTGCGGGCGTGTTTGCTGTTTCGGTTGAGATAGCGGCGCAGCGGAGCAAACTGGTCGTTGGCCACGCGACCCTCCCAAACCAAATCATACAATTGCTCAAGAACGCGTGAAGGCAGGTCATCAAGCTCTGCCGACAGGGTCGCCAAAAACGTCGCCCCGCGCCGATCCAAAATCTCCAGAAGCCGGGCGTGAGCCGTGGGCTGCGCACGTATTTGTGACAGGCGGGGGGTGTAAAGCTCGTGGTCGTCTGCCAGAAAAAAAGCGATCTTTTCGTCCTTCGATGCTGCTGAGTCGCTCCGCTTCCCTTTGCCCATCCAAAAAACATCACCTGATGCGCACAACAGATCCAGGTATTCTTTTCGGTAATTGTTGAGGCGTGCAGGAAACACAACGGTCTCCCACTGCGACACGGGCAGGAACAAGCCCTGTAAATCGGCAATCACTGCACGCAGGCCGTCCACTCCCTCCCTGCGCGCAGATGGAGCCAGGCGATGCAACTGCAGCAGAATGGGCCACAGCGTGGATGCGTCGCGCGTCTGCACCTGTTGGCGCTGTTTTTGCATAGTCTTTCTTACGAGGCGATCCATCAACGATTTGCTCACAAATGCTGTTTTACCAGGCAAAAAAGGGGCGGTCTGGATCTGGCCTTGTTGCCGCCAGTTATCGATCAAATGCTGAATTTGCGCCATCGGCAACCCATAACGCTCGACGAGATCGGCAACGGTAAATGAGAGACGCGTGTCGCAGAATCGGCTTAGCATGAATGATGCAGATTCGACTTCGTGCGCCAATTGTTCATACCTGTAGAGTTCATCGCTGCAAATGAAACGTTGTTCGTCTGCGATCGTTGTCAGAACCGCTCTGCCCTCTCGCACGAGGACCTGCATCAGATCAGGGGCGTTGTCGCCGACCTGCTTGCGCAACTCGCTGTTTGCCATATCTCCGCGCTGCTTGAGCAAAGTGTATACATCGGAGGGAGTGGCCGGCGCGTTCGTCAGGTTCGACTCAAGCCGTGTCTGTTCCTGCTGCAGCACAGCGCCGTCAATCGCTTGCGAGAGTGCGTCATCGCCAAAAATCCTGGCCGCAAGATCACTGTTTGTCGCCAGCAGTTCGAGTTGGAGGTCGGCGGCCAGTACATCGGATTCATACAGTTTTTCTTCGACAAAGTCGGAAAGGAACTGACGGGCAAATGACGACGGATAAGACCGTTTCACCACATCCAGCGCGAGGGAGCCCTCGTGAATGCGGCGAAGCGCCGCGCGCACCCGGGGCACATCCAGGTGGTCGTTCAAACATTCGTTGAAGGCGTCGCGGATAAAGGGAAAGGTTTGGGCAAAGGGAAGCGAGTGCCGCAACAATTCTTCCGTACGCAGACGTTGCAGCCAGATGGGCGTCCGAGTGAAGCCGCGCGCCAGCAGCAGCGCCGTCTCCGCGATGTGGCGAAAGGCGACGGCAAATAACGGCGATCCCGGCAACGCGGCGTCCAGCAACTCCACCAGGTTGTCGGCGTCGACTTCCCACAGGATGGGCAGCCAGGACTCATCCCACTCAGGAAAGACAAACTGAATGCCGTTATCTTTCGCGTAGCTGTAAAAGCGGTAGGGCAAGCGTTCCTGGAAACGTTGCTGCCATGCCATCATGAGTGTGCGGTTGAAGCGGCGTCCAAAAACACTGTGAATGATCAGGTGGGTCTGCTTTGTGTCGTCGGTGAAGCACTCTGCGACCAGTCGGCTTTGTGTAGGAACGGCGTCCGCAGACAACTGCTGGGCCACGGATGTTATGAGGGTGTCGGAGGCGGCGTCATCCAAACAAAATGAAGTGCGCAGCCATTCGCGCAGTTCTGCGGATCGAAACTCGGGGATCGGTGCGCCGATGTATCCATCGGTCGCCAACCCGGCATCGACCGTGGCAGCGGCGCCGGCACGGATACTTTCATCGGCATCGGCCGTGGCAGCGGCGCCGGCACGGACACTTGCATCGGCATCGACCGTGGCAGCGGCACTGGCGCAGACACTTGGACTGGTACTGGCGCCGTCGCTGGCGCGTACACTTGCACTGTCGCCGGCATTCTGGAGTCGCTGCGCGAGATCATCCAGCAATGCGCCGACGGCAGAGCCGATCTCATGAGAGCGCCCTGGCGATGCTCCCTTCCAAAACGGGATTTCGCTGTACCGATTTCTGTTGGGCGTGACATATACGCGATCGTGGTGAATGGCCTGAATCATCCACGAGGATGTGCCGAGTTGAAATACATCGCCGACGCGACTCTCAAAGACAAACTCTTCATCCAATTCTCCCAGATGCAATTTGCTGTCCGCGTGATATACGGGGTAGGCCGAACTCTGAGGGATGGCGCCCGCGCCCAAAAGAGCGGCCATTTGCGTATTGGCGCGTTTCGCAACCATCCCTGTGGCGCGATCCCAGTCGATCAGCGGACGCACAAAGGGAAAGTGACCGGCGAGCACTTCGAGAATCGTTGTCAACCGCTCCCTGGACAACTCTTGATAGCAGTCACTGCGTGTCAGCACCCCATACAGATCGTCGAAGCGCCAATCCCTGACGGCTGCCATCGACACAATGTGTTGCGCCAGGACATCCGAGCGTTCGCGAGGGATCACGATGGCTTCGCTGTCGCGTCGCCGGATGCGCTCCGCCAGAACGGCAATCTCGGGCAATTCGCTCCGATTTTTGACGAGAATGATCCCTCTGCTCACGCCCTGCACCGTGTGATTGGCCCTGCCGAAGCGTTGAATGCCCACAGTTGCGCTCTTGGGGGAATCGATCTGAATGACCATGTCAATGTCCCCCACGTCAATGCCCAAATCCAGGGACGACGTGGCAATCAGGCAACGCAAAGCGCCCGTCTGCAGCAGGCGTTCCACTTCCAGCCTCGTTTCACGCGCGACGCTGCCGTGGTGCGCGCGAGCGATCATCATTCCTGCATGGTCGTTGAGGCGCAGGGTTAAACGTTCGCATAGACGGCGGTTATTGACATAGATAACGGTCGTCCTGCAATCGCTGATCAGGTCCATAAGGGCTGTGACGAGCGGCGCCCAGACGGTGTTTTCCACGGAGTTTTGACGGGTTGAATCTGTCTGCGCATACTGCGGAATACGCACTTGCAACTGGATGCGCTTGTCCGACGTATGATCGATGATCGTTACGGAACGCGGTTCTTGCAGCATGGCCGCGGCGTCGCGGCCGTCTTCCCAGCCGCCCAAAAATTGAGCGACTCGCTCTACGGGTTTTTGCGTGGCGGACAATCCGATCCGTTGCGGCGGTCGGTCGCACAGGGCCGCCAGACGTTCCAGGGACAAAGAGAGGTGTGTACCGCGTTTCTTGGCCGCCAAATCGTGAATTTCATCGACGATCACAGTTTCGACGGTTCTCAGCGAGGTGGAACCCCTTGACGATGTGAGCAGAACATAAAGGGATTCGGGCGTCGTAATCAGTATCTGCGGCGGCGTCCTCAGCATCGACGATCGCTGTGCAGCCGTTGTATCGCCTGTGCGGACCCCGATTCGAACCGGCGCGTACGGAATACCGCGCAGAGCCGCCGTCTGTGCGATCTCATCGATGTAGTTTCTGATATGTACATGCACGTCATTATTAAGAGCTTTAAGCGGAGTGACATACAGAACCGTGACGCCAACAGGCGCGGTGTCGGCAGTTCGTTTCAGAAGGCGATCAAGCCATGGAACAAGGGCGGCCAGAGTCTTTCCCGAGCCCGTCGGAGACGCGATCAGGGTATGGACGCCGGATGCGATTGTTTCCCAGGCGCGCGACTGAACATCTGTGGGTTGTTTGAATCGCTCCTGAAACCAGAGCCTGAGCGCCGGATGCAGACATTCCTGGTCAACGTGTGTCACGGTTCGTTCATCCTCGCTTCGTGTCCTCGCTTCGTGTCCTCGTCTTACGCCGTCGCCCTACGCCATCGCTTTGCGTCTCCGTGTTGTGGGAAACACGAATGGAACTGGTGTTCTTATCCTAGGACGGCAGGCGAAGCTTGTCAATGACATCATGGCAGATCTATAATCCAAAACCGTCTCTCCGCGTCGGCTGCTTTCTCTGGGCCATTTCTGCCCAGCATGCTGACGCCGCTTCCGAAACTCGCATAGCTTGGCAGCCATCGCCCAGCATGGAAACTTGTCAGAAGCGACAGGCAAGTCCGTGTATAAAAATGGGAATTCCGCCCTCTTTGCGGTGGCGGAGCGGCGGCAACTCGTGTACGCTAGTTACGCTGGGCGGGTGTGATTGGCAGACGGAGGGCGTCTGGGAAAGGTTGTGACTGATTGGTGAAACAGATCATCGCATTGGGCGGCGGCGGGTTTTCTATGGAACCGGACAATCTCCTGCTGGATCGGTACATTCTCGCGCAGACGGGCAGGGAGCGGCCCCGAGTGTGCTTCGTTCCAACGGCGAGCGGGGATTCTGAAGACTACGTGAGTCGTTTTTATGAGAGTTTCCGGCAACATGCCTGCGAGGCGATCCATTTGCCTTTGTTCAAAGCGCGCTTCGCGGATCTCGAATCATTTGTGCTCGCGCAGGATGTACTCTATGTCGGCGGCGGCAATACGCGAAACATGCTCGTTTTATGGCGGGAGTGGGGTTTGGACGCCATCCTTCGCAAAGCCTGGCGTCGCGGCGTCATCCTTGCGGGCGTGAGCGCCGGCGCCGTCTGCTGGTTTGAAGAAGGGCTGACGGACTCGTTCAACATTGACGCGCCGCCGCGGCCTTTGAAGTGTCTCGGCCTGCTTTCCGGCAGTTGCTGTCCTCATTATGACGGAGAGGCGGACAGACGGCCAACATATCGCGATCTGGTGGCGACAGGGCAGATGTCTGGAGGTCTGGCTTTGGATGACGGAGCGGCGGTGCACTTCGTGGATGACGATCTTCAGGCCGCCATCGCTTCAAGACCCGAAGCCCGAGTGTATCGCGTACAAATGACGGATGGAGGAACTGCGACCGAGACGTCTCTTGCGACCACGTTCCTGGGGCGAACATGAGCCTGGCGGTCGCGCCGGGCGAACTCCAGTTGTCGCTGCGCCCAGTTTCCTTTTCGTTTCCGGGTATCGCATATCTGAGTGAAACGACGAGTTTGGCGGCGGCGTTTGCCGTATACTGATAATGCGTGTCCGAAAAGGGTCGAGGTAAGACGCTTGCAGGGGATTGGTGCAGCCCGGACAGGCGCGCGCAGTGTACATGTACGGTACATGAGCACGCCTGTCCGGCGCAAGCCGAGCCCCTGCAGCGCGGAGTTCTCGACCCTTTTCGGACAACCTCTGATAGCGTGAAAGAACAGTGTGGAAAGAACAGTGTCAAGGGGGATGCCGGCATGACAACGATGAAGCAGGCGCCGTACGGATCTTGGAAATCGCCCATTACTTCTGCATTGATCGTATCCGAAACGGTTGACTTGCAGGAGGCATTCTGCGATGGCGCCGATACATACTGGATCGAGGGCAGACCGAATGAAGGCGGCCGTTCAGTATTGGTGAAACAGGATCAAAACGGCAGGACCACAGACGTGACGCCTGATCCTTTCAATGTCAGGACGCGTGTTCATGAATACGGCGGCGGCGCCTATACCGTGGTTGACGGAGTCGCTTACTGTTCCAATTTTTCGGACAATCTGGTGTATCGTCACGAAGCGGGCGGGTCGCCGATGGCCATCACATCTGACAGTGCCCTGCGGTATGCGGACCTGGAGTTTGACCGGCGGCGAAACCGGATCATAGGCGTCCAGGAAGATCATCGGGACGCGGGCGAGGCGGCCAATTCGCTCGTTGGCCTTGCGGTCGATGGGCGGCGGGAACCCAGTATTTTGGCGTCAGGCAACGATTTTTATTCGTCGCCTTGCATGAGTCCCAATGGTGAGCAGTTGGCGTGGTTGACGTGGAATCATCCCAATATGCCCTGGGATGGCACTGAACTCTGGATTGCGGATGTGGCGGCGGATGGAACGCTTGCCAATCAACGTCTGGTCGCAGGCGGCCCGCAGGAATCGATCTTTCAGCCGCAGTGGTCGCCGGATGGCGTGCTTTTCTTCGTGTCTGACCGCTCGAACTGGTGGAATATCTACCGTTATACCGAGGGAAATGTCGTCTGTGTCGTCGAAAAAGACGCTGAATTCGGTTTACCGCAGTGGGTATTTGGAATGTCCACCTATGCGTTTACGGGATCCTCTGAAATCGTGTGCGCCTATACGATGAACGGCGTCTGGCACTTGGGCAGGATCGATGTGAACACTGGTTCATTGCAGCGCGTGGACACACCGTATACGCAGATCTCGGGACTGCGCGCGTGCGGCGGTGACGCGGTGTTCACAGCGGGTTCGCCCACTCATGCGTGGTCGGTGGCGCGTCTGCATCCCGGCAGTGGGGAGATCGAGATCCTGCGCAGGTCAAGCGACATCATCGTAGACGAGGAATACATGTCATTGCCGGAGGCCGTCGAGTTTCCAACGGAGGGCGGGCTGACGGCGCACGGATTCTTTTATGCTCCAAGAAATCGCGATTATGACGCAGCTCCATCGGACAGGCCGCCGCTTGTAGTGTTCACCCACGGAGGTCCAACAGCCGCGACTTCAACCAAGATGAATTTATCGATCCAATATTGGACCAGTCGCGGCTTTGCCGTGCTTGATGTGAATTACGGCGGAAGCACGGGTTATGGACGAGCCTACCGACAGCGTTTGCAGGGAAACTGGGGTGTCGTTGATGTGGATGACTGCACCAATGGAGCGTTATACCTGGTTGAACGCGGGGATGCGCGCGCTGACCAACTGGCCATTCGCGGGGGCAGCGCAGGCGGATATACGACACTCGCCGTCCTCACGTTTCGCGATGCGTTCGCGGCGGGAGCCAGCTACTTTGGCGTGAGCGATATCGAACTGCTGGCGAAGGAAACGCACAAGTTCGAATCGCGGTACATGGACAGCATGGTAGGCCCGTACCCGGAAGCCAAAGACGTGTATGTGGAGCGGTCGCCGCTGCATTTTACGGAGCGGCTGTCCTGTCCCGTCATCTTCTTTCAGGGACTCGATGACAAGATTGTCCTGCCCAATCAGGCTGAGTTGATGGTGGAGGCGCTGCGCAGGAAGGGCGTGCCGGTGGCGTACGTGCCATTTGAAGGGGAAGGGCACGGGTTTCGCCAGGCGAACAATATCAAGAGAACGCTGGAGGCCGAACTCTACTTTTATGCCCGAATCTTTGGCATCGAATTGGGAGACCCCGTGGAACCTGTGCCGATCGACAATTTGGGGTGAACGGCTTGGTATCACTCAACGCCGACTGGCGTGATCCATTGGTCATGACGTGATCCAATATGTCCTGACATGGACCGGCACGGTCCGATTTTGATCGGTGCTGCTCCGCCTTGCCCGGCGCCTGCGCATGGCCGAGTGTTCGCCGCGGTCGCGAAGACGGGCCACAGGGTCTCAGCCTTCTCGGGCGGTCAGAGACCAGCGTGGGGAAGACGGCTAGGGAAAAGGAGGAAGAGGTAAAGGATGAAGACTTCATGAAACGACAGCGCAACCTCTCGATTTTGGCGATTCTGGTCCTGGTTGCCCTTGTGGGCTATATCTTCGCTGTGCGACCGCAATCGAGCGCACAGGACGCCGTCACCGCCGCGGGTCAGGCGCCGCCGCCATCTGTGGCGCCGATAGCGGGACATGTCGCTCCGGACTTTACTCTGACGGATCTGCAGGGGCGCAGCGTCACTCTCTCGTCCTTGCGCGGCCGACCGGTGTTTATCAATTTCTTTGCCTCCTGGTGTCCACCGTGCAAAACGGAAACGCCAGATCTGGTGAGCCTGTATCAGCGCTATGGGAAGCATGTGCGGTTTATCGGCGTCGACATGACGCCGGGCGACACATTGGCTGGCGTACACTACTACGTAAAGGCGTTCGGCGTTCCTTACCCGGTTTTGCTCGATCGAACGGGGGCCGTCGAAACGGCCTACGGGGTCATTGATATACCGACCAGTTTTTTCATCAATTCCAGCGGTGTGATCATGAGCCGCATTGTCGGGCTGATGTCGCCCGCCATGATGCACGCCCGATTTGCAAAGTTGCTGTCGTCACACTGACGCACTAGGATGCGCCGGAGGCGGTAAAGACTATGGATGTGGACCTGACGGGTAGGTCTGACGGATAGACCAGACGGTTGGCGCCGCTGTGCCTGCGCTGTCCGTGAATGTGCCGTGAAGCATCGCGCTGTGAGTGCGCATGCGCAAGTCAGAGAGCGGGAGGGAAACCGGCGAATGAGCACTGCGCCTACGGTATGGCTGGCTTTTCTGGCGGGCCTTGTGTCTTTCGTGTCGCCTTGCACGATTCCGCTGTATCCCTCTTACATTTCGTATATTTCCGGCGTTTCGTATGACGCCGGGGCGGGCGGGGCGAGCGCTTCGGTTCGTCGCAGGGCGCTCGCTCACGCTGTGTTTTTTGTGATGGGGTTTTCCGTGATCTTTGTGGCGCTCGGCGCATCGGCCAACCTGATCGGCGTCCTGTTTGCAAAGTACAGAACGATCGTGAGTGAGATTGGCGGTGTGGTCGTCATCGCGATGGGACTTGTCCTGGTTGGGGTTATTCGATGGGACTGGCTGATGCGGGAAGCCAAGTGGCACAGCAAAAAGGCCAAACCGGCCGGCTATCTCGGCGCGTTTGTCGTGGGCGTCAGTTTCGCGGCTGGCTGGACGCCCTGCGTTGGTCCCATCCTGGCGTCGGTGATCGCGATTGCGGCGACCGGCGAGGCAAACGGCGTGGTGTTGATGCTCGTGTACGCGATTGGGTTCGCCCTGCCGTTTCTGATTCTCGCCTATACACTGGGCTCGCTGCGTTGGTTAGGCCGCTACAGTGTGGCCATCAGCCGCGTAGGGGGCGCTGTGCTCGTTCTGATGGGCATTATGCTGTTGACGGGTAGACTTGAGGCGCTTACGGCCTGGCTCACCCGGATCTATGGCGGAAACGGCGGGCTTTAAAACGGCCGCAGGCTCACATGGCACTCATGAGTGCCGGTGAGTGTCCGGGAGCGCGCGAGTGACGGTGATATCCGTGAGCGCCCGTCGTCCACCCGCGAATGTCGGTGGATGAGGCGGCCTATTTTTGGGCGATTGTGCGGCGCTGCAGTGAAAGCGCTCGCTCTCTGCGCCCTGTTTTGCTTTCCAAAAAGTAATGCTTGACACACACGCCCGCTCCCCCATATAGTCAGTTTTATAAGAGATAATTTAGAAGATTTTATCTTGTGCAAATTGGGGGAATGCGAACGATATGAACGATGCGGCAATACGCTTGCAGTCGTTGTTGCCCGATGAATCGACGGCAATGACGGTGACCCTGGCCGAGAATTATCGTTATCTTGCCGGTTTCACGGGCACTGCGGCCGTCCTGCTTGTGACCGGGACCGACCTGTTTTTGGTGACGGACGGTCGTTATGCCGATCAGGCGCGCGAGCAGGCCAAGGGATGGAACGTTGTATTGCATCAGGGCTCCGTCGCGAAAGCGCTGATTGATTTGAGTGTCTCCTCGGGTATTCGGTCCCTTTGGTTCGAGGCCGATTCCACGCCGTTCGGATTCTATGAGACGATGCGCGAACTAGGCCGTGAGTCTCGCGTCACTCTTGAGCCCAAGCGCGACGTGGTCGAATCGCTGAGGCGAATCAAATCAGCGGCGGAACTCAATATCATTAAGGCCGCATTTGAGATTACCAATCATGCGTTCGAATATATTTTTACGCGCATTCAGGCGGGCATGACTGAGCGCCAAGTGGCTTGGGAACTTGAAAAATTCATGAGGGAGGCCGGAGCAGACAAGATTAAAGAGAATCATGTCATCGCTTCAGGCCCCCGCAGCGCCCTTCCTCACGGGCGGGCCACTGACCGGGCGCTTGCGCGCGGGGATCTCCTGACGATGGATATCGGCGCGGTCGTAGGCGGCTATTACTCTGACATGACGCGCACCATTGCCGTTGGGACCGCTGACGGACGGCAACGCGAGGTGTACGGCTGGGTGCTTGAAGCGCAGGTCATGGCTCTTGGCAGGATGGCGCCGGGCGCCGTCTGTGAGGAGACAGACGCGGAGATCAGGGACTTTTTTTCTGCGCGGGGGGTGGCGGACCACTTTTCGCATTCTCTGGGCCATGCGCTGGGTCTGCAAATTCACGAGAGTCCGCGACTGGCGGTTGGGGACAAGACCGTGCTCCAGGCTGGCATGGTGATCACGGTGGAACCGGGTCTCTATTTTCCTGGATGGGGTGGAGTGCGGATCGAAGATCCGGTGATCATTACGAACGAAGGACATTACAATCTCGCTGCTGTGACCAAGGAATTGATCGTGGTGTGATGGACGGGAGGATGAAAATGATGAAGAAGACGATGGTGCCTGTAGCACTGTCCATTGCACTCATGGGCGGGATGGCGACAACGGGGTACGCGGCGGCCAAACGTACGAACAGCTATCTCTCCAATGCTACGCTCACAGTGGCTGAACCGACGGATGCGCTGAAACTGGACCCGCAGACTACGGCTGACATTCCTTCCGCAAACGTGTTTATGAACATATTCGATAACTTGGTCACCCAAAACGCCCAGGGCAAGATCGTTCCGATGCTCGCAACGTCATGGACGCACACGGCTCGCGACTGGATCTTCAATCTGCGCTCGCATGTGCGCTTTTCGAATGGCGATCCATTCAATGCGACGGTGGTGAAAGAGAGTTTTGACCGAATTTTGAATCCCGCCACGGCGTCTCCGCGTGCGTCGCTCTTCAGCGCCATTGGGCAAATCAAGTCGCTGTCGCCGACCCGCGTCGAATTTGTCATGAAGCAGCCGTTTGCTCCGTTTCTCGCCAATCTCAGCAACTACGCGGGCGGCATCGTCGACCCGCTGGCCGTGAAAAAAGAGGGGGCGGCCTATGGACAGCATCCCGTTGGCACGGGGCCGTTTGAACTGTCCTCCTGGCAACCGGGAAACAAGCTCGTTCTGACAAGGAATCCGTATTATTGGGGCGCGAAGCCAAAGCTCGCCAAGATTGTGTATCTGGTCGTGCCCAATGACGCCACTCGTCTGAGCATGCTGGAGAGCAATCAGGTTCAGGTCGTGCAGGGCGTTCCGCCGTCACAAATCGTTTCCCTTCAGCACACGCCCGGCGTGCAGATCGACACCGTTCCAGGGTATGCCTTGGAGTATATCGGTTTCAACGATACGTACGGCCCGTTTAAAAATGTGCTGGTGCGTCAAGCTCTGACATATGCGACCAATCGGGCGTCCATCCTCAAAAATATATACGATGGAACGGCGTCTCTCGCGACCGGTCCGATGCCAACGACCGTGTGGGGTTCGACGTCCCATGTAAAGCAATACGGGTACAACGTGCCGCTGGCCAGGAAACTGCTTGCCAAAGCAGGATACAGCAAAGGCTTCAGCACGACTCTGTACCTGCCGTCGTCAGACCAGACATGGATGCAGGTCGCGCAGGTTGTGCAGTCTGAGTGGGCCCAGGTGGGGGTGAAAGTGTCCATTCAAACACTGGAGTGGGGCACATTTTTGCAGTACACCGCACAGGGAAAAACGCCAGTGTTTATTCTGGCGTGGTCAAACATGACGGGAGACGGAGATTATAATCAGTACTATCTATGGGATTCCCATTCAATCGGGATGGGGGGCAATCGGGATTTCTACTCCAATCCGCGGGTGGACGCGCTGATTCAGGCGGCGCGCGGGCAATTCAACGAGGCGCTGCGCAAGGCGGATTATGCGAAGGCGCAGCAACTGGAAGCGGAGCAGGCGCCGGCGATCTTCCTTGCGTTCGACAAGAACGTGATCGCCCAGAGCTCCAATGTGCATGGCGTCTTTCAGGCGCACAGTTCGATACTCTTTTTCAAGTCGGCGTATGTCAGCTGAATATATGTCAGTTAAATGATGGAAAGGAATCGCATGATGAATCCTACGCTCGCCTCTGTCGCGCAAGCGGGTCCTGACGACAGTCGGGTCCGTATGTTTCACAAACTGCGGGGTGAGGGGGTAGGGATTTTCAGCGGCGCTATGATCTTGCTTACCGTTCTGGTGGCGGTCATGGCGCCGCTTCTCTCTCCTTACAGTCCCGACGCCGTTCATCTGGCGTCCGCCTATCTCGCGCCTTCACCCCTGCATTGGTTCGGTACGGACGACCTGGGGCGCGATGTGTTCACGCGGGTGCTGTTTGCAACCCGCACGTCGCTCACCATCGGCGTCGTGTCTGTGCTGATCGGAGGGTCTATCGGCACGGTGCTTGGTCTCCTGTCGGGTTACTATATATGGCTTGACGGTATTGTGATGCGTCTGATGGACATTCTGTTGGCATTTCCGGGGATCATTCTGGCTCTCGTGGTAGTGGCCGTGTTGGGGGCGAGTGAGTTTAACGTCATTATTGCGACCGCGATCTTTTCTGTGCCCGGGTTTGCGCGGCTGGTGAGGTCCAGCACACTCGTGGCCAAGCAGGCAGTTCACATCGACGCCGCAAGGACGATTGGCGCTTCCAACTCAAGGATCATGCTGACGGGAATTTTGCCAAATATCATGGGACCGATCATTGTCCAGACCACGCTTCGCGTCGGCGTTTCCATTCTCATCAGCGCGGGGCTGAGCTTCCTCGGTCTGGGCGTGCAGCCGCCGACCCCTGATTGGGGGGCCATGGTGAGCGAGGGGCAGGTTTCCATCTGGACCGCTCCGTGGATCTCTATTTTCCCCGGATTGGCGATTCTGTACACTGTGGTGAGCATCACCCTGTTCGGTGATTGGCTGCGGCGCAGGGTTGACCGGAAGAGCGTTGCGGGAGTGAAGGGTCCATGATCGCATATGTCATAAGGCGACTTCTGATTGCAGTGCCAGTGGTCATCGGGGTTACATTTCTCAGTTTTATGATGCTCCATCTCGTTCCCGGCAATCCCGCAGTCATTATGGCCGGGGTGGGGGCGTCGGCGCAGGACATTGCCCGGATTGAACGGCAACTCGGTTTGCATCGGCCGCTGTTGTACCAGTACGGGGTCTTTCTGTCCCATCTGGTCCACGGCAATCTTGGAACGTCCATCAGCACGGGGCGGCCGGTGGCGCAAGAAATCGCCCAGACGTTGCCGATCACGGTCACCCTGGCGATCTGCAGCACCGTGCTGTCCATTCTGGCGGGATTCTCCATCGGCATCCTGTCCGCGGCGAAACAGGGTAAATTTGCCGATTACAGTGCGACGCTCATCACCCTGTTCGGGCTCTCGATGCCCAGTTTTTGGCTCGGGGTCATGCTCATACTGGTGTTCTCGGTGAAGCTGCAGTGGCTTCCGACCGCAGGCTGGAACGGGGCGCTCAGCGTCATTCTCCCGTCGGTGACGTTGGGGGCGGGCGCCGTGGCGGTCATTGCCCGCATGACGCGTTCGAGCTTATTGGAAGCCCTGTCGGCAGACTACGTTCGCACCGCCAGGGCGAAGGGCATTTCGGAGACCTGGGTCTTCTTGCGGCATGCCCTGCGCAACGCCCTGATCCCGTCGATCACTGTGATTGGCCTGGAATTTGGAATCCTTCTCGGGGGCGCAGTCATCACTGAAGATGTGTTCGCCATTCCCGGTCTCGGGCGACTGATTCTGTCTGCCATCAACGCCCGCGATTACCCCACGGTGGAAGGGGCGGTTCTCGTCATTGGACTGATGTTTGTCCTGGTCAATCTCGTCACCGACATTCTGTACGCGGTGATTGACCCCAGAATACGCTACTCGTAGTTCTCACTGCGAATATGCTAAAGTAATAGGATAAACGGGAACAGGATGTGTGGCACAGATGCGTGTGGCGGTGACGGGAATTACCGGTCAACTGGGCCATGACCTGGTGCAGACGGCTAAGCGGGCGCCCCTGGCCGAAAAGGTGGAGGTGATCGCGCTTGACCGCGCGACCCTGGATGTTCGCCGGGCCCGTGATGTCAGGAGCGTGCTGGAAACCGTGCGGCCGGATGCGGTGATCCACGCCGGGGCGTATACAAAGGTTGACCTGGCGGAAGGCGAGGGCCGTCTGGAGGCGTATGCGGTCAATGCGTTCGGCGCGCAACATCTCGCGCAGGCATGCGGCAGTTTGGGAGCCGCTCTCGTCTATGTCAGCACCGATTACGTGTTTGACGGGCAGAAACAGACGCCGTATACAGAGTTTGACGTTGTGAACCCCATCAATGAGTATGGGCGGTCCAAATGGGCTGGGGAAGAATTTGTGAGGCGTCTCTTGCCGCGCCATTGTATCGTGCGCACATCCTGGGTGTACGGTGAGAATACGGCGCCTGGCGGCGGCAATTTCGTCAACGCCATGTTGCGTCTCGCCCGTACGCAAATGGGCGGACGTTCGGATGGACGCGCGGAGGTGGCTGTGGTGGCGGATCAGTTCGGGTGTCCCACGTGGTCCCGGGATCTCGCGCAAGGCATCTGGAATTTGCTGCTGTCGATTTCCGATGGGTCTGCGACATATGGCACCTATCACATGACTGGCGCGGGAACGTGTTCATGGCGCGATTTCGCTGCCGCCATTTTTCTTGAAGCGGGGCTCGCCGACAGAGTGGATGTCCGGCCCATTCCTGCAAGTGAGTATCCGCGGCCGGCCAGACGGCCCGCGTACTCCGTGCTGGAACCGCTGGCCCTGCGGACGCAGGGGCTGCCGGTCCTGCGCGATTGGCGGGAAGCCTTGAGTGAATACCTGCGCGGTCGGACAGACGTGTCTGACCCAGTCCATTGAGGGCGCCGGATAGACATCCATGCCTGAGTTTTGCGAAGCAAAATCTCACTTGCGCAGCACCAACAACCGGAAAGAAAATGCGTCTGGGGCGATTTTCCGGGATGGGGACGAAAGACGCCGGGGACTGTACATCCGCCGCCGCAAAGGAGGAGAGAAGCGACTGTGAGAACAATCCGGCCAGTATTTAAGCCGCGCGTTTGGGGCGGTTCGTATATCGCGGAACATTTCGACGCGGCGCCGCAGGGAACGGCGCTTGGCGAGGCGTGGCTGCTGTCCGGTCACCCGGCCGGGGAGACGCGCGACGAACAGGGGCGGCCCCTGCCGACCGTCTCTCGCGATGTTGAGTGGTTTCCAGTGCTGATCAAACTGCTCCACGCCAACGCCGATCTGTCGGTCCAGGTGCACCCGAATGACGAGCAGGCAAAGGCTGTCGGCGATTTCGGCAAGACAGAGGCATGGCTGATTCTTGACGCGCAACCGGGAGCCCGCATCTGCTACGGCCTTGCGCTCAATTCTCCGGAGCAACTCAGGGAGGTTCTGCGGGAAGACCGCATAGAGGAATATCTTCGCTACGTCGAGGTAAAGGCGGGCGACTACTTTCCTGTGCCGGCCGGCACCGTTCACGCGCTGGGTGCGGGCATCGTGGCGCTCGAAGTGCAGCAGGCCTCGGACACGACGTATCGGCTGTACGATTACGGCAGGCTGGAAAATGGCAAGCCGAGGGCGTTGCATATTGAAGAGGGCATCGCCGTGACGGCGTTTCCGCAGCCGGAACTGCCGACTCCGCGCCCCGGCAGGGGACGATTGGGCGGCCGGTCCGGAATGGACTATGGCGCCATCCTCGGTGAACGGCGCGCCAATCACGGCCTGACTGTCTATGACGACAATCCTTTCTTTGGCTTCGCTGCACTCACGGTGGAAGGACAGTGGCGCAGCGATGGCTGGGCAAGGGACTCGTCCGCCGTATTTTGCGTCATAGCCCTGGATGGGGACGTCAAGCCCCGAAGTCTGTCGCGACAGTCGCGAGCCTATGACACATGGCTGTTTGAACCGGGAGAAGAGATGGATCTTGTGGGTTCCGGACGTGCGGCGGTGGTTCGCATCCCTCTTTCGGACAGACGCTGAACACAGCGCAGTTGATCGAAAAGCGCGCGGAGCGCAGAAGCAGAACCGGCATCCGTCGGGTGCGGCGCTGGGGCTCTGCTGCGCAGTCGTTCGTCGGGTGCGGCGCTGGGGCTCTGCTGTGCAGTCGTCTGCGCGGGGGGAGCGCCAGGCCTCTGCTGTGCAGTCGTCCGCCGAAAGGCAGCGCACAGCCTGCTACCGCAGCGAGTTGCGATGTTCAGGGACCGGATCGTCGCAGCAGAGGATCGAGCCTCCATGCGGATGCTCCGCGTCTTCCACCTGGACGGTGACGTGGCCGATACCCAGGTGCACCAGCCGGTGTTCCATATCGCGCAGAACCGCCTGGCTGTGACGGATCGTCTGGTCGCCGTCGATGACCACATGGCACGAGAGCGCGTTGCGTCCGCTTGTGATGCTCCAGACGTGCAAATCGTGGACGTCGCAAACCCCGGGCACAGATCGAATCGTCTCTGCCACTTCCTGCAGGTTGATGCCTTTGGGCGTCCCCTCCATGAGGATGCCGACGGACTGCTGAACGATGCGCCATGCTCCAAATGCGATCAGCAGGGCGATCAGAACGCTCAAAATGGGGTCGATCATATAAAAGCGTGTCGCAGCGATAACGGCCGCCGCCACAATGACCGCCGCGGAAGCGGCCGCGTCCCCCAGCATGTGCAGTACGGCGCTGCGCACGTTGATATTGTCCTCCGACCGCAAACCAAGGCCCAGGTACAGGTTGACAAGCAGTCCCACACCGGCGCTGATGAACATCCATGTACTGTCGATGGGCTCGGCGTGGTGGAGTCTTCCATACGCCTGCCAGGTGATCACGATGGCGATCACGATCAATCCGACGCCATTGCTGAGTGCGGCCAGGATGCCCGTGCGATGATAACCGTAGGTCATGGTGTCGTTGGGCGGTTTTTGCGCCTGCACCATCGCGTACCACGACAGGCCGATGGCGGCCAGGTCAGTCAGGACATGACCCGCGTCAGACAGCAGGGCCAAGCTGTGCGACAGCATGCCTCCCGCTGTCTCGACAATGAACACGATGCACGTGAGCGCGAACGCCAGCTTCATCTTGGCGACCGGCGCGTGCGTGTGAAAGACTTCATCGTGATGATGGTGGGCAACATGGTCGCCTTCATGGCCGTGGTCCGCGTGACGATGTACGTGCTGAGCCATGCTGAGCCTCCTGACTGACGGGGATTGCTTCGTCTCTTCGTCATCTCAACATAGCACATTGTGAGACGGCGCGAAACTGGCGAGCGGCGGGAGGCGTGGCGGGAACAGGGGGGACGCAAGGGCTGGTAAGGGCTCGCCGCGGTTCAACGGGATCAGATGAATCATCGTGCAGCGGCGCCCGGACACCGGGATATCCGGGATATCCGGGTGTCCGATGGCCCGATGGCCCGATGGACGTGGCGGGCTCCCCTGTTGGATACAAATTCACGATTCACAGTATCCAAAATCATACGTTCCATGCGGGGTGGTTGGCATTTGAC
>JAJYTO010000247.1 GCA_021793015.1 Bacillota bacterium
TCAAGGATCAATCCCGCCGCTAAGCAAAACTTGTTGCGCCGCTGCGCCGTGTTGCTCGCACACTCGCGGCGTCCGCGGCCCGTCTCCGGTTCGCGGCGACAAAACGTAATATAGCACAGCCCACCAACGCCAGTCAACCACATCCGGCCATATTCATCATGTTATTTTATGTCTTTGGGGAGCGCCAGATGCGCGACAAGTGCGACCATCATAAGCAACACAAGCAGCGCCAACAAAAACGCTCCCTGTTGGACAAAAACTCCACCGTTCTCACCCTTCCCGGCGTCAAGAATCCGATTGCCCGTCGTCGCGGCCGTCTTCATCGACGCCGGCTGCAATTCTGGCAACACCGCCGACTTCAGAGTCTT
The DNA here is from genome assembly GCA_021793015.1 of Bacillota bacterium. Lineage (GTDB taxonomy): Bacteria > Bacillota > Bacilli > Alicyclobacillales > SLC66 > JAKADD01. The sequence goes on from JAJYTO010000247.1 coordinate 369, forward strand.
GGAGTGCGATCAGCCGAACCCCTTGCGTGTTGCGACCCAGAGTTGATATGTCGTCAATATGAAGTCGTATGGCCACTCCCTTATTGGTTATGATCATCAGATCTTCGCTTTCATGGACAACCTTCAGGCCGACGACGGGGCCGTTCTTCCTTGTGATGTTCAGTGTCTTGATACCCTTGCCGCCCCGCGTCTGAGTACGATAATCATCAATGGTTGTCCGTTTGCCGTATCCCTTCGCGGTGACCACCAGAATGGTGGCGCCGGGCTGCAGAACATCCATGTCAATGACCTCGTCGACCGCTTCGAGCGATATGCCCTTAACGCCAGCCGCAGTTCGTCCCATGGGACGAACATCCGATTCCGGAAAGCGAATGGACAAGCCGCGCTTTGTACCCATGATGATCTCTTGTTCCCCATCGGTCAAGCGAACTCCGATCAGTTCATCATCGTCGCGAAGACCCAGGGCTATGAGACCCATCTTCCTGATGTTTGCAAAGGCGCTCAAAGATGTCTTCTTGACAATTCCTTTGCGGGTGGCCGTGAACAGATAGTACTGGTCTGACGTCATATCCTCATTGCTGACTGGGATGACGGCAGAGATTTTTTCCTCCTGTTCGATGTTCAACAAATTGATGATCGGAACACCTTTCGCTGTTCGACCCAGCTCAGGAACTTCATAGGCCATCAGGCGATATACTTTCGCCTTGTTCGTGAATATAAGCAAATTATTGTGCGACGAGGTGATGAACAGATGTTCTACAAAATCCGCATCCTTTGTTCCCATGGCGGTCACGCCGCGACCACCGCGGCGCTGGCTTCTGTAAGTGTTTGACGGAAGTCGTTTGACGTAACCAGAGTGACTGATGGTGATCACGACATCCTGTTCCTGAATCAGGTCCGCTTCGTCAAACTCTCCCTCAGCGGAAACGATCTTTGTCCGTCTCTCATCGCCAAACTTATCTCTGATCTCCACGATCTCCTTGCGTACAACCGCCAAGACCAACGCGTCGTCGCCCAAAATGGCCCGGTATTCGGCGATCAACCGCTGCAGTTCCCTGTATTCATTTTCGATTTTCTCGCGTTCCAACCCCGTCAATCGTTGCAGCCGCATGTCAAGGATGGCTTGCGCCTGCTCCTCGGACAGAGAAAACGTCGACATCAGGCCCAATCTGGCTTCTTCCGCATTGGCCGACCCGCGAATCAACGCGATGACCGCGTCGAGATGGTCAAGAGCGATGCGCAATCCCTCCAGAATATGAGCCCTTGCTTCTGCACGATGCAAATCATACCTCGTCCGGCGAACAACGATTTCCTTCTGGTGCTCCAGATAATGATACAGCAGGTCGCGCAGACTCAGGACTCTGGGCTGACCGCCGACCAGAGCCAATGAGTTCACGCCAAACGTCGACTGCAAGGCCGTATGCTTATAGAGATTATTCAGCACAACTTGCGGACGGATATCCCGCCGCAATTCGATGAGGATCCGCATCCCTTTGCGATCGCTCTCATCTCTCAAATCCGTGATGCCGTCAATCTTTTTGTCGCGCGCCAATTCAGCGATCTTTTCAATCAGTCTGGCTTTATTCACCTGGTACGGGAGTTCTGTAATAATAATCCTCATTTTCCCGTTTGCGGTTTCTTCTATCGTATTCACCGCTCTGATGGTGAGACTCCCGTGGCCCGTATGATAAGCCTTGCGGATCCCTTCGCGTCCCAGTATGACGCCGGCTGTGGGAAAATCAGGACCCTTGATCACTGACATCAGGTCGTCAATTGACACATCAGGTTGATCGATGAGCATGACAACGCCGTCAATCACTTCACGCAGGTTGTGCGGAGCCATATTGGTTGCCATTCCCACAGCAATGCCGGAAGATCCATTCACCAACAGGTTCGGGAAGCGCGACGGCAAGACAGTCGGTTCCTTCTCGCTGCCATCGTAATTGGGCTGAAAATCAACCGTCTCTTTGTTGATATCCCGAACCAATTCGAGGGCAAGCGAGGTCATTCGCGACTCCGTATACCTCATGGCCGCGGCAGAGTCGCCGTCCACGCTGCCAAAATTCCCGTGTCCATCCACCAGGAGATACCGCGTGGAAAAATCCTGCGCCAGCCGAACCAAAGCGTCATACACCGCGACGTCTCCGTGAGGATGGTACTTGGCCAGCACCTCTCCCACGATGCGAGCCGATTTTTTATGCGGTTTGTCCGGAGTCATGCCCAGTTCCAGCATCGCAAAGATAATTCTCCGATGGACTGGCTTCAATCCATCTCGAACATCTGGAATGGCGCGGCTGACGATCACGCTCATTGCGTAATCAATAAACGATGTGCGCAGTTCGTCAGTGATATCGATGGGCAATACTTTTCCTTCTTCGGCCACGATGATCCTCCCTAGCTGTGTTCGCGGCGCAACAAGTTGCGCCTAGTAGTGTCAAACATCCAGATTACGCACGTACTTGGCGTGATCCTCGATAAATTCCCGCCGCGGTTCCACGCGATCGCCCATCAATACACTGAAAATCGCATCAGCGTCCATCGCGTCTTCGAGCGTCACCTGTAGAATCGTCCTGGCGCCCGGATCCATGGTCGTTTCCCATAGCTGCTCGGCGTTCATCTCGCCAAGGCCTTTATAGCGCTGCACTTCAACGCCGGTGCGGCCAATCTGTTCATAGAGGCGCTGCAGATCAGCGTCGTTATAGGCGTATGTGATCTGCTTGCTCTTGGTGACCTTGTACAGCGGCGGCTGCGCAATGTAGACATACCCGGCGTCAAGCAGTTCCTTCATATATCGATAAAAAAAAGTCAACAGCAAGATGCGAATGTGGCTTCCATCCACGTCGGCGTCCGTCATGATCACGCACTTGTGATACCTGGCCTTCGCCAGATCAAAGTCGGTCGAGATGCCGGTTCCCAGCGCCGTAATGATGGCTCTGATCTCCGCATTGCCCAATATCTTGTCCAACCGCGCTTTCTCGACGTTTAAAATCTTCCCGCGCAACGGAAGAATGGCTTGAAAATTGCGGTCGCGTCCTTGTTTGGCCGAGCCGCCCGCAGAATCGCCCTCCACAATATACAATTCACTGATGGATGCGTCCCGACTCGAACAATCCGCCAGTTTGCCGGGGAGCGAGCTGATTTCCAGAGCGCTTTTTCTGCGCGTCAGTTCGCGGGCGTGACGGGCTGCTTCGCGGGCTCTGGCCGCCGTCAGTGATTTTTCGAGAATTCTCTTTGCGGTCGAAGGATGTTCATCCAAAAACATCGCCAATTTATCGCCAAACAGGCTCTCCACGATGCCCTTTACTTCGCTGTTTCCAAGCTTGGTCTTCGTTTGCCCCTCAAATTGCGGCTCGCGAATCTTGACGCTGATAATCGCGGTCAGCCCTTCCCGCACATCGTCGCCGGTGAGGTTCTGATCTGACTGCTTAAGAATGTTCGCGCGTTTTGCGTAATCATTTAAAATGCGCGTCAGAGCGGATTTGAACCCCGACTCATGGGTTCCGCCTTCAATGGTATTTATGTTGTTGGCAAAGGAAAAGATATTGCTTGTATAGCCGTCATTGTATTGAAGGGCTATATCCACGGCGACAGTGTCTTTCTCACCCTCGATGTACACTGGTTCCTCATGGAGCACATCTTTCCCGCGGTTCAGGTATTCGACAAACGACTTGACTCCTCCCGCGTACTGGAAGACCTGAGATCGCTCTTCACGCTCATCGGTGAGTGTAATTTTTACTCCTTTGGTTAAAAAGGCCAATTCACGCAACCGTGTCTGAAGTGTATCGTATTGGAGTTCAATCGTTTCCGTAAAGATCTCAGAATCGGGGAGAAACGTGACGGTTGATCCGGTGCCTTCGGAGACCCCCACCACTTCCAGTTCGGACGTCGGCAATCCCCGGCAGAATGTCTGCCTGTACAGTTTGCGATCCCGTCGGACGAGCACTTCCAAGCGTTCCGACAACGCATTGACCACAGACGCCCCGACTCCGTGCAGACCGCCGGATACCTTGTATCCTTCCCCGCTGAATTTGCCTCCGGCATGAAGGATGGTGAGCGCCACTGTGACAGCGGGCAACCCCATCTTTTCATGAATATCGACCGGAAAACCCCGCCCATTGTCCTGGATGGTGACAGATTGATCCGGATGGACCGTTACAGTAATGGTGTCGCAAAATCCAGCCAGCGCTTCATCGATCGCGTTGTCTACTATCTCCCACACAAGATGGTGCAGTCCGCGCGCGCTGGTGGCGCCAATATACATCCCCGGCCTCTTTCGGACCGCTTCCAAACCTTCCAGCACAACGATCTGAGCCGCATCGTAACTGCCGGTCACAATCTCATCAGACAAACTTTTCGCCTCCAGACATGATCACGGATGATAGGGTTTCAGGTACTGCGCATCCTCCTCTGCAGAGTGCGAGTGGACACTTGAGATGCATAGATTCGTGTGCGCGTTATGATATAGGTTCGGGGATTTGACTCCATCATATCCAACAATTGAGCGTTGATCGGGGGACGATTCGCCTGTTTCGCATTC
>JAJYTO010000248.1 GCA_021793015.1 Bacillota bacterium
CGGCTACCGCGCCCAGCACAATGACGCGGTCGGTCCGACAAAGGGCGGCATTCGTTTTCATCCGGACGTAACGGAAGACGAGGTCAAAGCGCTGTCGATCTGGATGAGCGTCAAATGCGGCATTGCCAACCTGCCCTACGGGGGCGGCAAGGGCGGCGTGATCTGCGATCCGCGAGAGATGTCTTTTCGCGAGCAGGAACGTCTTGCCCGTGGATATGTGCGCGCCATCAGCCAGATCGTCGGACCGTCCAAGGACATTCCCGCGCCCGATGTCATGACGAATTCGCAGGTGATGGCCTGGATGATGGACGAGTACAGCCGTATTCGGGAGTTTGATTCTCCAAATTTTATCACAGGGAAACCGATCGCTCTGGGCGGTTCGTTAGGCAGGGACACCTCCACCGCGCGAGGTGTCGCGATCTGTATACGGGAAGCGGCCAAGGTGAAGGGCATCCCGCTTGAAGGGAGCCGCGTTGTCGTGCAGGGCTTTGGAAATGCGGGCAGCTATCTTGCCAAATTCATGCACGACGCCGGTGCGAAAGTCATTGCCATTTCGGACGCGTACGGCGCGCTGCACGATGAGCAGGGTCTGAATATCGATTCCCTTCTGGAACGCCGCGATTCGTTTGGCACTGTGACAAAGCTGTTTAAAAACACAATTTCCAACAAAGAACTTCTGGAACTGGACTGTGATATTCTTGTGCCCGCCGCGATCGAAAATCAGATCACGCTCGCCAATGCCAATGAGATCAGGGCAAAGATCGTGGTGGAAGCAGCCAATGGACCCACGACGATGGACGCCACACGCGTGCTCACAGAACAGGACGTATTGCTTGTACCGGATGTTCTGGGCAATTCGGGCGGTGTTATTGTTTCGTATTTCGAGTGGGTGCAAAACAATCAGGGGTATTACTGGAGTGAAACAGAGGTTGCGACGCGTCTGGAGGAACTGATGGTCAGGTCTTTTGACATGGTCTACAAGACCTCCCAGGCGCGTAAAATCGACATGCGTCTGTCGGCCTACATGGTGGGCGTGCGGCGCATGGCAGAAGCTGTGGAACTGCGCGGGTGGGTATGAGCACCGCGTGAGTCGGCGCATACTGGAAACGATGAACGGGGCAAGTAGGAGGGTAGGGGAAGATGCATTCTGAATCTGTGACTGTACAGGAATCGACTGGTGAACTTGAGACCCCGAGCGGTCGAGTGAAGATCCACATCCGTTGCCGCAAGTGCGGGGAAGTGTTTATTTTGCGGGGTATCCGCGATATGCGCGGCCATGTGGAGACTGGGTTTCGCCGCTGCCTGTGTGACAATGATCGCGAATTTGATATCGAAACCTTGACCTGAGAGAGCCATGAAACAAGGGAATCAAAGAAAGCCCAGGTGAATCAAAGCGAGGCACAGTGAACCCAAGTGAATCAAAGCGAACCAAAGAGCGGCGAGATCCTCCACCACGGCGGAACCTCACCGCTCTTTGCCTGTGTTACATAATGGCTGGACTTCTGGATAACACTAGGCGCAAGCAAATACTCACGCAAGGCCAGGGGGGTTAGCCATGCAGCGCATCACACGGATCGCCGCCGCTGTCACGACTCTGTGCGCGTTGGTCGCAATGCCATGCCCGTCCGGATTGGCAGAGACCTCTTCGGAACCGGACCTGATTGCCGGCAGTCAGGGTTCGGCAGTGACTCAACTGCAGAGTCGCCTGGGCTTTCTGGGCTATTATCACGGTATCCTGAACGGTCTGTACACATGGCAAACGTATTGGGCAGTGCGCGATTTTCAATATGCCTTCGGCATGCCCATCACGGGTCTGACCAATCGTGCGACCTGGACGATGCTGAGAAAGGCGACCGCGAACTGGTCTGGCGGGGGGGCGGGCGCCCATCCAGGCAGTTCCAGCGCCGCTCATGGAACGATCTCCGCCCCGCCCTCTGCGTCAGGCGGGGCGGGGAGCGGCGTCTCCACGGGTTCCGGATCGTTCGGCGCCGCGAGTTCTGGAACAGCAGGCTTGTCCAGCAACGACATCAATCTGATGGCGCACGTGGTCTACGGGGAAGCCAGGAATCAGTCTCTGCAGGGTCAGGTTGCGGTCGCCGCCGTGATCTTAAACCGTTGCCACAGCAGCAAATTCCCGCACTCGATTCCCGCCATCATCTACCAGCCGGGGGCGTTTACATCCATATCGAACGGCCAGGCCTGGCTTGGTCTGCACAAGGAGAACATGCAGGCCGTCATGGACGCCGTTCATGGCTGGGATCCCACTCACGGCGCATTGTACTACTGGAATCCCGCCACTGCGACATCCAGTTGGGTCTGGTCACAACCAGTCACGCTGCGCATCGGCAATCATGTTTTCGCGAAGTAGGAGGTGGCACAGGTGAACCGCACATGGCCCGGATGGGCAATACCTGCACTTGTGGTGGGACTGGCGGGCGCACTGCTGTACGGTTTTAATGAACACCAGTTGCGGTCCGCTTCTCTTGTGCAGCTGGAGTCAAACTACCAGGCCGCTTTTCATGGCATGGTCTATGACATCGACCAAATGCAGGACGCTTTGGCGAGCGCGCAGGTCACCACATCCGCGAGTTTTGTGAACGCACAGCTTCGCCTGGCGGCGCGACATGCGGCGATTGGGCAGACCGACAGCAATCGTCTGCCGAGCGTCCTGTCGGCAAGCGGTGCGATATCGGATTTTTTGGGGCGCGTGATCACAACCGCCGACGACCTTGCCAATGCTCATGCCAACGGCACAAAATTGACCGCAGGAGAGCAGAGAACGGTGCAACGCCTTTACACGGAGTCAACGCGGCTGGAGGGAGCGACCCGGGCGCTGCAGACCGATTTTCTGAAGTCCCCTTCTTCTTTTGCGACAGTCGGCGCGAACGTGGAAGCCACGGACTATCGGTCGCTGGTCAGGCGGATTTGGGCGCTCAACGCCCCGTCCAAACGTTTCCCGGTGTCATCAGTGTCGTCGGAGTCCGCGCCGCCGTTGGGCGCCAATGCCTCAAAGAAACCGCAACAGGGGAACGCCGGCATCATGACAGAGACGCAGGCCATCGCGCGCGCAAAGGAATTCGCGGGCGCTGCCGCGCGTGATCCGGCGAACGTCACACGGCTCGGGTCAGGTTTTGACACGCCCGGCTACATGGTGACAGTGCGTCAACCCGGCCGTAGAGTGACGGCAGTCGGTCTGACCCTGCGCTCTGGCCAGGTCTTGTGGATGACAACGGATGAGCCGCCGACAGGCCAGACCCGTTTCACCGTGGGTCAAGGGCTTGTACAGGCGGATCGTTTTCTGCACGCGCACGGCTACGCGAGTGTCGTATTGAAGCGCCAAGCGCACTACGGGACCACAGGCACCTACACGTATGCGCCCCTGGTCAAAACGGTCGCGCGAGAATCGCGTCCCATTCTCGTTAAAGTGAACCTGAGCGATGGACGGGTGACGGGGTTTGACGCCAGTCGCGCGATCGGCGCCACAACCCCGCCGATCGCGCTTCAGCCGACGATCAGCGCATCCGTCGCGCGACGTGATCTGAGTCCGGGCTTCACCGTGCAAAAAACGCGTTTGGCGGTCCTTGAACCAACTGGTCGCCAGGCGATTCTCGCGTACGCGTTCACGGGAACGAGCGACGGCGCCGCCTTTGAAGTCTGGGTCAATGCTCGCGACGGCTCCATTGTGGCGGTGGACAAGTTAACCAAGACCGAACCGCAGCGATTTTGACGGATGCAAAGCCCGTTTGGGGACGAAAAACCCGCTTGGGGACGAAAAACCCGCTTGGGGACGCAAAGCCCGCTTGGGGACCACCGTCATTCATGACTCCGACCGGCAGGGACCACCGTCATTCATGACTCCGACCGGCAGGGACCACCGTTATTCATGACTCCGACCGACGCGGACCATCGTACACTTGGGACAGGATCAGGAATGTTTTCGCGATAATTTGTGGAACAAAAAGAGAGATGACCCATGCATCTCTCTTTTAAGTATGTATAAACAAAGCTATAATCATGGCGAGGGTGAGGTGAAGGGGATCATGTCGCTGCCGAAAATTGGACAGAGATTGTACGTGGACCGAACGACCCCAGAAGGGCGCGGCCACGCTCGTCTGCTTGATATTGCCGATCACAAACTGTACGTGGATGAACCTCTGGAGCAGGAGTCGCACCGACGGCTCGACATCGTCGACGGGGATCGCGTCCGGGTGACATACCGCGATGGCGCAGGAGTGCTCTATCAGTTTGAGAGCGTCGCCTTGCAACGTCTCTACATCGGGAAACTGGCTGCGTACGCAATAGTCCGTCCACAGGACGACGACATCGTGAGGATCCAACGCCGTTCCTTCGTCCGGGTCCATGTGGGCATCAGCGTCCATTTTCTGCTCATCGTGCGGGATGAATCGCCCGCGTTGATCAGTGGAAAAGGGATGACTCAGGATATTAGCGGCGGCGGCATGTCGTTTTATCCTGAAGGAAACTATCCGTTGCAAGAAGGCGACACTGTCACCGTGAAGTTTACACTTCCCGGCGAGGCCAGCGGCATCGTTCCCATTTCGGCCAAAGCGACGATCGTGCGTCGATTGACGAGGCCAAACCGTCCATATCCCCTGCTGGCGATCCGTTATACGGAGATACCGAATACCGCCCAGCAACGCATCGTGCAATTCGCTTTCAAGCGTCAGATAGAGTTGCGCACAAAAGGGCTTGAACAGGATCTATAAAGGCGCTGTATGGCGCGGGGAGACGAAATTGTGCCAGTGAATATGCAGATCGCCATCGATGGACCGGCCGGGGCCGGAAAGAGCACCGTGGCCCAAGCCGTGGCGAATCGGTTGGCTGTTCCTTATATTGAAGATCGGAA
>JAJYTO010000249.1 GCA_021793015.1 Bacillota bacterium
ATGACGCAGGACGACATCAAACACGAAGTGTCGACGCTGCTCACGGTGCGGCGTTGCTCTTACAACGAGATCGCGCGACGCCTGGGCCTCACGGAATCCAGAGTGGGCGCCATCATTCGCGATCTACGCCGGATGGGCATCCTGCCGCCCGCGACACACCGGACTCAGTTCATGGCGTCCCGCCTGAATCAGTACGTTGATCCCGGGGAGCCTCAGGAAGCCATACAGGCCGTGGAGCTTGCCGTCAATCGGTATGCGGCGGTCATGGAGGATTCGCCGTCGCATGTGCTCTGTTTTCTGAGTGAGCGCGAGACGGTGGAGTTGGGCGCACAACTTCTTGGGTTGTCGGTGCCGGACGGTCACGACACGCCGGTTGCGGTTGTGCATGCTTTGGCGCGTGTTCTGGAGCGCGGTGGGTACAATGTGCCCCCTTTGTCGGGGTTCACATCGGTTCGGTGAGGACAAGCTCCTTGGTCTCACTATGTGAGACCGCGCCAGGCGTGACACGCATGGGACATGTTGGGGTATACTTTAATTGGGGTATACTTTAATAGGATGCCGCATCCCTTTGATAGTGGCGCATAAGGACAGTTAAGCGCAATTGGGAGTGCAGCAATAAAATGTCGTGGTCTTACGACCAATGCCGTATAGACGGTATGTTTCTGATGCAATATGTTTTCACTGTACAATGGGGGTCGAAGAAAATACCAAAGGGAGAGTGGAGGCGATTTTATGAGGATTTCTGAACTTCAAATGGAAACTCATCGCTTGGACGAAATGTACGCCTTTTATGCAACAACATTGGGATTTGATGTACTTGATGTGGGCACAGATTTCTTTGCGGTGCAAATTGGATTTACTCGTCTAACGTTTAGAAGGACGAATAGCAATGTAACGCCATTTTACCACTATGCGTTCAATGTTCCGTCAAATCTGCTATCAAATAGTATGGGATGGTTAGCTGAGCGGAGTATTCAATTCCTTACCGCAGATGGAGGATCTCTAATAGACCAAGGAACATTTTGGAATGCACACTCCTGTTATTTCCACGATCCTGCTGGTAATATTGCCGAATTCATCGCTAGGCATTCACTGGCTTACTCGAATTCAACTGTATTTTCAGTGACCGAAGTGATAGGGGTATCTGAAATCGGCTTACCAGTAATTCACCCTGAAAATGTTGCGGTGGAACTGGAGAAGAATTTTGGGCTCGGGGCTTTGCATGACGGTGGTTTCCCAAATTTCGTGGGGATGGGATCAGACGAGGGGCTTCTCATCGTTGTTGAGCACCAGAGACCGTGGTTCCCAACAAGAGAAATACCCGTTCAATCATCGTTAATTGGGAAAATCGAAACAGGGAGCAAAGGATTATGGCAATATCAGAACGGATTGTACCAGTTCGAATCATTTTGATGTGAACAGAAATATCGCTAACGGATGCAAGTGCGACACAAAGGGCTACCGGTGACATTACGATCCCAAATTCGTTTCAGAGTACATGGAACCCGTTTCTTTCGCGCATAGTATTGCTTGTCGTACGGTTGCTGGCGAATTCACGAGGTGCGATCCATCCCCGTCACAAAACCCTGCTCAGATGAATGGTGTCCGTACCCGGATTCACAGACATCACCGTATACGCCGACCCGCCTATCGACACGCGAGTACCCACCCGTTCCGATGCTGGAAACGGCGACAAATACGAGGCCAATAAGAAATCGGCACTCCTAGTTTGGCAGGACAAATCGCGCGAGCAAAGGAAAATGATCCGAAGCCTTGCGGCTGAGATCGTCATGGATCAGTTCCACACCGGCAACCAGATTTCCCAGAGCCGGAGTGACAAACACGTGGTCCACCGTCGAATTGGATCGATCTCGAAGCGTTCCCGGCGCCTTCTCGGGAGGAACACCTATCTTTCGCCACACATCTTCCAGCCCAGTTTCAAGAATGACGTCCGTGACTCCCCCTTGGATGGCCTCCAGATGATCGCTCGGGTAACGCGTCATTTGATCCGTCATGTCGTATCCTTCCCCACGGACCCAGGCGTTAAAGTCCCCCAGTACGCAAAGGAGATTGCTATTCCCTGCTCTTCGCAACAGAGCGGACAGGGCCTGCGCTTCACGCACCTTGAACAGAGCATGCGGCGGGCCAGGGAAGGCTCGAAAGTGCAGAGCGAAAAACTGAATCAGCCCGAAATTCGGGATCTCTATCCATGCCTCGAGAAGGGATCGAAACATGATCCGCGGATCCCCTTTATGCGCTTCAAAACGCACAATCGGATAACGGGATAACAAACCCACATGTTCCAACTTATACGACGAGAGATCCTTGTCCAAATCCGCTTCCATGACCTCCGGTCCGTTTGCGTGCGCCAGAACCCCATGCATCCCCGTCGAGTGACAGAGGGAAAGAAACCCCGATACATCCGTAATCTCCTGACAGGCCAAAATATCCGGTGCTGCCCCATTGACAACGGAGGTGAGTTCGTTCAGACGATCACCAGGCGCATGGAGCATGTTGTACGTCATGATTGTAAGGGTGTTCATGGTCAATAATCCTCCTGTTCGACTCAAATCATCCCACATCCGTCGAGAACGAAATTCCTTGCATGAAATACCGTTGTCCAGCAAAGAAGATGACGATCATGGGCAAGGTGCGTATTCCAGAGTAATTCGGCCACACGATCTTGGCAAGTCCATAAGCGGCAAAACTGCTGGATAAAATGGCGCCAATCACGATGGAGAAGGACAGGAAGACTGTGTTGCGCAATTCCGTCCAGAACGGGATGGCATGCAAGGCGCTGGCATAGTTGCTTCCGTGCAGTGGCCATATCCACCAGCGAATCGGAATACTGAACAACTCGCTCATTTATTAGAATAGACTGATTGTGTGAAGACTCTATCAGGAATCTCGTAATGGATTGTAACCATTCAACGATTTTTCGCCGTCTCCATCCTCCCCGACCGTCTCAATGGCCGCAAGCGCAGTCCGTGCTATTCACGTCAGGGTGGTCGTGCCCGTCTGCATTCGCTGTTCCCTGTCCCGATCTCCTCCAGTCCTTCCAGCGCTGTTCTGAGCACGGTCAGGAGGTGTGTGACGTCCCATGTCGCATGCGCGTGTCTCCCCGCAATCTCGTCCAGCCAGTTCGGCCCAAGCGTAGTATGGTTCGTAACTGCATCCGGATCAATTTGTCCGATCCGACTGTTGAGTGCTGCGGCCACTCGATCCGCCGCCTCACGCCAGACCACTCTTGCCCGCTCCATCTCGTCCTTGCGCCGGCCACCTCTGTGAACAGCGACTCCAGCTCCACATCGCGCATTTCGTTTCCCGTTTCGTCCATGACTCCATCGCCCTCTCCGAATCCCGACTTCGCCCTGCAACGACTTGACGCATCCGCACAGACATGGGTTACACAGACCCGGAGAATCGCGCTAATACCCGGCGTAGCTCGACGACTCCAGCCCCGGAATGGCTTGCGGCGTTCCGTACCGGCCCGCGATGTAGCGAATGGCGGCCACCGTGTTGTCGGCAGGGTTCCGGATGTTACGCATGCGGCCGCGTGACGGCGTGTCACGAGACAGGCTCCTCCACTTGCTTGATCTGTTCCAGCGGCGCCATGATCTTGTCAGACTGCCCGACCGGCACGCTGATTCCTTTGCCCGGCAGCCACTGCCCGTCGTTGCTGCGGTTCCGATACCAGGTGCGGATGTCGACGTACTGCTTGTCCTTCAGTCTCGTCCGCGACACCACAATTTTGTTGCGCTCGTCGCGCCACTTCGCCGATCACTGTCTGCTCATCCCAAAATTCGCTCATGGAATTCGCCCCCTTGAATCTATTGTAAGGAGCCCGTCATGGCCAAAGCGTGTGTGTGGAATGGTCATGTGGATGGCGTTGTATTGTGAAATCTCACCCTATCGTACAAGACAAGAGATTGCCAACTTCCCATTTCAGTGTCAAAGTAACCTTTGTGCAGACAACAAGTTGTTTGACTGATTCGATGCGGTGGAGCGAATCTATGCACGAGTCTATGCACGAATCACGCCCCATCTTCTTGGCGAGATGACAGACGAACTCTCTGGAACGGGGCCTGACCTGCTGAACTTTGGAGGAGAAGCGCATGGATTTGGATCTGGCCCTTGTGCAAGACCGCATCGAACCCTTGGCGTCCGCCGTTTCCGTAGAGAAGATCTTGAAGGGTTTTTCCGCTGATCAAAAGTATCGCGTCGTAACACAGGACGGAACTGCGTACATCTTGCGCGTAAGTTCGCTGTCGCAATGGGCCCGCAAACAAGACGAGTTTCACATCCTGCAACGCATGCGCGACTATCAGGTCCAGTCACCGGTTCCCGTCAGCATGGGCCCACTCCCGGATCTGCAACTCTGTTACTATGTGGTCTCGTACGTGGAAGGGGAAGACGCGCGGGATGCGCTTCCCGACTATTCCCAGCAGGTTCAATTTGACATCGGCGCGGCGGCAGGACGCGATCTGCGCAGGATGCACCAATATCTTGCGCCGCCCGACATCTCGTCTTGGCGTGAGCGACTCATAAGGAAGCACCGAAAATATGTGGATGCCTACCGTAGGAGCGGGATCGCGCTCAAGCACGCCGACGCAGTTTTAACTTTCATTGACGATCATCTGCGATTCATCCGGCAAGGCGCTAACGTCTTTCAACACGATGACTTTCATGTCGGCAATCTGATCGTTCGCGACGGCGCCTACTCCGGGGTGATTGACTTCAACCGCTATGACTGGGGAGATCCCATTCACGACATGATTAAAGTCGGCCTCTTCAGTCGGGAGATCAGCGTTCCATTTGCCAA
>JAJYTO010000250.1 GCA_021793015.1 Bacillota bacterium
AACAGCCTGCGCCACGCGCGAGCGCAGCGAGTGGACGTCTCCGTGACAGTGGCGGATGGTGTGCTGAGAGCCCTCGTGTGCGACGACGGCGCCGGTTTTTCCTACGGAGACGCGGGTCAACACAAGGGCTTCGGACTGCTTGGCATCGAGGAGCGCGCCCGTCTGATCGGCGGCGAGGTGCAGGTGCGGTCGAACATGGGTCAAGGCACGGAAGTGGAATTGACGCTGGGAATTGCCACGTATGGCGCAGAGTGAGGGGATCGCGGTGCCGTCGGCCGTCGATATCGGCAAAGAACTGCTGGCGCGGGGATTACCGTATGCGGCTGTCGAGCGTCTGGAACGCGCGCTGGCCGCCGAACGGGATCCAGAAGCGTCCGCGATGCTGGCGAATGCTCTGGGATGGTGTTTCACGGATCTCGGGGAACCAGAGAGAGCCGTCGGCGCTTTCGCGCGTTCTCGGGACATTGCGCGTGCTGGCTGTCTGTCGGACATTTTTGCCATCCGACCGCGGATCAACCTGGCATTGACTGAACTCAGGCGGGGAAACCCGACGCGGGCCTATGAGGAAGCGATCGAACTGCTCGGAGACGTGAAAGAGCAGCCGGAGGAGACGCAGGGACTCATATACGTCAATCTGGCGGCTATCTGCGTAGCTCTGGAGCGTTACGACGAAGCGGAGATTTTCGCGAGCAGCGGAGCGGTGTTTTTGGATGGCGGCGCTGGCGGCTTTGCGTTTGGCGCTTATGTGAATCTGGGCGTGGCGCTGCTTGCGCTCGGAGATCCCGCGGCGGCGCGGCAGGCGTTTGAAGTCGCGTATGATCGATCGGACGGGCAGTCGTTTCACGCCGCGCTCGAATTGTTGCGGTTGCATCTCCTGCGCGACGACGATCAACTCGGGGCGATGTTGTTGCGGTGTGCGCTCGATGGAGTATGGACGCAGTTAATCGAATTTTCGCGCGACGATCTTGGCCGAATCTGCGAAGTCCTCGGATATGGGGCCGCGATGGCGGGCGACTCGCTGCTTGCGGACGGTTTGCTGGAAAAGGCGGAACTATATTTTGGGAGAGTGGGATGTTGGCGCGAATATCGAGCGCTTGGACGCGAACGCGAGCGGCGGAAACAATCGCTCACGGTCGCGGCGACGACGGCGTGGCGGTCTGAATGGCCCGACGCGTTGCCGATGGCGCGCATGCTGCACGCATTTCTGGGGGCGCTCGACACGCTGGAGCAAGTTGCTCCCACCTATTTTGCCAAGGCGCAACAGGTCGCCCGGCTTGCTGTGCAAATCGGAGATGCGCTCGGGTTCCCGACGGAGTCGCTGCGGGCAGCGTACATAGGAGCGCAACTGCTGGGATGGCGGGTGGACGCAAACGTTCGTACGGACGAACGGGAGGCGTTGATCGAGGCGTATGGGCAGATCGAACCCGGTTGGTTGCGGGCGCATGGGTTTTCGGATCAGGTGCTCGCCATGGCCGCAGATGGGAAAACATTCGACCAGGGCGAGGGACTGCGCGGCTTTTCCTCGCAGAAGCCGCAGTCGGAGTCTCCCTTTGCAACGGCGGCGATATGGGCCGTGGTTCAAACGGCCGAGAGATATATCCATCACGTGCGGACGGATGAACGCCACTCGTCTGCGATGCGTAGGCTGGATCGGGATCCGGGCGCGTGGAAGCCGGCCGTCCGCGCTTTGCGCGCGTTGGAGCGCAGCGCGGTTGCAGTGGAAGGTCGACGCGGGAGCCGCAAAGGGCGAACGCCCGCGTCTTGTTCGTGAGTGTTTCGCGCCAGGACGGCGCGACAGACCGATGGGAGGGTGCGAGTTGACCACACAGACGCGGTTGCTGCTGGCTGATGATCAGTCCTTGTTTTTGAGCGGCCTGGAGGCGCTGTTGATGATGACAGGCGAATTTGCGGTGGTCGCGACGGCGCGTACCGGCGCGGAAGTGCTGGCCGCCCTGCACGATCTGTCCGCCGATGTCCTGCTGTTGGATATTGGGATGCCGGACAGGTCGGGGATCGAAACCGTCAGGCAGCTTCGCGGCATGGGTGTGACGACTCCCGTGCTGATCGTCAGCAACTATGACGGCAAGGACTATGTCTTGCAGGCCATTTCCGCAGGAGTGAAGGGCTATGTCCTGAAAGACGCAACGATTGACACAGTGCGCGCCGCCGTGCGCACTGTTGCGGCTGGGCAGCGATATGTCGATCCGCGGCTGGTGGGGTATATGATGGACGCACTGGAGGCGGAAGCGAACGGGGCTCAGGGAGCGGGGAGTTCGGGGAATTCTGGGAGTTATGGGGAAATCGCAGGGTGGGCGGACGCCTTTGCGGAAGCGAACGGGGCTCACGGAGCGGGGAGTTCGGTGATTCCGGGAAAAGCCGCAGAGCGGGCGGATGCTGTGTTTGCGGAAAACGGCGGCTTTGCGGAGCAGATCGCGCGGACGCAGGTTCTCACCCGGAGGGAGCTTGAGGTCCTCCGGTTGATGGCGCAGGGGTGCAACAATGGCGAGATTGCGAAGACTCTCTTTATCAGTCCGAAAACGGCCCGCAATCACACGACGAGCATTTTGCAGAAACTTGGGGTGCCAGATCGAACGAAGGCTGTGGTCATCGCTCTGTCGGAACGGTTGGGAGCGTCCGGAAACGGCGGATGAGGGGCGCAGGATGTGCGGTGGCGGATGAGCGCCGCACTAAAATCATGGACCCGACCAGAGAGCACGATTTTTTTTTGCTGACCCTGAAATTCTGCGCGAAAAGCGAGCAAGCGCGTCCCACTCCCCACGCAGCGATATAGCACAGATGAGTATTGCGGTTATTGCGTTTGGGGCATATTATAAAAAGGTGGGGAGCCGTCACAATGGGGAAGTCTGGCTATCACAAAACCGAATGGAGGAAAAAACGGATGGCGACCGCAACGAATGAACACAAACTGATTTTTCCGGATTCCGAAGAAACAGAACGCATTCAACGAGTCAATACACAATTGACAAAAACTGAACGTGTCAAGTATTTGCTTGTGGATAGAGAAGATGGGGTGGAAATGGAATTGCCCCGTTCTTTGTTTCAGGTATTGGTCCAAGCGGCCGGAGAATTGGCGAAGGGAAACTCGGTGGCAATCATGCACTATGAACAAGAATTGACAACTCAGCAGGCGGCGGATCTGTTGCAAGTCTCCAGACCGTATTTAATTCGACTTTTGGAGGAGGGGAACATTCGGTATCATATGACGGGTTCCCATCGGCGGATTCGTATGGGAGATTTGCAGGAGTATAAAAAAGTGCGGGACGAGAGACGTCGCGCCAACCTTCGGGAGATGGTCCGTGTGTCGGAATCACTGGGACTGTATGATACCGAAGGCGATCCGGGGTCTGGTGATCGGGGGTAGAGTATGGCATTTGTGGCCTTTTTGGATACCTGTGTATTGTATCCGCCGACCTTGCGCGATGTCCTGCTGACCATTTCGGAAGCAGGAGTGTGTCAAATCCGCTGGAGTTCCGATGTGTTGGACGAATTGCAGCGGATTCTTGCCGAACGAGCGGATGCACCTTCCTCCGAAACGGCGAAAGCAGGTGCGCGGTATTTGCGAAACACGATGGAAGATTCGTTCCCGGATGCCTTGGTTGATCGACGATTGTATGAGAAATTGATAACGGCTATGCAGAACGATTCGGGGGATCGGCATGTGTTGGCAGCTGCAATCGCGGGGAGGGCCGATGTATTAGTCACAAGCAATGTGCGCCATTTTCCGCGTGACACCGTTCCGGACACTTTGCAGATCCAAGATCCCGACACGTTCCTGTGCTTTCAATTCGAACTGTCGCCAGGAGCGATTTTGGAAACTTTGGAGATGTTGTCTCACGAACGTCATATACCACTTGATTCGGTGGACGGCATCATACGAAAGTTGCGATTTATAGCTCCGCGTTTTTCAGAACGAGCCCTATCTGTATGGCATGGGCGAACGTGAAACTCCCGTCATGAGCCCGGCCAGGGCGGCACGTTTTTTTTGCTGGCCCCGAAAATCTGCGCGAAAAGCGAGCAAATGCGTCCCACCCCACGCCGCAATGAACCTGCAAATACCTATAAAGGGAATATAGAGATACGTCATTCTCTTTTGCTCTCGCTTCGAAATTGACGTTAAATTGTAATGCCTATCGCAACGAGTGGCTGCGGCGGTTGTCGCCGAAGTATTGCGCCCCCTGATCCTGGGTGTCTGGACGCTCGAAGATGAAACTATTGTCCTACTCATGAACGGTGAAAATAGGATTCGCGGCCCTGTTTTTGGCCCGGCTCTTTTTTTATGCTTGGATCACAACAGCAAGAAGATAGTTTTCAAAACACGATACCTTCAAAGGGGCGATCAAGGATGAAAGGCATCAAACAGAAGACGGTGGGCGTTTATCGCTCAGTGGCAGTCAAGGCTGGAGAAATGGTTGTGCGCGTGCGGAAAGAAGAAGACGGCCAGGGGCTCGTCGAGTACGGTCTCATCATCGCGCTGGTGGCGATCGCGTTGGTTGTGGGGCTCACGGCGCTGGCTGGC
This sequence comes from Bacillota bacterium, assembly GCA_021793015.1. Taxonomy (GTDB): domain Bacteria; phylum Bacillota; class Bacilli; order Alicyclobacillales; family SLC66; genus JAKADD01. The sequence goes on from JAJYTO010000250.1 coordinate 4,538, forward strand.
GGAATCGGAAAAGTGTTCACGACTATCACTGGCAGTCTGTAAGGATGGGAGCATCGGATTGGGAGTCGGCTGCGGTGGTCTCCACTTAGCAGCAGGTGCAACGCGACAGATTGGCGGACGGGGGCGCAACGGCGTGCTGATGCGCTGTTGCGCCCCCGCCGCTGACGGAGGAGGGATGAGACGATGTCCGCAGGCGTGATGGTGGCGTTGGCGTTCTCTGCCGGCGCGGTTGTCACCGATATGTTGTGGCGGCGGATTCCGAACCGTTTGACGTTGCTTGCGGC
>JAJYTO010000251.1 GCA_021793015.1 Bacillota bacterium
CACCACCACCGCGCCCACGGCCAAGAGAGCGAAACGGATGATGTCACTCTTTTCGTAACGCCGCCGACTTTCACGCCGTTTTATGGTCCGACCTGTCTTGCCCAGCGATGAACCCTGCTGCAACTCCGGCACCTGTGAATGAACGCCCATACTCCATCCCCCGCCCGATCAATTGCCTTGGTCGTGCTCGTAGTAGACAAAAGCATTGGAAAACTTAAAGATAAAGACCGTAAAGAACATAATGATCACGAACAACACCCACACCTGCGCTTCGGCATAGCCGAACTCCTGACCGTTGAAGGCATTGTTCCAGAGACTGTAGTTGAACAGGTCAGTGGCAAAGTTGGGACCGCCCTTGGTCAATACCTGTGCCTGGTTGAACGCCTGGAACGATCCGATGATGCCGGTGATCAACTGCAAAAAGAGAATTGGCGTGATCATAGGAAGCGTCACATTCCACAAACTGCGAAGCTTGCCCGCTCCGTCGACTTGCGCCGCCTCGTACAACTCTGTCGGCACGGACTGCAGACCGGCGAGAAAGATGATCATCGTTCCGCCTATGCCCCAGAAACCGATGATGACAATCGACAGGAGGGCAGTCGACTGACCCTGCAGCCACTGACTGGGTGGCAAACCTAAAAGGTGCAACAGTTGGTTGGCAAGCCCGTACTGCGGATTGTAGATGAAATCCCAGAGTGTCAGACTGGCTACTGAAGGCAGCACCACGGGGAGATAATAGATCGTACGGAGAATTTTGATTCCGGGCAATTTTTTGTTCAGGAGCAAAGCCAACAGCAGACCCAAGATCAGTCCTCCGGGAACGCTCATCAACACATACAAACCTGTTGCTTCCAGAGACGGCCAGAAGGACGGGTCTGTGGTAAACATGTACACGAAGTTCTGCAGGCCCACGAACTGCGGAGCATTCCAGCCGCTCCAAGTGGTCATCGAATAGTACACCGATGAAATGAGCGGATACGCTATAAATATTGTAAATCCGATGATGGACGGCAGTATAAAGAGATACCCCGCGATTCCGTCACGCCTTTTCAGGCTGCTCAGAGAGCGTCTTTTCTTCCCAACTGAAACAGACAAGGATTTCACCCCTGTATATTATTGATGGCAAGAACGGGTGCAACAGTGATAGGACTGAGATTGCGGTGAAGACAACCAGATGAAATGACAGCGTTTTCTTGCGTTCCAAAACATCGGCTCTCGGTCGCCCCACCAGCATCATCTGTCAATATCGGCAACCGGAATAAATGACATATCAAATAGTATAAATAATCCAATATCTAATTTATATACCCTTTGACTCTCTTCGTCAATACATATTTTCGTTGCGTAATGCTGCACAATATACTAATAATAAACAGACATCCATTCCAGCCAATCTATCTATTGATAAACCGGATTCAAATGTTATAATATACATATCATTTATGATGCGAAGCATGCAGCGACATGCATCCGCTTGGGAAAGGACTTCGGCATGAATCGACATAATCCGTTGTACGAGATGATTTACAACCATTATCGTTCCCTGATCACTTCGGGTGGGCTCAACTCCGGGGATCGCTTGCCCACTGAACAGGAATTGCAGCAACAGTTCAATGTGAGTAGAATCACTGCCCAAAAAGCCATGGAAAAGCTGGCCGCCGGGGGATTCATCTCCCGGCGGCCAGGCAAGGGGTCATTTGTGGCTGGCGCTGCACAGTCGCAGCGTGCTGAAACGGTCATGCAACCCGGCATACCTGAGACTAATTCACTCATTGGTCTGGTATTGCCTGAATTCGGAGAAAGTTATGGTCTGCGCCTTTTGTCCAGCATGGAACGAGCCGCGGATGATCACAACCTGTTTCTGACGATTTGCCGCTCCTACGGCAAGCAGGAGGCAGAAGTGCGCGCCATCCAGCGCCTGATTCGACTCGGAGTCAGGGGTCTGATCATCTTTCCGGTCAACGGCGAGAACTATAACCCGGAAATATTGAGACTCTATCTTGAGAATTTCCCGCTCGTGCTGGTGGACAAGTATCTCCCTGGCGTGCCCGTCTGCTCCGTCTCGACAGACAATCGCAGCGCAGCCCGTGAACTGACACACTACTTGTTGCAACTCGGTCACAGGCATATCGGTTTTTGTTCGCCGCCTCCTGACAATACGGTTACGCTCGAAGACCGCTGGTCCGGTTTTGCCGCAGCGCTGAAGGAAGCCGAAGTGGCCTTTCCGCCGCAATGGCTTTTGAACCACTTACCGACCGAAGTGCCCACGAATGAGGATGCGGGCTACAGCCCCTATCATGAAGACCTTATCGCACAGTACCTGACTGACAATCCTGAGATCACCGCCATCGTTGCGACGGAATTTCAGGCAGCAGCCCATATTCGTCTGGCGGCGCGCCAACTGGGCAGGCGGGTGCCTGAGGAACTGGCCATCGCCTGCTTTGACAGTCCATCCACTAAATCGCTCGGTTGGCAGTTCACACATATGCGCCAGGATGAGGAACAGATGGGGCGCAGGGCAATCGACATCCTGCGTGAGCAGATCGACGGTGCGGCGCCCTCGAGCAAGGGCTCAGTGACGCTGCCCGCCGAACTCATTCACGGCGATTCCACTGCCGCACCGGGAAAAACACTTGCCCCTACGACGCGTGAGGCGAAAGAGCGATGAGGCGGCTAGACAGCCTCTGTCGCGTCATCGACTGCAAGAAACAGCGCGCATTCCAACCGCTTGCGGATCAGTTCGCACGACAGTCGATCCGGTTGGAGCAGGTCGCGGCTCAGCAGCCAGTGGTTGGCGTGACATCCTCCACCGCAATGGTATCGGGCAAAACAGGTTTGGCAAGCCGCTTTGCCTCCAAAATTGGCCTCTTTAAACGCTTCGGTCAACGGAGATTCCGCTTCCTCGGCAAGCACGTTTCCCATGCCGAACATGGCATTCCCGACAAATTGATGGCAGGGATAGATGTCTCCCTCCGGCGACACGGCAAGATAGTGCAGCCCTGCGCCGCAACCGCTGGCCCGTTTGCCTAAACAGGGCCCCCGTTCCACGTCGAGTTCGAAGTGATGAAAGTGCAAAGGGTCGCCGCGCCTGCGTGAGTCGAGAATCCAGTCAGTCAAACGGTCATACTGTTCCTTCAGGCCATCCACGTGTTCGTCGGATAACGTCCAAGGGGCGCCAGAATCGCTGACGACGGGTTCCATGGCGATGTGACGGAAGCCCTCCTCGTACAGGTGGATCACATCTTCGGCAAAATCGAGATTTCGCCGCGTGAACGTTCCCCGTATGTAGGTATAAACTCCGTCTCCGTAGCGGCGGGTCATCTGCGGGCGCCGGGATTGATAGAGCGCGACGGCTTTCCCGCGTACGAAATCATGGGTTCCCTGCCCCTGTCGATCAGGACGCATGGCGTCGTGAACGGACGAACGGCCGTCCATGCTGATGATGAGATTGACTTCATGCGCATTAAAATAATCCGCGATGTCCGCATCAAGCAGCATGCCATTGGTGGTCATGCTCCAGGTCACGGATCGTTCTGTTTCTTTGGCGAGCTGGTTCCCATAGGCGATAGCATCCTTCACCACCGACATGTTGAGCAGGGGTTCCCCGCCAAAAAAATCGACGTACACATGGGCTGAGGATCCGGCATGGCGAAACAGGTGGTCCAGCGCCGCTCTCGCGGTGTCCTGTTGCATAAGCGTTGGCTTCCCGCCGTACAACCCGGAACCGGCAAAGCAATACGAACAACGCATGTTGCAATCATGCGCGACATGCAGGCAGATCCCACTGAGCCCCAGGGCGGGGCGAGGCGCATCGCGAGAGGCCACCAGTCGGTCTTCATCGCAAAAGAGGGCCCCTTCTGCGGTTAGCGAGGCAATCTCTTCATACGCGTTGCGCACGTCTTCTTCCGAGAATCTATCCGCCAACTCGCCGATCATGTCCGGAAGATTTCGCAGGGCAAAACGTTTCACCACTTCAAACCCCACGTCATCCACAATCATGAGCGTTTGTGAAAGACCGTCGTATACAATATGAACATCCCGATGCGTAAACGCATGAACAGCGTGCCGCATCACGCCTGCCTCGCGGAAATGGGGCGCCGCACCTTGCTTTCTCTGGATTCCTGAACATGACAAAGCGAGCTGCCAACGGTCGCCGATGTTTTGCAAGCCGACTGACAGGACACTGCGCACGACGCGCAGGCCTCCCATTGTTCCGGGTGAACCAACTGCTTGACAATAACGCGGACATGTTTCACACGCTAAACCCCTTCCCTGTCTTCTGGCCGACAAGCCATACGACTGTTTCCTTAATGGTACGCCAAGGGGATCTGGAGGATCAATCCCCGCTTTCCATTTGTTCTTCTCCTTATCAGCGTCGGTCTTATTGGCTGAGATCCAAATGGACCCCCCCATTATATCCAAACATATCATCGATTTGATACTTGTGAATGATTTCACGATCGTTCGACTCTGTTACGATGATAGTGAAATCATTCACTAACGAAGGGAAGCGTACTCAATGGCAACTGCACTGAAGACCCAGCAACCGAAAGAATCACTGTATCCCGTCGGCAAATCTGAGCGAGGGCTGGAGTACCTACGTCTCTCTATGGTCGTTTTTGCCTTGGCCGATGTGGCGGCCCACTTATTTGCCAGTCCCGGAGCGACCCCAATCGTGTCGTATTGGATTGACATTGAGACGGCGGCCTATGGCCTCATCGCTGTCATTTACCTGTTGGGACTGCGCCGCTATTACGTACCGCCCATCCTCTTTACGGCATACAATCTCGTCATGTAT
>JAJYTO010000020.1 GCA_021793015.1 Bacillota bacterium
CCTGTGCAGTCTGCACAAAAGCCTGAGGAGACAGACATAAGACGCGATGCAGGTGATCCCTGTGTGGCGCACAAGTCGATGATCCAGGAAGCTCCGGCAGCGATGCTGGAAACCCCCGCCTAGGCGCGTGCCGTCGCCAGGCGGAGGGAGGTTCATGCGAGGCATGAAGATGCAGAGCAGGACGCCAAGACCTTGTTACAGTTCAGGGCAGATAAATTCGATATCAACTTGATAAGAGGGTTGTAGGGCTAAAGGGGAGATGGAGAGATGCCTACTTTGGAAACATCGCGGCTGGTACTACGAAGGTGGACTGAACTGGACATTGTTCCCATGTCCGGCATAAATGCTGATCCCGAGGTAATGCGTTGGATTGGCAGCGGAGCTACACGCACGGAGGAGGAGACAAAGACATTCATCGAACGTTGTGAAGAGATGTGGGAGACACGGGGCTTTGGACTGTTTGCTCTAGAGATTCGTGATACAGGTGAATTGGCTGGGTTTGTCGGGCTTTCTGTCCCTACAATTTTGCCGGAAGTAATGCCTGCTGTGGAAATAGGGTGGCGACTAGGTCGGGCGTTCTGGGGAGGAGGAATTGCCACGGAGGCTGCGAAGGAGGCATTACGCTTCGGATTTGAGAATTGCGGTCTTAGTGAGGTTCTTAGTATTTGTCAGATAGGTAACACTGCGTCCGAGCGTATCATGCAAAAACTCGGAATGCATTTTAATCGGGAAACCATAGATCCGTCATGTGGACGCAGGATCCGGGTTTATGCCATAGAGCGTCAAGGAACAGGCAATTAAACCACCTACGGTTCTGTGGAACGGACGGCTGCTCAGCAGTTCACTGTGGCAGGAGAGCGGGGTTCCCATCGCCCGCATGAGGCGATCGGCGACAGGCGGCTGGCGGCAAGATGAATTCCGATGGATCTGCGGCTACAACACCAGTGGATTCCATGCGCCGCAAGAGCGCCTGACAACCAGGGTGTGGGGTACGAGATGCTCTCTGGGGTCGGTTGCCGGCCACTCAATCTGTTCAATCAGCATCTTGGCCGACTCTTGTCCCAATTCATAAATATGCACGTTCATGGTCGTCATCGGCGGGTTCGCCAATTTGGCGAGCGGAATGTCATTGAAGCCGACGATCGCCAGGTCGTCCGGGATGCGATGGCCCAGTTCTCCCGCAGCGCGCATGGCGCCAAACGCCAGAACGTCGTCGGAGGCGATGATGGCGCTCGGACGTTCCGGAGTCGCCAGCAATCTCATCATGCCGATGTAGCCGCCTTCTTCCAGAAACTCTTCAGAGGTCACTAACCTCGGATCGAAGGCGCCTCCGGCGTCCTGCAAAGCGGTGGCATAACCAGACAGGCGGTCCATGGTCACGACCAGTTCGGTGGAACCGCCAATGAACCCGATGCGCTTATGACCCAGTTTCAACAGATGGGTTGTGGCGTCATACGCCGCCTTCTTGTTGTCGTTATTGACCCAGGAGATCGTCGCTGAACTGGCGGGGCGCCCGATAAGCACCGCCGGAATATGATTCTCCTGCAGCACGGTCAGAAGCGGGTCCTCGACCCTTGACGTCAACAGGATGACGCCGTCCACCCGTTTGCTGCGCACCATCTGTTCGAGGCGCTCAATGTCGTTCAGACCGTGCAGGGCTGTGGAAAGAAACAGGTCATACCCGGCATGCTGAGCCACTTGCGTGATGCCGCGCAGGACTTCGGGGAAAAACGGATTCAAAAAGAACTGCTCGATCGTATTTGGAATGAGCAGCCCGATCGCTTGCGAACTCTGTCTCACCAGGCTGCGCGCAATCGCATTGGGGTGGTAATTGAGTTCCTTCATAATCGCGCGCACCCGTTCGCGCGTCTCCGCACTGATGCGCGGATTGTTGGCGATGACGCGTGACACGGTCGAAGGGCTGACGCCAGCCCGCATCGCCACATCCTTGATGTTGACGGCCATTCTAATCCCCCACCCGTATAAACATGATCGCGCTTTTTTCCCGCATGGTCAATGTGTCGCCGCGCCTGACCAGCGGGCTGTCCGCATCTCCGTATACTGCCTGATAGAGTCCAGCGGGCAGCAGTGGATCAGAACAAGCGAAGGTCACGTGAACGTCCGCATTGTTGAGCACACAGAACACAGTCTCCAGGTCCGCCGCGCTCCCGCTTGGCGATTGTCGCAGATAACCGTAGACTTGCGGGGAGACGCCGCGAAAGAGCGGACGATAGGAGCCTTGCCGAAGCGCCTGGTTGGCTTGGCGCAGCGATGCCAGACGTTGGTAACGATCCAGCACAGAGCGGTCCTGATCCCGTTCTTCCCAAAGCATGCCGCCGCGGCACAGCGGGTCGCCGTCTCCGGTCATTCCTATTTCGTCTCCATAATATATCACCGGAGAACCAAATGATGTAAATTGTATAAATACTGCCAGATCGGCCTGCTCGCGGTTCATCTGGCACACATTCAAAAGGCGGGGCGTGTCGTGGGAATCTAAAAGGTTCCATAGATAGGGGAGGACGTCTTCCGCATACTGCGCGCGGATCTGTTCGATGCGCAGGTCGAACTCTGCCGCGTCGATGAGGCCCTTGCCGAGCCAGTCGAGCACCGCCCGTGTGAATGGATAGTCCATGACCGTGTCAAATTGATCGCCGCGCAGCCATGGCGCTGCCACCTGCCAAATCTCCCCGCAAATGAGCGCTTCTGGACTGGCGCTCTTCACGCCTTCCCGAAAATGTCGCCAGAACGTGTGTTCCACCTCGTCCGACACGTCGAGGCGCCAGCCGTCGATCCCTGTGCGCTCGATCCAGTACTTCGCGACTCCGGTCAGGTAGTCCTCGACTTCCGGCGCGGCCGTTCGCCATTTCGGCATGGCGGCCACATACCCGAATGTCTCGTAGTTGCGTTCGGTCTTTGACAGCGGCCATGATTTCGGGTAGATCCAGTCCGCATGCCGCGACTTTGAACCCCGTTTCAGCAAATCGAGGAACACGGGATGGCGGTCGCCCATGTGATTGAAGACGGCATCCAGCACCACGCGAATGCCGCGCTGGTGGCAATCCGCGACCAGTCGCCGCAACTCCTCTTCCGTTCCGAAATCCGGGTCTACGCTCAGAGAATCTACAGTGTCGTATTTATGGTTCGACGGCGCAGTGAAGATGGGAGTCATGTAGAGCACATTGACGCCGAGTGCGGTCAGGTGATCCAATTTGGCGCGAATGCCGGCCAGATTGCCGCCATAATGGCTGCCGGGCGTCGGTGCGGAGTTCCATTTGGCCAGTCTGCGAGCGGCGGGAGCATCGCCAAACCGAAAAAAGCGGTCGGGAAACACCTGGTAGTAGACGGCGCCGGCAGCCCACAGCGGCGCGTCAAAACCATCGCGCTCCCCGAGATACGGAACCTCAAACGCGTCCTCCCAGGGAGGCGTGAGGTCGGTGAGGCCGCCGCGGCTAAAGTAATGGGCGCGTTTGCCGCTGTGGACGCGAAAGAAGTATTTGAACCGCTTTGCGGGCTGGATCAGTTCGGCCTGAAAGAGCTCATGATGGGCGCCGTCCAAGGCGTAGTGCTCAGCTCCTGTTGTCACCGTTGTCCTGTCGGGCAGAAATTTGTCGCAGTGCACGACTTCAACCTGGGTCGCCAGGTTCCGTCCAAGGCGCAGCCGCACATGGAGACGGCCGCCGTAGGCGTAGGCGTACGGTTCGACCGATTCATGATAGATCGACAGCGCCAACAGTTGGCGGGCGCCGGATGCGTTGGCGCCTGCACGCCGCTGTTGCGTGCGCTGTTCGGGGCTTGGTTGCGTGTCTCGTTTGACGCTTGGCGACATGTCGGTTCCTCTCCTTTCCTCACCTTTCACTAGCGGCGAGCGATCATGTAGACTGCGTTTTTGTCGAGCAGGGCGGGGAGATCGACAATCAACGCATTTTGCACAAATTTTTGCGCGATCAGCGCCCCCGAATCCTTCTCTGTGACATACGCATCGCGCTCTGCTCCGTGCACTGCCAGTCTCACTGTCCTCGTTCCGGCGGGGCGAAACCCACTCTGACGAACTGTGACCGCCAACTCGCCGCCGCGGTCAGCGGCCGTCAAATTGAACGCGACGGCTCGATACGCCCCCTTCTCGTAGGCAAACGAACGGCCGTCATCCTCGTAATATGCGTATTCCCCGTCGCCGCCCAGATAGATGTGGATGGTCAGCGTATCGGCGGATTGTCCAGTGTGCTGGACGGGAGTCTGTTGCGCTATGATTGCCCCGGCGCGAATATAGACGGGAATCTCATCGAGAGCTGCGGACGTCAGGATGTGTTGGCGTCCGCCGTATGTTGCGTCCGTGCGTTCGTCGTACCATGCGCCGTCGGGAAGATAGACGCTGCGCACGTTCATGTCCGGACGGTAGATGGGGGCGACGAGCAGATCTCTGCCCAGCAGGAAACTGTCGCAGAGATCGCGGGTGTTGGGATCGCCGGGAAACTCCAGCGCCAGCGCCCGCATCACAGGCAGCCCCGTCATCCGATGCTCGTAAAACAGGCTGTACAGGTGCGGCAAGAGCGCGTAGCGCCGCTCGATCGCTTTGCGAATGGCCGCTTCGTATACGGGACCGAATTGCCATGGTTCCTGACGGACGGCGTCCATTCCCGAGTGATTTCGGAAAAAGGGGGTAAAGGCCGCCATCTGCGTCCAACGGGTGAGCAGGAGTCCGTCCGCGTCAAACGCGAAACCGCCCACATCGGCTCCGGCGAAGGGCAACCCCGACAAACCCATGTTGAGCAGCATCGGGATCGTCATCGTCAAATGCTCCCAGAAGCTGCGATTGTCACCGGTCCACACCGCAGCGTACCGCTGTGTGCCCGCGTAGCCGGCGCGGGTGAGAACAAATGGACGCTGCCCGTCCAGCCAGCGCGCCAGCCCTTCATAGGTAGACTGGGTCATATAGTGGCCGTATGCGTTGTGCAATGCGCCGTGAGTCTGCGGATGGCCGTCATTGCGGTGCCTGACGGCGACATCCATCGTCTTGGTGTCGGTAAATACGGCGGGCTCGTTCATGTCATTCCAGATGCCGCAAATCCCGGCATCGACGTAGCGCCGGTGCAGATCTCCCCACCACTGGCGAACGAGCGCTTCCGTGAAATCGGGAAAGGCGCTCTCGCCCGGCCAGACACTGCCGGAGTACACCGTTCCGTCCGGGTAAGCGCAAAAGGCGTCTGCCGCGCGCCCCTGTTGGTAGACAAAGTAGTCCTCGTCCTTCTTGACCCCGGGATCGACGATCGGAATCACGCGAAAACCGTCGTTCGTCAGATCGCGAATGGTCGTTTCCGCTGTCGCATAGTGGTCCTTATGCCAGGTGAATACGCGATAGCCGTCCATGTAGTGGATATCAAGATACAGGGCGTCGCAGGGGATCTGACGGGCGCGAAACTCTGCGGCCACCTCGCGCAGTTCCGTTTCCGACGCATAGCTGTAGCGCGATTGGTGATAGCCGAGCGCATACAGGGGTGGTTGCGGCGCTCGTCCAGTCATGTTCGTGTATGTGGCGATCAGCGTCTTCATGTCGGGACCGAAGAAACAGTAATAATCAAAGTCGCCCGTGTATGCCGTGATGTCGTAGGAATTTTCGTCTGTGAAGGAAAAAGCCGTCTTGCCGGGGTTGTTCAGAAAGATCCCGTAGGACAGCCCCTCACCCACGGCATAGAATACGGGCACGGACACGTACAGTTCGCGAATCTCCGGAACATGGGGCGCATACACGTCGGAGTTCCACATCGACTGCTCGGAGTTTGCCTTGTTGAGGTATCCTGTTTTTTCGCCGAGTCCATAGATGGGCTCGCCGGCATACACCTTCCGGCAGCGAATTCCGCCTTCGTCCGTTAATGAAACGCCGCCTGCGACGTCGCTGCAGATGGCCGTACCGGTCGCCGTCTGGGCGTGCACGGCAAAGAGCGTCTTGTCGATGGTCAGTTTGAGACCGCCTGCGACCAGTCCATAGCAGGCTCCTTCATCGGAAAACGCCGTCGCATGCGCTTTCATCGAACTGGCGAGCGGCACACACTCTTTCGCGGTCGGCGCGGCGCGGCTGATTTTAATGCGGAATATGCCGTCGCCCAGCCACACGGCGACGATCGCGCGTTCGCAGAGAAAGAGCGCCGCGCCGTCCTTGATGTAGGCATGCTGGACAGATCCGATCGACAGCGCGCCCTGCGCTTCTGACAACTGCATCTGATCGGGATGGATCGCCGCGCTTGTATCGTTCACTGTGCAAAACCCCTCGTCTGTGGGTGGTGTGAGTATGCTCGGATGGATGGCGTTCGCCGCTCTGTTCCTGAGCAAACGCTGGCCGAATGGTAAACAAACGTTTGCGCATCAAAAAGGAGTCGCTTTTTGCAGCTAATCGTATCAAACTTTCGCGAATCAAGCAATGCGCTTCACGACGTTCACTTTTAATTCAGTTGTTTCGCCCATTCGACAGGCGTGTTTGTCCATCCGCCAGCATGATTTTCGCAGGCATAATTCCCCGTCGTTGCAAGGATTAAGAAGGGTGAGCAAGAGTTGCGGCGAGCCTTGGATGCGCTTCCGCAAAAATTTCTCTTGCGCATTTTGACGAGCAGGAATATGATTCTCGTTGTGGAATATCTATACCGTGATGTCTGTGCAAACGATTGTCCGGGCGTTTCAGCAACGGTCGGTCATCGTGGCACGGGATGCAGACGTATGAGTGGATGCAAGGACCTGCATAGGGCAGGATGTGCATGAGTGCAAGCACATGCATGGATGGATGGGCATGGATGCGCATGGATGTAAGCACTTGCATCAAGATTAAAAAGAAACAGAAGGGAGTCAAAATCATGCAAAAAACCAAGAAACTTGGGCTCGGACTGGCGGCCACCATCGTTCTGAGCTCCGCCTTGGCCGGGTGCTCCGCTCAGCCGACCGCAGCACCGAAAACAACAGCTCCTGTCGCGACAAGCGCGGCGCTTCCCAGGGGCGTACACCTGACCGTCTGGTCCTGGTGGGGCGTTCCGGAGTTCACAGTGGTGCAACAGTATGCACAGAAATGGGCGAAAGCGCACGGCGACACTGTCACCGTTGTCAACCAGAGCACCAACCCTAACGGGTTTACCTTTTACTCCACCGCCGCCCGCGCCGGCAAGGGGCCAGACGTTGGGCTCGCCATGCCGCACGATAACCTCGGTCTCCTTCGGGAGGAAGGACTGCTCGCGCCAATCCCGAGCACCATGATCAACCCGCACGCTTACACGACGACTGAAATGAATGCGGTGACATTCGGGGGTACGGCGTACGCGTACCCGATGTCTGTCCAAACGACGGCCCTCTTTTACAACAAGAGTAAAATCAAGACGCCGCCGGTCACCTGGGCGCAGTTCGTTCAGGACGCCAACAAGTCCGGCTTCGGCTTTGCCCAGCACAACCTGTATTTTGACTACGCCTTTGTCGGCGGCATGGGCGGATATGTCTTCGGCACGCACAACGGCGCCCTGGATCCAAAGGACATCGGTCTTGCGTCGCCGGGCGCGATCAAGGGCTTCGCGCTGTTGCGCGCCATGGACGCGCAGTATCACTGGATGAATCCCAACACCACGGGCGCTATTTCCTTGGCGAACTTTACGGCCGGGAAAATCGGGATGTACATCAGCGGACCTTGGGACATTCCAAACGTCCAGAAAGGCAAGATCAATCTCGGCATCGCGCCGTTGCCCAAACTGCCGAACGGCAAACCGGCGACTCCGTTTATCGGCGTGATGACAACGTTGGTCAACCAACGCGGACATAACATTCCGTCCGCCACGGCGTTGGCCCAGTATCTGTCGACGGCGCCGGAGATGCAGTATTTCCGCGTCAACGCAGACCTGCCTGCGCTCGTCAGCCTGCAGCGCGCCAAAGAAGTGCAAAGCAATCCTTTTGACGCGGCATTCCTGAAGCAGGCGGAGGTCGGTGTTCCGATGCCGAACATCCCGGAGATGGGCGCGGTATGGAGCGCGATGGGCGAGATCGGCAACATCATCAAAGGCCAAGTGTCGCCTGCGGCTGGAGCGCGTGATTTTGTCGCCCAGATCAAGAAGGGCATTCAGGTGCAACAGGGGTAATCGTTTTGCGATGGGGGAGGCGGGGACGGCTGCCGTTCGCGGTCGCCGCCCCCCTTTTTCTCTCGTCGGTTGAACTGGAGGGATGAACATGTCGACAGGCCAGATGAGTCTTGGTCAACGGGGCAAGAAGCGCGGGGTCAGGGGAAGGATGCAGTGGTCCGCCTACGGCTATCTTTCGCCAGCTCTCATTACCATTGCCATTTTCAGCGTTCTGCCGACACTGCTGACCATCGTGGTGTCATTCACAAACGCGAGCGCCATTCACTTCACGAATCCATCGTTTGTGGGGCTCAAGAACTTCGCCGATCTCTTCAATATGAATAATCCTCTGGCCCAGGTGTTTATACCGACGTTTCTATGGACCGTCACGTTTGCTTTCGTCTCAACGACTCTCAACTACTTTGTCGGGCTGTTTCTGGCTATCTTGCTGAACAACAAAAACATGAAGGAATCGACCATTTATCGTTCCATCCTGATCATTCCCTGGGCGGTGCCCGGACTCATCTCGATCTTGATCTGGCAGGGTCTGTTAAACCAGAGCTATGGACAAATCAATGCGTTGCTTCATACATTTGGGATTTTCGACATCCCGTGGCTTGTCAATCCATTTTGGGCACGAGTCTCGGTCATCATGGTGAACTTGTGGTTGAGTTTTCCCTATATGATGACCGTCTGTCTGGGGGGTCTGCAGGCCATTCCAGAAGAACTGTACGAGGCGGCCGGCATCGACGGCGCGACCTTTTGGCAGAAGTTTCGCTTCGTGACGATGCCGTCGATCTGGAAAATCAGCCTGCCGCTCCTTATCCCGGGATTCGCCTACCAGTTTACCAACTTCAATATCATATACCTCCTCACCACTGGCGGACCTGCGCGGAATTCGACCCAGTTCGCCGGCTATACGGACAATCTTGCGTCAGCCATTTACAAGATGTCGCTGCAATTCAGCCGCTATGATCTGGGGGCCACGCTTGCCGTCGTGCTGTTTGTTCTGGTCGGTCTCTTCAGTTGGATCAACATGCGGGCCACCGGCGCCTTCCAGGAGGTGGACTGAGATGGCTTCCGTAAAAAAACGACTGCGTCCCGGCGAGTCAGCGGTCCTGTGGATGTCCCGCGTGATTCTCTGGATTGTCATTGTGCTGACCATTTTGCCGATGCTCTACGTGGTGACGGCGTCGTTCAACCCGACGCAGGCGTATTTCTCGTCATCGCTCATTCCAACGCATCCGTCTTTGGCCAACTACCAGACGTTGTTTCAACAGGGGCAATTTCTGGTTTGGCTGCGCAACAGCACCATCGTCGGCCTCAGTTTGGGCGTTGGACAGTTGCTCATCACAGCCACGGCGGCCTATGCATTTTCCAGAATGCGATTCTTTGGACGCAAGAATGGGATCATGTTTCTTTTAATCCTGCAGATGTTCCCAAATTTCCTGACGATCTCAGTGATTTACTATGCACTGGCGCAGTGGGGATTGCTCGACAATCTGTGGGTCTATATCCTCGTGCAGTTGGGCGGCAGCGCCTATAACATCTGGCTGTTGAAAAAATATTTTGACACCGTGCCCAAGGAGTTGGACGAAGCGGCGGTTATGGACGGGGCGGGGCACTGGCAGATCTTCTGGAAAGTCGTGCTGCCTCTGGCGCGCCCGATGCTGGTGGTGATCTTCTTTTTCACGCTGATCGGATCGTTCAGCGAATACATTCTGGCGGGTACGATCATACAGTCGGCTTCCAACTATACGCTCGGTCTCGGGTTATATTCGCTGATATCGAACCAGTTTGCGAAAAACTGGGGAGAATTCGCTGCTGCGGCTATTCTGAGCGCCCTGCCGCTCACGATCGCCTTTGGGCTGCTCAATCGCTGGATAGCGTCCGGTCTTGTGGCTGGGTCAGTGAAAGGGTAATGAACGACGACGGGTGCGCAGTCGCCGTTCATTACCCGTCGAACTGAGGGACGTGGCGGCAGTGTGGGACGCCGTCGCCCGTGCACTGACGAGAGCTTGCATATGTGTAGAGAAATGATGCGGCGTCATGAGCGAGGGGGCCTGGACTATGACAGGGATCAGGATCAGCCAACGCGGAGACACTCGGCGGCGCAGTATGCCGAGGATGGGGATCATCGTGATCTTCGCTGGGCTCCTCACCCTGTTGCCGACCGGGATGGCGGCGCCGACGGGTACGGAACAGGCCGTCGCCGACAGGTCGCCGGTGAATCTGGCTACGCCGGTCAACTTTCGCGCTGGGGTGGCCCACCGATCCGCGACCATCGTGGAGGGGGACGCGCGCATCGAGGTGCTGGGACCAAACCTCCTGCGTCTTGAGTACTCGCCGTTGGGCCGCTTTGAGAACCGGCCTACGGTGAACATTGTGGACCGCCGTTTTCCAGTGCCCAGGTACACTTCGCGCGTGCGCGCAGGGTGGCTGACGATCCGCACCTCTCAACTCACCTTTCATTACAAGGTCGGTTCCGGACCGTTTACTCCAGAGAACACCGTTCTTTCGTACTCCATAGGGAAGCGGACGGTCATCGTTCATCCTACGTGGAGCGGGGAAAGCACATTTGGCCAGGCCAGCCAGGCGGGAGCGGCGACTCTGGCGGGCGGGGCCGTTCTGGCAACGGACCATACGGGGTATCAAAGCACCGCCGGATTCATCACCGGGCTGGGCGGCGCGCAGGGCGGCAATGGCGCCAGCGCCACCTGGAATGTGTTGGGCGCGCCAGCCGGTCCAGCACGCGTGACGATCCGTTATGCGAACAACGCTGGTCTTCTTGGCGGTCCCGCCCCGCGTACCATCGATCTCTCCGTGAACGGTCGTGTGGTTAAAACCCTCACGCTGGCGCCCACTGCGAGTTGGCACACTTGGGCGTCGGTGACAACCCGTGTGCTGCTGCGTAAAGGAACCAACGCCGTGGCTTTGGTCGCCGGACATGGAACCAGCGGCAACGTGAATGTGGACACCCTAGCAGTCGGCCCGCCCACCGGACCTGTTCCGGTTGCGCCAAGGACAGGCAGACTCGGTGGATGGATCCGAAGCTTTGACGGCTATACATACGGAGAGCGGTATACCTATTCCTCTTCCAACTCGGTCTCGGCGCAGCAAGCTCAGGCCATACTGCCGCCCCTGCATCGCGACGGACTTCTGAATCAGGCGGGCTGGCGGCTTCTTGACGACACCCACTCGGCCGTATGGACCCACTCTGGTTGGGTGCGTCCGCGTTCGCCTCAGGGCGACGTTCAGGATGGCTACCTGTTTGCGTATGGTCGCCAGTACAAGTCGGCGCTTCGCGAACTGGCCCAACTCACGGGGCCCGCTCCGCTCCTTCCGCGTTACATCTTTGGGGTGTGGTTCTCCCGGTATTATCCGTACACTGCCGCTGATTATGAGCAGCGCCTCTTGCCCGATTTCCGCGCTCATCGGGTTCCTCTTGACACCCTCTCGGTGGACACGGACTGGAAAGCTCCAAACACGTGGAACGGATGGGAGTGGAATCCCGCCCTGTTTCCACATCCTCAGGCGTTTCTCGACTGGGCAAAGGCCAACGGACTCCACGTGACGCTCAACATTCACTCGAGTATCGCCAAAACCGACCCCCGCCTGGCCGAGGTCCGTCGCATCGCCGGCAACACGCTTGTATCGTCAAGCGGTTTCAGCGGAGCCAGCTACGTCTGGGATTGGAGCAACACTTTGCAGGCAGAGTCGAACTTCGCCCTGCAGCGGCGATACGAACGCCAAGGCGTTGCCTTCTGGTGGCTCGACTGGTGTTGCGACAACTCGTTTGTCTCGATGCCGGGTCTCACCCCCGACAACTGGATCAATCATCTCTACGCGCAGGAGATGGTGAACCGGGCGCAGAGAGGGTTCGTGCTCGCCCGGATTGGCGCATCGCTGCAACACCCGAATCAGGTGTATCCAGCGGGGCCATGGTCGGCCCACACCTCGGCCATTCACTTCACGGGCGACACCTGGGGAACCTGGAACACGCTCGCCTACGAGGCGATGCTCGCTCCCGCGGAGGCGAGCATCGGGGAACCATACGTCAGCAACGACATCGGCAGCTTCCTCGGCACGCCGCCCGGCGGTCCCATGATTTCACCGGATCTCTACGATCGCTGGGTTCAACTCGGGGTGTTCCAGCCGATCCTGCGGCTGCACTCCAATCACGGGGATCGCCTGCCCTGGGAGTATCCCCAACCGGTGCAGGGCATTACGGAGCATTTCCTGCGCCTGCGCGAGGCGCTCGTGCCATACACGTATACCCTGGCGGCCCAAGCGCACTTCACCGGGCTGCCGATCACGCGCGCGCTCTACCTCGACTACCCGAACTTGGCCGCCGCTTACCAACACCCGCATGAGTACCTGTACGGCTCAAATGTTCTGGTTGCTCCGGTTATCACGCCGGGGAAGGTGGTCAAGCGTACGGTGTGGTTCCCGCCGGGACGATGGATCGACTACTTCACCGGCGCCACGATCAGTGGACCGACGACGGTCACGCTCGCCGAACCGCTCGACCGTATGCCGGTCTTCGTCAAAGCCGGAGCCATCGTGCCTGAGCAGCCCTACATGAATCATGTCGGGGCCAAGCCAGTGAATCCTCTCATACTCCGCGTGTTTTCGGGAGGCGACGGGCGCTTCTACCTGTACAGCGACGCAGGCGCGGGCCTGGGCTACCAGAAGGGTCAGTTCACCGAGACCCCGATTGCGTACAGTGAGAGCGGCGGCTCGGCCACACCGCGCTCGACTCTCAACATCGGTCCAGTCCGTGGCCACTTCCCTGGGGAGATGACCAGCCGGCAATACCGCGTCGAATTGACCGACATCTCAGCGCCGCGCCAGGTCTTCGTGGATCACCGATCGCTTGCAAATATTCCCGCCGGCTCTGACCACCCCGGTTGGTGGTACGACAGCGGCACAGCCACTCTGATGGTCAACACCCCTTCGTTTCCGACGGATGAGAGGGTCACCGTGAGCCAGCTTGGCGGCCGACCCGTCACTCGAAGCGAACCAGCCCAGCCCGCTTCAGTCGCGTTCAGTCTGAGTCCGCCTGGCAATGCGGTGCTGACGGCGGGGCGCAGCGCCGCCGTCACGGCCGTTGTCCACAATCACGGACCCGGTTCCATCATCAAGCTTCGCGCCCATCTCAAAGTTCCTAAAGGCTGGACGGTCAGACCTGCGGCATTCACGGCCGCGCCTGATGTTCGGGCTGGCCAGACGACCGTTGTCCACTGGTTGGTGACAGCTCCCCGAGGGCGGAGCGGCCAGGATTTCGTCGCCGATCTCACAGCGACCCTGTCTTATGTGAGCCAGACGACCGGAACAACGGGCACAGCCACGGTGGTCCAAAAACCGACACCGGTGATCACTTCGGTGCAGCCTGTCCGCGCCAGCGCCAATGCGGAGGTGACCGTGACCGGGGTGAACTTTGGAGCCAGCCAGGTCGCAAGCAACCTCGTGTTTTTGGACAACGGAACAAGTTGGGGCGCGCCGAACGATATCACTCCGTTCCACATCGACAGTTGGAGTTCGACCAGGATCGTTTTCACCGTGCCCACGCCGCAAGGAACCCCCTATCATGTCGTACCCGGCACGATCGCTTCCATTACGGTGACGACCCAGCAGGGCACGTCAAACACGGTGCATATGAAGATCTCGGGTTAGGCGAGCGGGGGGTTCACAGGATCCGCCCGAAGAGCGAGGGGGTGATTTGGCGCTAAGGAAAACGTTTGTGCAACTTGGCGTCAGCAATGGACTTCAGTCAGGAGCCGCCGTATTTCCGGGATAGACCCCCATGCCGCTGCGCAGCACCATCAGCAGGATGAAAATGGTGCCGCGAAGTTTTTCGCGAATGCAAGGCCCGCTCGGGGAGGAGTCATATATTGCGCCCGTCGCGAGTTCAGCGACAGCGTTGTCTGAGCAGGGGCGCAATATATGACTCCGACCAGCAGGGACCATCATTATTTCCGGGATAGACTTTCATGCCTGAGTTTTGCGAAGCAAAATCTCAGCTGCGCGCCACCAACAACCGGGAAGAAAAATACGCCTGCAGCGATTTTTCGGAATAGGAGGAGGCGAAAAGATGAAACAACGGCGGTCTCGACTCCACACAGTCGAGGTGAGCGCGGCCGTGATCGCTCTCACCATGGGAGTGTTCTACCCCGCGTCGGCAGCGGCTGCTACGTCATACTCGACAGTGCAATGGGATGGACTCTTTGCCGGTCGGATTTATATAAAGCGTCTTACCTCGACCCTTTTCGGACAACCTCATATACTGTTCGCGTGATACAATCGACGCAACGAGTGCAATAGAGGGGGAGCATGGTGGAGAACACGGTCGTTGTGCACGGGGTCTGTCCCCACGACTGCTATGACACCTGCGGGCTCGAGGTGACGGCCCAGGACGGCGTCATCCGACAGATCCGCGGGGAGAGGCGACATCCTGTCACACGCGGGTTTTTGTGTTTTAAGGTCAACCATTATCTTGATCGGGTGTACCATCCGGACCGTGTCCTTCACCCTTTGCGACGAATTGGCGCCAAGGGAAGCGGACGGTTTGAACGCGTCAGTTGGGAGGATGCGATGGGAGAGATCGGGGAACGGCTTCGCGCCATCGTGGTCGAGTCAGGGGGTGAAGCCGTCCTGCCGTACAGTTTTGGCGGCAACATGGGACTTCTCAGCAGAACCGGCATGGACCGGCGCTTCTTTCACGCGATTGGAGCCTCGGCGTTGGAACGTACGATTTGCACGGCGGCGGCCGATGCGGCCTTGACGCGGGTCTATGGCCAACGGCTGGGGCCCGACCCGGAAACCCTGCCGTACGGGCGCCTGATTCTCTTGTGGGGAACAAATCCGGCCAGCACCAACGTGCATGAACTGCCCTGGCTCGATCAGGCGCAAGACGCTGGCGCCGAAGTCTGGACGGTCGATCCCTTGAGGACGGAGACAGCCCGGCGATATGGAAATCATCTGGCCCTCAAGACCAACACCGATGTGGCCTTGGCGCTTTGTCTCGGGCGCGAGTTGATTGAAAGCGGACGCTATGACCGGGAGTTTCTAGACCAATATGCGCAGGGATTTGAACGCTATTATGAGCACGCAAGGCTATGGACGCTCAAGAGAACGGCGGCGGCGACCGGGCTCGGGCCCAAGGACATTCAGGCGCTGGCCGATCGCCTGGCCGCCATTCGGCCGCTCGTCATCCGCACCGGGTTTGGCGTGCAACGGCAGGATCACGGGGCGGAGGCGGTGTGGGCGATTTCCGCCCTCTCGATCCTGACTGGATCCCACCGTGACGTGGGCGGAGGCCATTTGCTCAGCAATTCGGACGCCTTCCCCATCAATAAAGAAAAACTCGAGGGGCGTCACCTTCTGTCCCGACGCGTGCGAAGCGTGAACATGGTCGAATTGGGTTTGGCCCTGACCGATCTCGGGGATCCGCCCGTTCGCGCCTTGATCGCGTATAACTCCAATCCGGCGGCGACGGCGCCCGATCAATCGACTGTGCTGAGAGGACTGGCGCGGGAGGATCTGTTGACGGTCGTGCATGAACAGATGATGACCGATACGGCCCGATGGGCCGATTTTGTGCTGCCGGCGGCCATGGGCATGGAGAGTCTCGATCTGCATGTCTCCTATTGGCATCGGTACGTCCAGATCAACCAACCGGCGACCCCGCCGGCCGGGGAGTCGGTGTCCAATGCCGAGTTCTTCCGCCGTTTGGCCCGGTCAATGGGGCTCCACGGGCCGGAACTCCACGCGTCCGACGAGGATCTCATTGGAGACGCCCTGGATTCTGACCATCCGTGGCTGGACGGCATCACTCTGGAGTCCTTGAAGCGCAACCCGGTGCAAAAGGTGCGACTGGACGCCCATGTCCGGCCGTTTGTGGACACGCTCATCCAAACCCCGTCGGGTCGGCTCTGTCTGGAACCTCTCCCGGTTGGCGGATTTTTGGATCCGGAGGTCGATCCGGACTATCCCCTGTACCTCATCTCGCCGTCGGCTCGGGAAACCATCAAGTCGAGTTTCGGAAATATCGCCAGCGTACAGAAGCGGCGTTGGCCGGAGCTTTTGACGGCGCCCGGGGATCTTCGTCGGCTGGGGCTCGCCCACGGCGACTGGGTGTGGCTCGAAAGCCGGGACGGGCGCACCCCCATGGTGACGCTCGAGAGTACGGTGCCTCCGCCAGGCACGGTGGTGAGCTATGCCGTCCGCTGGAACGGTCAAGGCCAGGGAACCAACGTGAATCAGGTGACGTCCGCGCGCCTGTCCGACATGGGCGGAGGGGCGACGTTCTATAGCGTGCGGGTCCGACTCGTTCCGATGGCGGAGGGGGAGATTCCTCATGACGAGGCCCGATCAGCGCCAATGCGCCTTTGTTCGTCGGAGTTGGGGTCCGTCGGCCCCGTTCATGATAACGAAGCTCGTGGGGGATGACGTTCAGGGCGCTGCAAATCTGTACGCGCGTCTCAGACCTTTGGGATAATGGTTCTTGAGAATGCCGTCGCTGATTTTCCCCCATCCGATTCCCGCGCCGGCCATGGTCACAAGGGTCCATCCGGGCGGAGCGCCGGGAGGCGGGGCGATGGACTCACCTTTTAAGTAGGCGAGAACCGCAGGATCATCATATGCAAACCGTAGGGGATGCAGGGCGTCTTCCGCTATCAGGGCCATGGCGAGGCTGTGAGTGGGCACGACATGTCGTTGCGCCACCCGGACGAGCGGCAGACCGATCCTGAGGAACAATGGCGAATAAGCGGGCGTGTTTTCCTCGCTTCGCAATCGGGCTGAAGTCCGGCGCCTGCTGTCGGGAGGCCGTTGCTTTGACGGCGCAGCGGTCGCGCGAAGATGGTCAGCCAGATCGCGCGGCGCCGCGAATAACAGATCGCCCTGCGGCCAAAGGGTGTAAGCATCTTCGAGATGATGGAGGAAACTCTCGGACAGCGTGCGGCTGGCGAATTCGCGAAAGAGTGCCACAAGCGGCGAGTGTGCGCCGCTGACCGTCGTCGCCCGGCGTCTGGCTCGCTCGCGCCGAGTGTTGTCGTTAACGCTGGCGGCCTGGTCCTCTGGCAGAAGTGCGCGTTGACGATAGAGAACGGCCATGAAATGTCCTTCGCCGCGCGCCTGATGAGGGAAATACCGGGCGCACAGGCTTGTGTCGCGGATTTCCTTGGCGCTCCCGGCGCCGTTTTGGCGGCCTTCTGAATGGTTGCCGCGGTTGCGGGAGTTCTCCGCGTCGTAAGAGCCGTCCGTGTTGCGGGAGCCATCCGTCCGTTCCACACTGGCCAGCCAGTCATCGATGGGCTGCAGGCAGTGATCCAGCGGACGATAGCTTGTCCTGATCGTCTGAAGTTCTTTGAGAGTGAGTCCGGGCGCGGATTGCGGCAAATGCATCTCGGCCAGCGCGAGTTCCGGGTGCCGCGCCAGGAAGTTCAGCACAACGCCTTCGTTTTCGACGGGATTGAATGTGCATGTGGCGTACAGGATTCGACCGCCCGGCGCCAACATGCTGTACGCCGCTTCAAGGATGTCGAGTTGTCGGCGGGCGTTTGCCAGCGGCAGGTCAGGGCGCCAGCATGCGCGCGCGTCGGCGTCTTTGCGAAACATTCCTTCACCGCTGCACGGGGCGTCGACCAGTATGGCGGAAAAAAATTGCGGAAACAGGGACGCCAATGACTCTGGTTTCGCCTGTGTCACGGTCGTGGACAACAGTCCCATGCGTTCGGTATTTTCCGCCAATATCCGGCAGCGCTCCGGATTCGGCTCGTTGGCGACGAGCAATCCATCGTTATTCATAAGTGCCGCAATGTGCGTCGTTTTGCTTCCCGGAGCCGCGCAGAGATCCAGAATGCGTTCGCCCGGAGCGGGACTTAGCGCTGTGGCGGCGGCCATGGCGGAAGGCTCCTGCAGATAGAGGCAACCGGCCGCATGAAGCGGGTCGGCGCCAACAGGCGCATCCACAGGAATGTAATAACTGTCTGCCGACCATGGCACAGAATCGCGCAGCAAGCCGGCTGCCTGCAACGCGTGGACGGCGGCTCCGTGGGCTTTGCGGCGGTTGGCGCGAACGCCGCGCACTGGCGGAGAGAGGAACGCCTCGCAGTACAGGCGCCATTGCTCCTCGCCAAAACAGGCGCGAAACATGTCAGCGTATGCTTCCGGCCATTCGATCTCCATCTGAAGACTCCATTCATGGGTGCATTTCTCCACACCCAGTATAAAGGGACGGAAAAATGAGGGTCAAGCAAGGAACTGGTCGGGAGTATGGAAGCATCGGTTGCCGGAAACGGCGTGCGGCCGATCAAACGCGGGGCTGCTCAAACGCCGCAGCGCCGCCGTCCTGTTTGACAAGTGACGCCATACGCTGGTACCCTATTGTCGGGAATAAGGGGGACTTTTTTTGGAGCGAGTACGGTCGCATTGGCCTTTATACGCTTTGCTGGTCGTAGGCCTTATCTTTCGTCTATATCTGTGGAAGCGGACTGGCGTCTATCTATATGGAGATATGTTGCGCTATGATACAATGGCGCGGAATGTGGTCCTTCACGGATATCTGGGCCTTGGCCCTGGACCAAGCGCCTTTGTAACGCCTCTATATCCCCTGTTCATCGCTTTTATGTACAAGCTGTCGATGCTGTTGCACGGCGGTCATCTGCTGGACCAAACCCGTGTGATCCATGAGACGTTTCTGGCGCAGCAAATGTTGTCGCTTGTGACGCTTGCCTTGGCCTACTACATCGGCGCTGCGCTGGCGAACCGCTATGTGGGGTTCGCTGCGGGCGTCCTGTCGCTGCTCTATCTGCCGAACAGTTTTATCGGCATGCTGCTGCTTACAGAGGCGCTTTTCATGCCGGCGCTGTTTGCGACGATCGCCGCGTTTGTCCGGGCGGAAAAGGGGGGCGGCGTCATCTGGTACATCGCGGCGGGCGCTCTTCTCGGAATCACCACTCTGGTGCGCCCGACCGTCCTGCCGCTGTGGGCCGTCTTTCTGTTTTTGATGTGGTGGCGGTGGATGACTGCCCGAAAACGGGGTGAGAATCTGCCTCTTTGGGGGCCCGCGATCGGGATGACTGCAGCGCTCGTCGCTGTCATGCTGCCGTGGTGGGTGCGCAACTTCATCGATTTTCACCAATTCATCCCGCTCTCCACGGAAGCGGGGAATCCCCTGCTGGCAGGGGCCATCCCGTACTTTGGCGTCAATGTGAACACACTCATTCAGGCGTCGAGAGCATTGCATGAGACCCAGCAAACGTTTGCGATCCACTATATTCTGCATGGCTTTTCACATCATTTTCTGTATTTCGCTGGCTGGTATCTGTTTGGCAAATTGCCTTATCTGCTCTGGCAACCGTATCTCTACGCCTTTTTGCCCGCTTTTGTACTGTTTCATCAAGCATGCGTCATTGTGGGCGCCGTTGCGGCGCTGGTGCTGATTGTGAAGCCGCTGGCGCGCAGTGTCGCCGTCACGTCGCTCTATCTGCTGATCGTGCAACTTGGATTTCTGCCGCTTGCACGGTACGGATATCCCGTTGTCGCAGTGTGGCTCATCCTGATTCCGGTTGCTGTTTTTTACGCCTGGAATCGGTGGCCAAAGAGAGGGAGACTCGGCAATGAATGATGCGTTGGTCATTATTCCGGCGCTGAACGAGGAAAAAACGGTGGCTGCTGTAGTCGACAGCATACTCTGCGCGGTGCCCACGGTCGACATCGTCGTCGTTTCGGACGGCTCAACCGACCGCACAGCCCAGGAGGCGCGCGCGGCGGGCGCGTTTGTCATCAATCTGTCCGTCAATCTCGGAATCGGCGGGGCCGTGCAGACAGGTTACCGGTACGCGAAGGAACGCGGGTATCAGTACGCGATCCAGATCGACGCGGACGGCCAACACGATCCGGCGGATCTGCCGAGACTTCTCGAAGAGGCGCGCCAGGGGCGGGGAGACATGATTCTTGGTTCCCGGTACGTGGAGAGAACGGCCTATCGGTCGTCGCGGTCGCGTCGTATGGGTATGATCCTGTTGTCCACTTTGGTGCGGTTGGCAGTCGGCTATCCGATCAAAGACACCACGTCCGGATATCGCGTGGTCAACCGGCGTATTATTGAACTGTTCAGTTCGTATTACCCTTTCGATTATCCTGAGGTCGAGGTGCTTGTCCTGCTGCATCGCAACCACATGACGATCCATGAGGTGGCCGTGCAGATGAAGGAACGTCAAGCGGGGGTCTCGTCCATCAATGTGCGCAAATCGATCTACTATATGGTGAAGGTCACCCTCGCGGTTGGGCTGGAACTTTTGCGCAAGAGGGCGGTCGAGGAGGATTGACGGCTTGAACATCTATATTCTCGGCGTAGCGTTCAGCCTGGTATTTCTGTTTGCCGTCGTTGATCTGATGCGGCGCAGAGTGTTGATGGAGCAGTATTCCCTGCTTTGGTTGGGCATGGGGATCGTCATCCTGCTGGTCTCCATGTTTCCACAGTGGTTAAACGGAATCGCGGTGGCGGTGGGCATCTACTATGCCCCATCCCTGCTCTTCCTGATCGGATTCCTGTTTATGTTAGGCACCATGGTGCATCTGACTGTCGTTCTGTCGCGGTTGACAAAGCGTACTGTGCGCCTGGTGCAGGAAATTGCGATATTGAAGGCCGAATTGGCGGATGAGGGCCGCACTCGCACGGAGGACGCCGATCAGACCCGCACGATGGTCGCCCTCCAACCAACGGAGAACTCCAAATAACCGGGTCCATCGAACATCGATACCGTATTATGCCATGGATTCGGATACACGGGAAAGGGGGAGAACGTCACATGGCCACAAAGCCAGCCAGAGAACTCGATCCGATTGCAAACCCATACCCGGAGCGCGACTATGAGATATTCATCGAGGCGCCGGAATTCACGACGCTCTGTCCAAAGACGGGGCAGCCGGACTTCGGCGTCATCACCTTTCGCTACCGTCCAGGTCCGTTCATCATCGAACTTAAATCGCTGAAATTGTATCTTTGGAGCTATCGTGACGAGGGGCATTTTCACGAAGAAGTGACCAACTTGATCGCCGACGATTTTATTCGCTTCGCAAAACCCAAGTATCTGGAGGTGGTGGGAAAATACAATGTGCGCGGCGGCATTGCCACCACGGTTCGGGTGGAATACTCTGCCGCAATGGAGGCGCGCTGACGTCTGCCGCATGCGGAAATGAAAGAGGTCTCTCCGGGCACAAGGCGCGCTGATGCGCCGCTGACGTTCGCTGCCTGACGAACATACACTTGTCATGTAGGGTTTGAACGAAGGGGCGCATGACATGAGCTTGTCTCGTACTGTTCTGATCGGTGTAGCGACGACGGTTGCGCCGTCAAAATCCGCAGTCGGAGGTTTTTTTGGACACATGGCCAGGCACGCAGAGGGGCAGGGAGCGCGTCTGGTTTTATTTGATCCGAAGAATGTCAACAGCCGAGAGGGGACCATGACGGCGCGCGAGTGTCTGGGCACGCATGGAAAACACGAATGGCGCCAAGTGAAATGCCGGCTGCCCGACGTCATTTACGAAAATGTATTTGTTCATCTTGTTATGCACGGCTATGTCCGCCCCCTCCGCGCACTGGCGAGAGCGAGGGGTATTCCGCTGTTCAATCCGCTCATGCCGTGCAAGGCGACTCTTTCAGAGTGGGTCCGCGCCCATCCGGAAACGGGGCTGCGCGTTCCCGTAACGACGCGCGTCGTCGATGTCGCGACGATTGACCGGATGCTTGACCGCTTTGGCGTGGTCTATGTAAAACCTGTGGGAGGGTATGGGGGCCGCGGCGTGTTGCGGGTGCGCGGCGATCAGGGGTCTGTCTGGGTGGATTGCGATCGCTGTTTCGAACGAGGCGCTTTTCGACGGCGACTCGCGCGCGCTGAATTCGGCCGCTTTATGCGCAGACTGCTGGCGCAGACTTCCTACATTGTTCAGGAACAGATTCCCCTGCTTCACGTCGACGGGGGTAAGGTCGATTTTCGGACAGTTGTCATGCGCGATCGCAACGGTGCGTGGAAACTGATCGGGATCGTGCCAAAGGTGGCGGCGAAAGGCGGCGTGGTCACGAATCTCGTGGCGGGTGGACACAAGATGCGTCTCGCGCAATTGCGGCAGACCCTTGGCGCCACAGGCGTCTCGCTGCCTGTGGGCGACTTGGAACGAAGTTCTTTGCTCACGGCGCAGGCGCTGACAAGAACATATCCAACGCTGGGGGTGATCGGGTATGATCTGGGCGTCGATGCGAAGGGGAATATTTGGTATATTGAGTTGAATCCCAAGCCGTCGCGTTCGTTGCTAAATGGCGAGATGAGTCGGGCGTCCGCGCGGCTCAGCGCTGAGTTTGCCCTGTATCTGGCCCGCCGCAGGTTGTCTCGCCAGGATGTGCGAGGCGTGATACAATAGGCGTAAAAGTTGGCTTCAGATAAGGAATGACGGAATGAGCGCCTGCCATCGAAAAACCGGATGCTGGCGCGTCATGCTGGCGACCCTGGTGTTCGGGCTGACGTTTGGCGTCCTGCCGGTGTGCCGCACCGCGGTTGCCAGCAGCGTGAGCATGAGCGTCAATGTCGGTTTCCAAAACTATTTTGACCCCCGTGTCTGGGCGCCAGTGCGTGTGACCGTGACGCATTCCGGACCGCGGGCGCTGACTGGCGTCCTCGTTTATGGAGTGTCTGGCACCTCTCCCTACGATGGGGCTTTGGTTTGGCCTGTGAAGGTACCTGCTGGAAACGCAGCTTCGACAGTGGTTTCCATCGGACTGCCGGGTCATCTCCTCGCGCGGGGCGGGATGCTTACTCTCGTGGCGCAGGGGAGGGTGCAAGCGCGAATTCGGCTCAACGGAGTGGCCGTGGCTGGGTCCGATATCGCCGGCGTCGTCAGCACTCAACCGCAGGCAGTACAGTTCTTGGCGGGCGTTTCATCCGCCAACAGGTCGTCGGAACTCGTAACCGCGTTCATTCGGCCGGAGACGCTGCCAAAGTCGTTGCAACTGTTGCAGAGTTTGAGCTATCTGTACCTCGACGGATCAGTAGCCGCCCAGTTGACGCCGGCTCAAGTGCACGCTGTTCTGGCTTGGGTTCGCTCCGGCGGCATACTGATATTTGGCGGAATCGAGCCAAACGCTGGCCAGATCGGGGCGTTTTCCGCCTTTACGCCTGTATCCGGCGCCATCGTCCTGGATCAGTCGGGCGCACCATTGTCAAATTTTGCAAATACATCGCCGCCCAGAGGAAACCTCGCCTTGCTGTACGGAACTGCCGGCAAGGATGCGACCGTGCTCATCGGCCATCGTTCCAATGCGCTGGTCGCAGATCGGCCTCTCGGGCGGGGAGAGATCGTCTATGCGGGGTTTGACGCGGCATCGTCCTCCCTGGTCTCCTGGGCGGGAAACGCCATGCTGTGGGAAGGGATCCTGCATGCGGTTCACGGTTCAGTGCTGACGGCGAAACCGGATCTCTTTGGTCAGTCCGGCGCGCTGTCGCTGCTTGGAGCCGCACAACAGTTTCCCCAATTGCAGGCCCCGCCGCTTTGGATTTGGGAAGTGGTTTTCGGCGTGTACACGTTTGTCTGCGGGCCGGCGCTCTATGTTCTCCTGCGGCGACGCCGCAAGAATGAATGGGCGTGGGCCGTGCTCCCCATGATGTCGATCCTTCTGGCTGCGGCGATCTATGAACTCGGAATCTTGCAGCGCCCGAACGGCATTCTGACGCAGGGTGTGGGCCTGGTTGATATCGTGGACGCCAATCTGGCGCAGGTGGTCGGCGTCGAAGCGCTCATGTCGCCGCAGACCCGGTCTTACACAGTGGCGACGCCGGCGTCGACCTGGAGTGTTGCGCTCGCGGAGGGAGCGACCGCGACGGGCGGCGATGCGCGGGTGTTGTTCACGGCGCGGGGGGGATTCTCGGCGTTCAATGTCGTGCCCGCCTGGGGCGGGCGCTTTGTCTACGCGGTGCATGACGCCACGCGTTTCGGTTCCGTGCAGGGGACGCTGTTTACCTCCATGCGTTCCTTGGCGGGTTATTTGGTCAATGATACGAATGTCAATCTGACCGGCGCCGCGCTGATTGATCAGGGGCAGGTGGTGATGCTTGGCCCCGTCAAACGCGGCGCCACCGTGAACGTGGACGCCATGCTGCGAAAATCGCCGCCGCACAGTCCCCTTGCCGGCCGGGTTGCCGCCGCGCTCAGCAGCGCGGCGCATGGGGTCGGGAGAGCCCTATTTGACAGCGTTCCGGGTTTTGTGACCGCTACGCCGCCGCAGGGCAGCGTGCTATTTGTCGCCTGGACGCATTCACAACCACCTGTGTTTGGTTCGGCAGGCAACGTGTTACCCGCAACGCCACAATGGATGATCAGGCAAGTAATTCCAGTCACGCCTGTTTTGGAATGAGGAATGCGGATATGATCACAACGGAAAATCTGTGCAAGCGGTACGGGAAAACGGACGCTGTCCGGGACTTGAACCTGGATGTCAGGGCGGGCACGGTGTTTGGATTTGTCGGCGAAAATGGGGCTGGCAAGACGACCACTCTGTCTATTCTGGCCACCTTGATGTTGCCCACTTCGGGCAGGGCGTTTGTGGGGTCGGCCGAAGTGACCACGGAACCGGCGGCAGTGCGCAGGATGATCGGGTATATGCCGGATGTGTTCGGGGTGTACGACGATTTGAGCGTGCGCGAGTATCTCGCGTTTTACGGAACCGCCTATGGGGTGGGAGCGGCTCAGATTGAGGAGCGCACCAAGGAACTGCTGAACATGGTTAATCTGGAGGACAAGGCGGACGGTTACGTCAATGCGCTGTCGCGCGGTATGCAGCAGCGCCTCGGACTGGCGCGCTGTCTGATGCATGATCCGCCTGTGCTGATTCTGGACGAGCCGGCTTCAGGACTCGACCCCCGTTCGCGCATCGAAATGCGCGAGATCATCAAGGGGTTGCGGCAACGTGACAAAACCGTGTTGATCAGTTCGCATATCCTCCCCGAACTGGCGGATATGTGCGACGAAATTGGCATCATCAAGCGCGGGGCGCTCGTCGCCTGCGCCTCGGTCGAGGTGGTGACAGCGCGGGTGAATGGACATCGACAGATTTGCGTTGAAGTCCTCGCGGGCGGTCTCGCGATGGCTGATGCGCTCGCTCGGCATCCCTACGTATCCGAGGTGCTGACCTGCGAGGAAACGCGAGTCGATCTGTTGTTTGCGGGAACGGAGCGGGATCAGGTGGAACTCATACTCGATCTGACAGCAGCCGGCTATCAGGTGAAAACGTTTCGCGAAGTCGGGGGCAGCCTGGAGGACCTTTTCCTCCATCTGACGTCCGATGCGCACGCCGCAGAACAGAGCGCCAGTGCGCTGGAAGGATCTGCAGCCGGCCAGATGGCGTGATGCGCGCTGAGCGAGCTGGGAAGGGCAATGAGCGTGCGCTGGAAGGATCTGCAGCCATCCAGATGGCGTAGCGGGAGTGTGATTGTCGATGGAGGCGATTCGGTATCGTCTGGCGAGGTGGATGGACAATCCGCTGTTGCGCAAGGAACTTCGGCAAAGAATGCGTTCGGGACGAACGGTGCTCGCTCTGTCACTGTATCTGTTCATCATTGGAGCGGTCGCCTTTGTGTTCATGTACGTAAACGTCCAGGGGCAGACGCTGTTGCTCCAGCCGGCGCGGACTGCGGACCTGTTCACGTTTTTGTCGTACCTGCAATTGGCGATGATATCCTTTGTCACTCCGGGGATCGCATCGGGTGTCATCAGCGGTGAACGCGAACGGCAGACGCTCACGGTGCTCCTCACGACGCCGCTGTCGCCGGCTTCGATCATATTCACCAAATTTGTTACGTCCATTTCATTTCTGCTGCTGCTCATCGTCATGACACTCCCGCTGTACAGCATCGTGTTTTTGTTTGGCGGCGTCGTTCCGTCTCAGGTTCTCGCCGTCTTTGGGTTGCAGATCGTAACCCTTGGCGCCATTGCCAGCGTCAGCATCTTTTGGTCGACGTGGCTGCGCCGGACGGGCTGGAGCACGGTTTTCTCCTACGCGACGGTGGCCGCGCTCTTTCTGGGACTGGCGGTCGCGGGATACCTCTTTGACAACATTGCGAATCACAGTTCTGATGAGGCGGTCTGGGGACTGATGAGCGGGATCTGCTATTCGCTGAACCCCATCTACATGCAGGCGAGTCTGGAAGCCAGCTTGGGCTTCACAAGTCCCGTTTTTCATCAGTCCATCGTATCTTCGGTGTTCAGCGTCGTGCAGATTCACGATCTGTCAAGCACGGCATCGTGGCAGAGCTTTTTTTACCTGTATCTCGGAGGAAGCGCTCTGCTACTCGTCTCGTGCATCTGGCGGCTGCGTCCGGGGACGTTTGCCGTGCTGCGCAAACGGCTGTTGCGCTGGCTGTTGCGCTGAATCCCGCGGCCGGAGCGCCCGTTTTGCGGGCGCATGCGGGCTGTGTTAAGGTGAAGGGGAGAATCTGGAGACGGTAACTGTTGCGCATCGCCGAGTACTGTCCCCGCAAATGGAGTGGAGCGGATGAACGTCACTGATCTGTATTGGATAGGCGCCGGTGTACTTGCGCTCATCGTCATCGTCTTGCTGGTTTTGTGGAATGTGAGCCAGATTCAGAAACAGACGGGACCACGCCATGTGAAGACAACAGAAGAGTCAAAGTCGATGAAGGCGATCGCTACTGAGGCGGCTGAAGCGGATTCGCGCCCGCAAACCGGGGAAGCGGATATGGCAGCGTCGCAACGGGGATTTGATACACCGCCGACAGAGTCTGCAGATTCGACAGATTCGACAGATTCGACAGATTCCCTGACAGTCGATTCACAGCCGGGCGAGGTGTTCACCTTCGCCGATTCTGCGCCGCGGCCCGATATGGCGCGCGAAGCGACGTTTGAACAGGAAAGACATCTCGCTGAGTCGGTTGGGACGCCGGGGCAGCCCGAGGAGAAATTCCTCATCCAGTCGACCGGGCTGGCAGCACGCTCGGATGAAAAGATCATCAAGTTTCCGCAGTCAGCGACCAGCGCAAGCATGCCCCAGCCGCAAAGTGCTGTTGGCGCAGACGATGCTGCGGCCGTCGCGCGGCTGGAATCGTCCGGGCTTGTCAATGACGTCGGCGAGGCAGCGCGCGCGGGCGTCGCGAGCGAGTTTCGCCACGCTGAGTTTGTGGAGCAGTCGGCGCCTCTTGTACTGGGCCGAGAGGAGATGGATATCGCCGATGAGATTCTGGACGAAGATCACGTCCTGCGCAGGGCCGCCTACGAGACGCTCGCGGATCGGGACAATCATGCTGCAGGTCTTCCCGAGGCTCTGCGCCAGAGACTGGAGGATCCGCGTGTCCTGGGGTGGTTGACGGTGCACCCTGACGGCTATGCTCTGGCAAGCGATCAGCCTTACGATGAGAGCGTCATTGACATGTTTGCGACCTTGGCGGGTAACGCCGCACGAACGGCGGAAGTGGTCGGTTTGACAGAAATCCGTGAGTTCATGGTGCGCGGCGTTGAAGGGATGATCGCCATATTGCCTGTGTCCCAGGTCGTCGCCGACAGGGAAGGGTTTTTAGTCATTTTCCTTGATGAGCCAGTTCAAAAAGGGGTCAGGTAAGACCCGCGCAGTGCAAGGAAGCGAGCCAAGAATGCGGACCGAGCGTACGTTTTTGGTACGTGAGGGAGCATTCTTGGCGCTGACGCGGCAATGCGCCGGG